>DATHPQ010000130.1:0-18809 GCA_035483735.1 Xanthobacteraceae bacterium | reverse complement strand
GCGAACATCTCGGCCAACGAGATGCTCGCCAATATGGCGGCGCGTTTTCAAGGCTCGGATGCGCAGATGCGGGCGCTGGCAAAACTGCAGGCGATCGTGCGCTTGCAGGCCTCCGTGCTGAGCTATGCCGACGTGTTCTTGGTGCTGACGGTGCTGTTCCTGGTGCTGGCGGCCTTCGGGCTGCTGATGAAAAAGCCGCAGCCGCAAGCCGGCGCCGGGGCAGGGCACTAGAGCGCGATCTCGAAAACGCGCTAGCCTCCGGCGATATGCGCAGAGAAGCCGATACTGCCCCGTGGAATACGACGCGCGCGCTGCTTTACGGTGCTGCGATCGGGTTTGTCGCGGCAGCGTTAAAATTATTGGCGCCGTGGAACGGGCCGCACTCGGTCGTCACGATTGTCGAAGAATTGGTCGGTGCGTCGCTCGCCTTTGCCCTGCTGTGCGGTCTCGCCGCCGCTCTGCGCAATTTCATCGCGCGCCGGCTGATCTGGCGTTTGTAAAGCAAACGGGGCGGCACTGCGCCGCCCCGTTGTCGCTAGTTCATCCGTGACGGCGTTTACATCGTCGCAATGTCGCGATCCTTCGTTTCCGGCAGGAAGATCAGGGCGACGACGAAGCTAATTGCGGCCACCGCAATCGGGTACCAGAGCCCCGAATAGATGTTGCCGGTGGCGGCCACGATGGCGAACACGGTGGCCGGCAGGAAGCCGCCAAACCAGCCGTTGCCGATGTGGTACGGCAGCGACACGCCGCTATAGCGGATGCGGGTCGGGAACATTTCCACAAGCCACGCGGCGATCGGCCCGTACACCATTGTGACATAGACCACCAGGATGGCGAGCAAGAGGATCGTCATCGGGTAGTTGATGTCATTCGTATCGGCGCTCGCCGGATAGCCGTGGGCTTTCACCGCTGCGCCGATCGTGGCGGCGAGATTGGGCGTATCGGCGGCGATGGTCTGATCGCCGATCTGGACGCTCGCCTTGGTGCCGGGCGCAGCCGCCGTGTTGTTGTAGTTCACCGACAGGTTCACCAGCGCAGCTTTGATAGTGTCGCAGCCGGTGGTGAACTTTTCGACGCCCGTTGCTTTGAACTGGAACGAGCACTCGTTCGGATCCGCCGTCACCATCACCGGTGCATTGGCGAGCGCTGCTTCCAGCTTCGGATTGGCGAAGTGGGTGATGCCCTGGAAGATGTAGAAATAGGTCACCGCCGCCAGCGCAAATCCCGCCAGCATGATCGGCTTGCGGCCGATCTTGTCGGACAGCGCACCGAACAGGATGAAGAACGGTGTGCCGATTGCGAGCCCGGTCGCGATCAGGATGCTCGCCGTCACCGCAGGCACTTTCAGGGTCTGGGTGAGGAAGAACAGCGCGTAGAACTGTCCGCCGTACCAGATCACGGCTTCGCCCATAGTTGCGCCGAGCAGCGCCAGGATCGCGATCTTCAGGTTCGACCACTGGCCGAACGCTTCGGTCAGCGGACGCTTGGACCCTTTGCCTTCCTCGACCATCTTCTGGAACATCGGCGATTCATTGAGCTTGAGCCGGATCCAGATCGACACTGCGAGCAGGATCGCGGAGAGCAGGAACGGAATGCGCCAGCCCCAGTCGCCGAACGCGGCTTCGCCCATCCAGGTGCGGATGCCGAGCACCAGAAGGATCGCCATGAACAGGCCGAGCGTTGCGGTCGTCTGGATCCACGACGTGTAATAGCCGCGCTTATTGGCCGGCGCGTGCTCAGCGACGTAAATCGCGGCGCCGCCATATTCGCCGCCAAGGGCGAGACCTTGGACCAGGCGCAGCGCAATCAGCACGATCGGCGCCAGAATTCCCCACGAGGCATAGCCCGGCAGCACGCCGATGAAGAATGTGCCGATGCCCATTAGGCTCATGGTGACGAGGAAGGTGTATTTGCGGCCGATCAAGTCGCCAAAGCGGCCGAAGATCAGCGCGCCGAATGGGCGCACCGCAAAGCCGGCCGCGAAAGCCAGCAGCGTGAAGATGAAGGCGACATTCGCCGGCACATTGGCGAAGAAGTATTTCGCCAAGAACACGGCCAGCGTGCCGTAGATGTAAAAGTCGTACCATTCGAAAACGGTGCCAAGCGAAGAAGCGAAAATGACGAGTCGCTCTTGGCTTGTCATGCCGCCAGTGCGTGGCGCATTGACTGCCATTGTGGTCATGGGTGACCTCCCCCAAGTTTTGTTGTCGCCGGGCTGCAGTTTTGCGTGACGTCGTCTCACGCGCGGCAACCCATCACGCACGTTAGACGCGCGTCATGGCGCTGTCTGTCCGCCAGAGGTCGTAAGTCAAAAGTCGTGTGTTGGGAGAGGGCAGAGCGGCGGCGAATCGTATCGTGTTTTGCTGCAGAGCAACACGCGCGTTTGCGCTCCGCCGCTCAGCGTTGGTAGTAAGCGATTAATCTTACTAAATAATTCAGTATCTCTCGTTGCCGCTTATAAACCAATTCCCGCCGCCGCTTCCGTACTGTGCCGGCAGACTTGTGCGTCTGCGGGTGCTTATGCGTCTCGTCTGTGCGGCTTTACTACTAGCGGTGACCGCGTCGCCCGCGCTGGCGCAGCGCGAGCCGGAAATCGTTATTCCAGGCAAGCCCGGGGTCCCGGTCATCATCAATGGCATCGACGCGTCTTACGGCATCGTCGAGGGCGAGTTCGGCCTCGACCGGCCAGGGCTCGTAGCGCCGACCGTGGTCTATCGGCCGCTCTTGACCGCTTATCCGACCGGCGTCGTGCCTGGCTACTACCCTAAGGACAACAAGCGTCCGGGCTACGGCCGGCTCGAAATTATTCCGCCAGCTAACCGGCCGTTGCCGCCGCCGGCGCCGACCTATTATCGCAGCTGGTCATCGAGCTCAGGTAACAGCGAGCCGGTGACGATCATGCCGCCGAATTATCCCACGCCGAACGTCGACGTTTACACCGGCTGGGGGCCTGGAAGGCGCCGCCACGGCCACGGAGGGCACGGCAAGTAGCTTTTTCCGGCAGGCCGCGGAACGGCTTGCCCCATCAGCCTCCCTCGCGGGGGGCAAGTCAGTAGGGGAGTAACATGTCGTTTCACCGCGTTGTCTTTGTGGCTCTCGCCACATTGTTCACAGTCGGCATGACGTCGATGGCGTCGGCCTGCTGCGGCGGTTGGGGGGGCTATGCCGCCCCGGTCGCCTATACCGAAGTCACGCCCGTCGCTTATGGCGGCTGCGGCAATTGCGGCGCGCCGACGGCGGCCGTGGTCTATTCCCAGCCGGTCGCGCCGGCGCCGATCGCCGTCAATACCTGCTGCGGCTCCGCCTGGGGCGGCACGTCGTATTGGGGCAATGGCGGCGGTTGCTGCGGCGGCTGGTCGTCCAATTGGAGCACGTGCTGCGGCTCCGTCTCCTGGAGCGTCGGCTGCGGCAATTGCGGCGCTGTCGGTTGGGGCGGCGGTGGTTGGGGTGGCGGTGGTTGGGGTGGTGGCTGGACTCCCGGCCGCTGCAACAATTGCGGTGTCTCGCCGCTTTATGTGGTCAATCAGGGTCCGGTCTATGATGGCCCGGGCTTGATGCAGCCTTACGCGACTTATTCACCGGACACGGCCTATGCGCCCGCCGCCAATTATCCCTACGTTCCGGGATACGGCTACGGCCCGGCACCGGTTCCGCCGCCGTATTACTCGCATCTCTACTATCGTCCGCACTACGCCTATCGTGCGCCGATCTATGCGCATCCGCGCTATTACGGCGGGCCCTATCGCGGCTATTGGCATCGTCCGGTCGGTTGGCACGGCTGATCGCGCGCCAGCGACCGATCAAAAGATCTGCGAAGGCCCGCGCGTTGCGGGCCTTTGTTTTTCAACGAGCACTTTCAATTAAGCCGTCGCGCGCGAAGCGATGTAGAGCGCAAGCGCCGCGGCGTTCGATACATTGAGACTCTTGATCTCGCCCGGCAGATCGAGCCGCGCCAGGCGATCGCAGGTCTCGCCGGTCAATTGGCGAAGCCCTTTGCCTTCGGCGCCGAGCACCAGCGCCAGCGGCGCGCGCAGCGGAACGGCGGCGAGATCATCCGGCGCGCTCGAGTCGAGTCCCACGGTGAGAAAGCCGCGTTCTTTCAGCCCGGCCAGCGCGCGCGCAAGATTCTGCACGATGACGATCGGCACGAGTTCAAGCGCGCCGGAGGCGGACTTGGCAAGAACGCCGGTCGCATCCGGGCTGTGCCGCGCCGTAGTGACAATGGCGGCGACGGCGAAGGCCGCTGCCGTGCGCATGATGGCGCCGACATTATGCGGATCGGTGATCTGATCGAGCACAAGCACGATGCCGGAGGGATCCAAGGTTTCGATGCTGGGCGAGGGGAGCGGATCGGCCTCGGCCAGAAGCCCTTGATGCACCGCATCCGGCGTCAGCCGTGCCGCAATCGCGTCCGGTCGCACCACGTCCGGAGCGAGGCGCAACGCGACGCCTTCCTCGGTCAGACGCCGCAGCGCATTTTCCGTCACCAATAGCCGCCGGATATGACGGGCCGGATTGGCGAGCGCCGCCGTCACCGAGTGCCAGCCGTAAAGGATCACGTCGGTCGGCGCGTCGCCCCGATCGCGCCATTTCTCCCGCACGGCCCCGCGTCGACCGCCGCCGCCCTGGCGGAATCCGCCTGTTTTGCCGTAGGGCTTGTCCCCGGGCTTTGCCGGCCGTTTGCCCTGCCATTTGCGTTCGCGCATGTGTTGGTTGACGTTTGTTCGCCAAAGGCCGCTTCTGTCATGCGGCGTAAGCGATGGCAAATCGTCCCTTTTCGATTGACTAGTTTTGGCGCGCCAACCATATAGCGCCCTCGGCCGGGCGGCCGGCTGTGGCCATCTGACTGGCCCACGGCCGGTGGTTCCGGGAGAGTGTCCCGAGTGGCAAAGGGGGCGGACTGTAAATCCGCTGGCTTACGCCTTCGTAGGTTCGAGTCCTACCTCTCCCACCATCTTTCGCTCGCTTCGCGAGCGGCCTGCGGGCCGGTGGTGCTGTCATGAAGCCGAAAGCCCGCGCGCCGTGATCTACGATCTCATCAAATTCCTGCACGTCGTTGGTGCTACCGTCATTCTCGGTACCGGCGCCGGCATCGCCTTCTTTATGCTGGTCGCGCATATGAGCCGCGACGCAGGCTTTGTCGCGCGGACCGCGGCGGCGGTGGTGCTCGCGGATTTCATATTCACAGCAACAGCCATCGCAGTACAGCCGGTCACCGGTTATCTGCTTATGCGCGAGGCCGGAGTGCCCTTCACCGAAGGCTGGATCGTCGTCTCGCTTGTGCTCTATGGGGTCGCGGGTGCGTTCTGGCTTCCGGTGGTATGGATGCAGATGCGCATGCGCGATATTGCTACGGCCGCATCGAAATCCGGAGCGCCGCTTCCCGCGACCTATCATCAGTTGTTCTGGCTGTGGTTCGCGTTCGGTTTCCCTGGCTTCGGTTCGGTCTTGGCGATCATTTGGCTGATGATCGCCAAACCGACTTTCTGAGCGTCACGTTTCCCGAGCGACAATGACGAGATCGCATCTGACCATCGCCATCCTCGGCGCGTCCGGCCTGATCGGCGAGGCGATTGCTGCCTCGCTTTCCCGCGCTGGATTCCCGGTCGTTGCGATTGCGCGCCGCTTCAGCGCTGCGCAAAAAGCGGCATTCGGCACCATGGCCGTCGAAGCCGCGATCGTCGATCTCGATAATGCCGCGCTAAACATGCTCCTCGACGATAGTCGCGCCGAAATTGTCGTGAATTGCGTCGGCATATTGCAGGACGGCCCCGGCGGCGCGACCGATATGGTGCACCGAGCTTTTGTAGAGCGCTTGGTCGGCGTATTGGGTTCGCGCCGAGAGCCCGCTTTACTCATCCACATTTCTATTCCCGGCCGCGACGCCGACGACCGAACCCTTTTCAGCCGGACCAGGCGCGAAGGGGAACACGTCATTCAGAGCGGCCCTGTCCCGTTTGTCATTCTTCGCCCGGCCTTTGTGATCGCAAACGCGGCGTATGGCAGCAGCGCGCTCATTCGCGCTTTGGCGATGTTGCCGTTCAAGTTTCCCGCCGACTATGCACAACGGCAATTCGCCACAACGGATGCAAGCGACATCGCGCGCACGATCGCATATGTGGCGGACTGCTTCGCCGAGGGCGAGCACCGCTGGAGTGCGCTTTGGGAGGTGATGACGCGGGACAAAACGACAACCGGCGACGTTCTCGAAGCCTTTCGCCGGCGTCTCGGCGGCCCGAAAGGCGTACTGACTTTGCCGACGTGGCTCTTGAAGCTCGGGTCGAAGGCAGGGGACTTGGTTGCATATCTTGGCTGGGCGCCGCCGATCCGCACCACCGCGCTTGAGGAAATGCAGCGCGGTGTGGCCGGCAATCCCGAGCCTTGGATTGCTGCGACCGCGATCGAGCCGATGCCGCTCGCTGCTTCGGTGGGCAACATCGCGGCCGACGTGCAGGAGAAATGGTTCGCGCGACTCTATCTGATCAAGCCGCTGATCCTGGCATCACTTGTTATTTTCTGGGTCTTCTCCGGCTTGATCGCACTGACGGCCGCATTCGATGCCGCGACGGGTATTCTCACGAGTCACGGATTTGCGCTTTTCTCGGCCAAGGCGGTCACCGTCATCAGCAGTCTGATCGACATCTCGATCGGCATCGGCATCGCTATCCGCAGATCATCCGCCATGGCACTCGTCGTCGGGATCTTCGTCTCGCTGGCCTACATGATCGGCGCAGCTGTCTTGACGCCAGACCTTTGGATCGAGCCTCTCGGCGCGCTGGTGAAGACCGGGCCGGCCATCGTTCTGATGCTGATCGCGCTCGCTCTCCTCGAGAACCGATGATGAGCGAGCCGAACGTCAGCGGGCCGATAACTGGCGAGCCTTGCGGGTGGCCGGACGACGGCATGATTCTTTACGACGGCGTCTGTATTCTTTGTTCGGGCTGGGTGAAATTCGTGATGCGGCGCGACGCCGACCTCCGCTTCACGCCGATCCAATCGCCCTATGGGCGACGTCTGGCGCAAGCATGCGGCATCGATCCGGGCAATCCGGACACCAACGCGCTCGTCACAGGCGGCCGCCTGTACCGGCGTTCGGACGCGGCGCTCGCCGTCCTTTCACGATTGCCGAGATGGCGATGGATCGGCCTCCTGCACTTCGTGCCGCGCGGCGCGCGCGACCTTGTTTACGATCTTATC
This sequence comes from Xanthobacteraceae bacterium, assembly GCA_035483735.1. Lineage (GTDB taxonomy): Bacteria > Pseudomonadota > Alphaproteobacteria > Rhizobiales > Xanthobacteraceae > BOG-931. Next base: position 11,609 of record DATHPQ010000130.1, on the reverse strand, counting down.
GCGCGCAACAGATATCATCTTTTCGGCCGGCGCGACTCCTGCGATCTAGATGTGCTTCGTTTTGCCGATCGGATTGTCGTGGATTTGCCGAAAGCTTTCGGTGAATAAAGCGTGTAGCCATTTGCCACAATTTTAGCGGCAATAAATCACCGGCGGCCGCACGAATAAACGTTATTTTTAGCGTGTTATTTAAACTGATCTTAGACCCTCATCGGTATGTTGGCGCGATACGGCGGGAAACAGGGCCCGTCGATAAAGATAAGACTTGATACAAAATTGGCTTGGGAAAGGCGTCAACATGAAAGCCGTCGCAAAGACGGTCGATACCGCCGATCGTGAGGCGCGTTTCGACCATATCCGCCCGCACTATCTTGAGGCTTTGACTCTTGTCGAGCGTCTGCATCGGCGCTTGCTCGACGTCATCAAAGACGAATTCGACCGCCGCGGCCGTGCCGACATCAATTCGGTGCAGGCGCTGCTGTTGTACAATATCGGCGACAAGGAGCTCACCGCCGGCGAGTTGCGCACGCGCGGTTACTATCTCGGCTCCAACGTCTCCTACAACCTCAAGAAGCTCGTCGAAATGGGCTTCCTCGATCACCAGCGCTCGCGGGTCGATCGCCGTTCGGTGCGCATCAAGCTCACCCAGAAGGGCATCGAGGTCCGTGACGCCGTGGACGCGCTCTATCAGAAGCACGTGCGCACGGTGGAGCAGGTCGGCGGCATCAATGCCGACGAGTTCAGCGTTCTCAACAAGGCGCTGCACCGGCTCGAGCGGTTCTGGACTGATCAGATCCTCTATCGCCTCTAACATCGAGGCGGGCGCGATCCCGAAGTCAAGCTCCCCGAGACCAAACTCGGGGAGCGCTTTCGGGGCCGGCGGCGACTTCATTCGCCCAGAGTTAGAGTCTGATTTCCCATGTACTGGCGTACGTACTTAGCCCCGGCCTCGATGCCGGGGCCTTTTTGCGTTCACTGTCTTTTGCGTTCACTCACGCGGCTCCGCCAACCAGCATGTGCCAGAGTTTGCCGATCCAGGTAAGAACCGGAAACGGCGTAAACAATTGAACTACAATCGCCGCGGCAAGAAGAACGAGCAAATAGCTGAGCAGCCCTCGCAACGCCCGTTGCCATAGCGGCGCATAGGGCGGCTTGTCGTCGGCCGGCCAGGCATAGGTCTCTTCCCATTGATCCTGCGGGACAGCCGCCGGCCGGATGCGCTCAAGCGGCACCCAGGCGCGGTAAGCCGCGATGCCGCGCTCGCGGGCAATGGCATGCCGGAGCCCGAACGCGTTGCTCCAACCAAGGAGATCGACAATGAGTCCGGTCAGGACGCGCAGCACAAACAGGAGAATGAGACCGACGAGATAAACGTATCCGATCATCAGGCTCACGGTGAGCCCCGATCGCGTGAAGGATTTTATTTCGAACAGCTGCCCACAGAGCTGGATGCTGAGATCAACAAGCCTGTCCAAGCCATTGTATATTTTGCCGAAAGCGGAACTGTCGTCGGCGGCTTGCAGCGCCAGAACGATGACAAGGACGACCGCCAGTTGAAACAGCGGGAATCGCAGAATGCTCCGGATCGGAGCTGCGATCAGTTTGATCATGCCCATGGTCGTTCCTGCCTCAGACACGCGACCGCTATGGTTCTACGCGCCGGCGTGCCGTCCATTGTGACTAAAGTATCGGCAGCGCCGTTTGCGCCAGTTAAGCACGGCGGGCGAGACGCCGTCACAAAACCGCCCAGCCGGCCATGCAGAAAACGAATGTGCTGCAGCGGGCTAAGGGTCTTTGGTTCGGTCTGCTGCCATGCTAGTTCGGCCGTGGGGGCGGCTTCGTGGACCGGCGCGCATGCAGCCGGCACGCTTTAGCGGACTGAGCGCTCTATGAGCGGATCGCAACATAATTTTTCGCGGCGTTTATTTCTGCGCGGGCTTGCCGGCGCGGCGACGGCAGGCGCGGTTGTCGGCAGGGCGTTGGCCGAAGACCAGCCTCTCAATGCCTTGATCGGCGAGACCGACCACGGCGAGTTCGGCCAGAGCTTCGACCAGGCCTCGCGCACCATTCACATGCCGCGGGCCTCCGCGCCGACGCTTTCGGCAGCGACCGCGGAAACCACAGCGCACGCGATGGAGACCTATGACGGGATCGTCACGCGCGGCGGCTGGCCGACCGTGCCGAAGGTCGATGAATTGCGGCTGGGCAATCGGCATCCGAGCGTGGCCGATCTGCGCGGGCGGCTTTCGGCGTCAGGCGATCTCGATTCGAGCGCGGTTGGCAACGATATTTACGATTCCTATGTCGAGGAGGCGGTGCGGCGGTTTCAGGCGCGCCACGGCCTCACCATCGACGGCATCGTGCGCGAGGCGACGCTCGATGCGCTCAATGTGCCGGCAACAACGCGGCGCGATCAGCTCAAGATCAATATCGAGCGGCTCAAGACGCTCTCCACCAATCTCGGGCCGCGTTACGTCGTCGCCAATATCCCGGCGGCCCGCGTCGAAGCGATCCAGAACGACGTGGTGGTGTCGCGGCACGCCGCCGTCGCCGGCAAGCCCGACCGGCCGTCGCCCGACATCAACAGCAAGATCATCCAGATCAATTTCAATCCGTATTGGACCGTGCCGGCCTCGATCGTGCGCAAGGATCTGATCCCGAAAATGCAGGATCAGCCGGACTATCTGACCGACAACCACATCCGCATTCTGGACGGCAAGCAAAGGGAGCTGCAGCCCTCGGATATCAATTGGTACTCGACGGACGCGACCAATTACACGTTCAAGCAGGACCCCGGCGCCAAGAATTCGCTGGGCACGATCCGCATCAATTTCCCCAGCGCCTACGGCGTCTATATGCACGACACGCCGCTGAAGAATTTGTTCGGCGACGATTTCCGCTTTCATTCCTCGGGCTGTATGCGGGTGCAGAACGTCCGTGAACTGGTCGGTTGGCTTCTTGACGAAACCAAGGGCTGGGCGCCGGAAGACATCGACCGGGTCATCAAATCCGGCGACCGCAAGGATGCGCAGCTCACCAAGCCGGTGCCGCTGCATTGGGTCTATGTGACCGCCTGGGCGGCGTCGGACGGCGTCGTGCAGTTTCGTGAGGATATCTACAGCCGTGACGGGCTCGGCGCGCCGGCGATCCCGGCGACGACAAAACTTTAGCCGACCAGACTTTGGTGGTTGGGCGGGCGCGGCGGCAAAATCCCTAAATATAGCGGCAACATACGCTGAAATATCCCAAGACTTGGGCTAACTAGCGGTGCGGCGCTGGCGTGCGCGGGGACGGCGGTGTATCACCGCTGCAGGCGTCTTACCGCGCCGATAAGGCGGAAATCGAGGCAGAGAAGGTTATGTCGGTCATCCATCAAGCCAATGTCACGGAAGAGGATTTCTTCTCCGCCGGCGTCGCTGAGAGCGATCCCGAGATCGCCGAAGCGATCAAGCTTGAGCTCGGCCGCCAGCGCGATGAAATCGAGCTGATCGCGTCCGAAAACATCGTCAGCCGCGCTGTGCTCGAGGCGCAAGGCTCGGTTCTGACCAATAAATATGCCGAAGGCCTGCCGGGTAAGCGCTATTACGGCGGCTGCCAATATGTCGATGTCGCAGAACGGCTTGCGATCGATCGCGTGACCAAATTGTTTGGCTGCGCCTTCGCCAATGTGCAGCCGCATTCCGGCGCCTCGGCCAATGCCGAAGTGTTCATGGCGCTGATGCAGCCGGGCGACACATTCATGGGGCTCAATCTCGCCGCCGGCGGGCATCTGACCCATGGCTCGCCGGTCAATCTGTCCGGCAAGTGGTTCAAGGTGGTGCCTTACGGCGTCACCCGCGACACCAACCTCATCGACATGGAGGAGGTGGAGCGGCTGGCCAAAGAGTATCGGCCGAAGGTGATCGTCGCCGGCGGCTCGGCCTATCCGCGGATCATCGACTTCCGCCGCTTCCGCGAAATTGCCGATGAAGTCGGCGCCTATCTGATGGTCGACATGGCGCATTTCGCCGGCCTCGTTGCCGGCGGCGCACATCCGAGCCCGTTTCCGCATGCGCATGTGGTGACAACCACGACGCACAAGACGCTGCGCGGCCCGCGCGGCGGCACGATCCTGACCAATGACGAGGAACTGGCGAAGAAGCTCAATTCGGCGGTGTTCCCCGGCATGCAGGGCGGTCCGCTGATGCATGTGATCGCAGCGAAGGCGGTGGCCTTCGGCGAGGCGCTGCGGCCGTCGTTCAAGCTCTACGCCAAGAGCGTGGTCGAGAATGCGAAGGCGCTCGCCGAAACCTTGAAGAACCGCGGTCTCGATATCGTCTCCGGCGGCACCGACACGCATCTGATGCTGGTCGATCTGCGGCGCAAGAATCTGACCGGCAAGGTCGCGGAGATCGCGCTCGGCCGCGCGCACATCACTTGCAACAAGAACGGCATTCCGTTCGATCCGCAAAAACCCATGGTCACGTCGGGTGTGCGGCTCGGCACGCCGGCCGGCACGACGCGTGGATTCGGCATTGCCGAATTCAGGCAGATTGGCGACTTGATCGCCGAAGTGCTTGATGCACTCTCGCAAAAAGGCGCCGAGGAAGATGCGCAAGCCGAGGCGAGCGTGCGCGAAAAGGTCAAGCGCCTGGTGAGCCGGTTTCCGATTTACGAGGGCTAGGACCAGAGGGTAGCGCCGAAGGGGTAAGGCCATGCGTTGTCCAAGCTGTTCGAGCCTCGACACCCAGGTGAAGGATTCGCGGCCGACAGAAGATTCATCTGTCATCCGCCGCCGCCGGGTCTGTCTCGCCTGCAATTTCCGCTTCACCACCTTCGAGCGGGTGCAACTGCGCGAGCTCGTGGTGATCAAGCGCAACGGCCGGCGCGTGCCGTTCGATCGTGACAAGCTGTTGCGTTCGATGCAGATCGCCTGTCGCAAGCGGCCGGTCGAGCCCGAACGCATCGATCACATGGTGTCGAAGATCGTCCGCGAATTGGAAAGTCTCGGCGAAAGCGAAGTGTCGTCGGAAAGCATCGGCGAGACGGTGATGGCGCATCTGCGCGATCTCGATGACGTCGCCTATGTGCGCTTCGCCTCGGTCTATCGCAATTTCCGCGAAGCCAAGGATTTTGAGGCTGCGCTCGCCGAACTGTCGGGGGATGAGGCGGCGGAGTGAGCGCGCAGAGGGGCGTGCAAGCAAGCGCTGCTGCCGACGATCTGCGCTTCATGGAGCTTGCTCTGAGCCTCGGCCGCCGGGGTTTCGGCCGTACCTGGCCCAATCCCGCTGTCGGTGCCCTGATCGTCAAAGACGGCGTGATTGTTGGCCGCGGCTGGACCCAGCCGGGTGGCCGCCCGCATGCCGAGGTCGAGGCGTTGCGCAGGGCAGGGCCCGCAGCGCGCGGCGCGACGCTCTATGTGACGCTGGAGCCATGTTCGCATTTTGGCAAGTCGCCGCCTTGCGCTGACGCGGTGATTGCCGCCGGAATTGCGCGCGTCGTCTCTGCGATCGAGGATCCCAATCCCGAAGTGGCCGGCCAAGGCCACACGCGGCTACGCGCCGCCGGTATTGCGGTCGACGTCGGCATTGGCGCGGACGAGGCTCGACACGATCATGCCGGGCACATCAGCCGCGTGACCCGCGGCCGCCCTTATGTGATGCTCAAGCTCGCGATCTCCGCCGACGGCAAAGTCGGCGCTGCCGAGCGGCGGCCGGTCGCGATCACCGGTGACGCGGTGCGCGACCGCGTGCATCTTCTGCGCGCGCAGAACGACGCGATCATGATCGGCATCGGCACCGCGCTTGCCGACGATCCGATGCTGACCTGTCGGCTGCCGGGCATGGCAAAGGATTCGCCGGTGCGGATCGTCGCCGACAGCATGCTGCGGCTGCCGTTGAACTCGCGTCTGGTGAAGAGCGCCTACGAGACGCCGGTTTGGGCGATCGCCGGCATGTCCGCGCCGCAAGATGCCGAATTCCAGCTGCTGCCGCTCGGCGTCGAAGTGCTGCGCTCGCCCGACAGCACGGGTTTACTCGATCTCAAAGATGCCTTGGGCTTTCTGTCGGCCAAGGGCGTCACGCGGCTGATGGTCGAAGGTGGGCCGACGCTAGCCGCCGCTTTGATTAAAGCCGACCTGATCGACGAGGCCGTGCTGTTTCATTCCGATAAGATCGTTGGCGCGGACGGAATTGAAGCGCTTGATGCGGACGCCTTGGCGATGCTCAAACAGCGTCTGAAGTTAATCGCAACCGAGTCCGTTGGGCCTGATCGGCAAGAGACTTATGAGCGCAGGTGATTGATGTTCACGGGTATTGTCAGCGACTCAGGCGAGATCATTGAGGTTCAGGAAAAGGCTGAAAACCTGCGCCGGATAACCATCGGCTGCTCCTACAATCCGGGCTCAATCGACATCGGAGCGTCCATTGCCTGTTCGGGAACCTGCCTTACGGTGGTCGAACGCGGACTCAAGGGCAATCGCGCCTTCTTTGCCGTCGATGCCGCCGCCGAGACCTTGCGGCTGACCACCGCCGGGACGTGGCGACACGGCACCAAGCTCAATCTCGAACGGGCGCTGCGGCTCGGCGACGAACTCGGCGGTCACATGGTCTCGGGCCATGTCGACGGCATTGCCGAACTGATCGCACGCGACGACTTCCTCGACAGTTCAGGTCTGACATTTCGCGTGCCGGCGGAACTGGCGCGCTTCATCGCGCCGAAAGGCTCGATCACGCTCGACGGCATTTCGCTTACGGTTAATGAAGTGAAAGGCGATACGTTCTCGGTCCTCCTTATTCCGCACACCCTGAAAGTCACGACTTTCGGTGCGCTGCAGGTCGGCGCGCGCGTCAATCTCGAAGTCGATCAGATGGCGCGCTATGCCGCGCGGCTTCTCGACACGGCAAAACAGCACTGATGGCCCGCTTGTTCGGCTACGCCGCGCTTGCTAGGACCGCACGCCAGTTCAAAGGGTTTTAGCGATGGCCGGGCCGCGGCAAGCAAAGCGCAACAACAGGCGCGACAGCACAAGCGTCAAAGGTGCGCGCATTCTCGTCGTCGAGGCGCGCTATTACGACGATATTGCCGACGCACTGCTCGCCGGCGCAAAGAAAGCCCTGCACGAAGCCGGCGCGCTATTCGACTGCATCAGCGTGCCGGGCTCGCTCGAAATCCCAACAGCGATTGCGATTGCGCTCGATGCGGCGCAGAAGAAGCGTCGGCCCTATGATGGCGCGGTGGCGCTCGGCTGCGTCATTCGCGGCGAAACAATCCATTTTGAAATCGTCTCGCATGAATCCGCGCGCGGGCTTTTGGACCTGTCCGTCGCCCGAGGAATTCCGATCGGCAACGGCATCATCACCGTCGAGAACGAGGCCCAGGCCAAGGCGCGCGCCAGCGTCGACGATCAAGACAAAGGCGGCGGCGCTGCGCGCGCCACGCTGACGCTGGTCGGCCTCAAGAAGCGCCTCGGGAAACGCTGACATGTCCGATGCCGAGCGAAACGTCCAAGACGCACGCAAGGCGAATAAGCGCGGCGCGGCGCGGCTCGCGGCGGTCCAGGCGCTGTATCAGATGGATCTTGCCGGCACGGGCGTGAACGAGATCATGGCGGAGTTCGAAAGCCATTGGCTCGGCGGCGAAGTCGAAGGCGCAAAATATCTGCCGGCCGAAGCGGCCTATTTCCGCGACATCGTCTCGGGCGTCGTGCGCGAGCAAATGAGCCTTGATCCGAAAATAGATGCCGTGCTGACGCGCGGCTGGCCGCTCAAGCGGATCGAGGCGCTGCTGCGCGCGGTGCTGCGCGCCGGAGCCTATGAGCTTGCCTGCCGCAAAGACGTGCCCGCTCGCGTGGTGATGTCGGAATATGTCGATGTCGCCGGCGCTTTCGTCGACAAGGAGGAGACCGGCATGGTCAACGCCGTCCTCGATCAATTGGCGCGCCAATTCCGCGCCGCTGAAATTGCCGGCGGCCCGGCTTAGCCGCGATGTCTGACGGACCGTCAGCCGAAGACCGTCTGATCGCGCGCCATTTCGCTCCGCTCGCGACCGATCCCGGCGCATTTCGCTTGACTGACGACGCGGCCGTTATCACGCCGCCGCCAGGCTCCGACCTCGTCGTGACCACTGACGGCGTCATCGCCGGCGTGCATTTTTTTCCCGATGACCCGCCGGATAAAATCGCCCGCAAAGTGCTGCGGATGAACCTGTCCGATCTGGCGGCAAAGGGCGCGAAGCCGGTTGGTTTTCTTATTTCGGTTTCGCTGCCGGGAAATGTCGATGACGCCTGGATCGCGAGCTTTGCCGCGGGTCTCGGCGACGATGCCAAGGATTACGGCTGTCCGCTCCTCGGCGGCGACACCGACCGCACGCCGGGGCCGATTGCGGCGTCGATCACGGCATTCGGCGCGGTGCCGAAGGGCGCCATGGTGCGGCGCTCGACCGCCAAAGCCGGCGATAGCGTCGTTGTCACCGGCACGATCGGAGATTCCGCGCTCGGCGTCCGGTTGCGCCGCGATCCTAGCCTGGCACAACGCTGGCGGTTGACCGAGACCATGCTGGCGCATCTCCAACAGCGCTATTTGTTGCCGGAGCCGCGCAACGCGCTCGCCGACGCTGTCCTGCAGTATGCGGCGTCCGCCATGGACGTGTCCGACGGCTTAGTGGGCGATATCGCCAAACTGGGCCGCGCCTCGGGCGTGGCGGTGGAGATCGATGTGGCGCGCGTGCCGTTTTCGCAAGCCGCGCGAACCGCCATCGCTGCCGATCCGGCGCTGATCGAAACCGCGCTTACCGGCGGCGACGATTACGAAATCGTGCTGACGCTGAAACCTGAGAGGCTCGCGGCGCTTTGCGCGGCAGCGGACAAGGCCGGCGTCGCCGTGACCGAAATCGGCCGCATCATGGCCGGGGAGGGTGCCCGCTTTATCCGCGACGGCAAGCCTCTCGCCTTCACGCGATCGTCTTACAGCCATTTCTAGCGCGGTCCGCGCGTGGCTATAATGCGCCACGGGAGAAACGCCCATGCACGACACATCGGCGATTATCGCGCCGCGAAACCTGACCCCGCCGGCGGTCGGGAAGAATTCCAATCCGCGTTACAGCGAACTCTACCGCCGCTATCCGACCATTGATTATCTGCGCCGCGGCGCGCGCCGCGGCCTGCCGCATTTTGCCTTCGAATATGGCGACGGCGGCTCGGGGAAGGACGACGCCGGCATCAAGCGCAACTGGACGGCGCTCGACGCGGTCGAGCTGGTGCCGCGCTACGGCATCGTGCCGTCGCTGCCGCCCTGCGACATCGAACTGTTCGGCCGCCGTTATGCGGCGCCGATCGGCATCGCGCCGATGGGCGGTCCGGCGATTGTCTGGCCTGGCGCCGACAGGCATCTCGCCCGGGCCGCGCAACGCGCGCGCGTGCCTTATGTGCTCGGCATGGCGGGCGGCGCGACCATCGAAGAGATTGCCGAAATCGCGCCGGATGTCTGCTGGTTTCAGCTCTACCGCGCCGCCAATAACGATCACGCCATCGGCTTCGATCTGGTGCAACGCGCTGCGGCGACCGCCTGCAGCGCACTGGTGCTGACGCTCGACGTGCCGGTGCGCACGACGCGGGCGCGCGAAGTGGTGGTCGGTCTCGGCGGCGCGTTCCAGCCCGATCTGAAGATGCTCGCGCAGATGGCGATGTCGCCGGGCTGGAGCATGGCGTTGTGGCGAAACGGCATCCCGCGCTTTGCAAGTCTCCGCAGCTATGCCGGCATCAACCCTTCGATCAACGACGTCATCGCCTTTGCCAAGCGTGAAATGGGCGGCGCTTTCACCTGGGAGGAAGTCGCCAAATATCGCGATCGCTGGAAGAAGACACTCATCGTCAAGGGCATTCTGCATCCACAGGACGCCGAGAAGGCAATCTCGCTCGGCGTTGATGGCTTGTTTGTTTCAAATCACGGTGGCCGCCAGATCGAAGCTTTGCCGGCGGCGATCGACGCGCTGCCGGCGATCGTCAAACAGGTCGGCAAGCGCGCCACCGTGATGATGGATTCCGGCGTCCGCAGCGGCACCGACGTCATCCGCGCTTATGCGCTCGGTGCTGCGGCCGCCTTCGCCGGCAAAGCGTTCTTGTGGGGCCTCGGCGCACTCGGTGAGGAGGGACCCGGCCACGTCATCGATCTTCTCATCGAAGAGACCCAGGCCGCGCTTGGGCAATTGGGCGCGCGCAAGCCCGACGACGCGCGTTCGGCCGTCATTCGTCACAATGGCGCTCTGCAATTCTAGGGAGGAAGCCAATGGCAAGAACAAAGGCAAGAACAAAAGCAGGAGCCAAGCAAAAACCGGCAAGCAGGAAGAAAGGTCACACGGCGCGGATCGCGCGCCGCCGATCGTCCACCAGTCGCCGTGCGGCTGCAAGCGGCAAGCGCCAGCACAAGCCGGCCGCGAAGGCGCCACCGCGCAAGCAAACTTTCGTCGCCAGCCACCATTCACCCGATGCTTTCGAAATCGGTTTGCGCCGTTATGCGCAGTACCGCGACCTCGGCATTGCGGCTGCGACCAACGGCTTGGCGCGGGCGCATGTCATCAGGATGGTCCCGCCCTGCGATCCGGCGGAAGTGTCAAAGCGGCACTATCACGACGTCGAATTTCAGATGGTCTATGTGCTCAAGGGCTGGATCAAGGGCGAATATGACGGCGCCGGTATCGTCACCATGCGCGAGGGCTCGTGCTGGCTGCAGCCGCCCAAGATCAAACACGCCGTGCTCGACTATTCCGAGGATTGCGAGCTTCTTGAAATCATCCTGCCGGCGGATTTCGAGACGGTGGAATTGGAATGAAAGCCATGAGGTTCCCCGTTGGAGAGGAAACAGAGCGCACACGGATTGATCTCACTAACCCAGTGTCGCTGCTGATTAGTGTCGCTCGCATGTCGATCCTTCAGTTCGCGATTATGGCGGCGCTGTCAGTCTTGTTTTATACAGTGACGTCGATCGCGGAGGCGATATATGAAAAACTGACGGTCTTGGCGGATTACCTGCCGATACTGTGGCGGTATCGACAGTTTTTCGACGTTGTTGGTGCCACAAGTGATTTTCCAATTCTATTTTCAATTTCTCTGATGAACATCATTGTTCAGGCGATATTTTTCACGTTGATATGCCGTCTCCTCATTACAAGAGTTGATTTTAGCTCGGCCGGACCCACGTCCGTGAAGAGAAATTTGCTCTTCGTCGCATTGTTGGCTTTGACATTTGTAGTCCCAATAGAGCTAATTGCTGGGCCGCTCGATTTGAATTCTATCGGCGCTTCGTCCGGTGATCATGGGCCACTGTCTCCGCTCGCGGTTTATTTTCGTTATTGCTTTCTTGCACCAGCTGGAAACATTTTCTTCGTTTTCATGATTGTCACGAGGTTTGGCCTGCCCGCGGTGGCACTATGAAATTACGACGAGCGTTTCTGATGCGCCGAAGGTTGTTGTGGTGGGTGACGCCATCATCCAAGCGGATAGTTTAGGGGGCGCGAAAGACGACAATGCCACGAGACCTGCAAATCCTCACCGAACTCGAGCGCAAGGTGCTGTGGCTCGCGACCTGGACCATTCATCACGCCAATCATTTGCGCGAAAGCAGCGACGGCCTGAA
>DATHPQ010000129.1:0-12667 GCA_035483735.1 Xanthobacteraceae bacterium | reverse complement strand
CCCAGGGGTGCAATACCCGCACTGAAAAGCAAAGTGCTCGATGAAAGCTTTTTGCAGAACCGAAAGCTCGCCGTTTTTGGCGTGGCCTTCGACCGTTCGGATGCTTTTACCGTTGAAGCTTGCCGCCGATACCACGCAGCTGGGACTGGTGGAGCTCGTGCCATCAGGGTTATCGACGATCACCGCACAGCTCAGGCACTGCGCGGCGCCGCAGCCGAACTTGGTGCCGGTCAACCCCAGGTACTCGCGCAAGAAGTCGTTCAGGCTCAGCTCCTCCCGCACCTCCACCGGCCCATAGGCACGACCGTTGATCGTGATGCCCAGTGTCGTCACGACAGCACTCCCTTGATCATGCGTTGAGTCACCGGCAACGCGTGGAAGCGGCGCCCGGCAGCATCGAAGATGGCGTTGAGAAGCGCGGGGACCACCGGAATCATTACGACCTCCGCTATGCCCTTCGGCGCTTCATTGGGAAGAGGTGGCAGCATCTCGATCTCCAGATCGCGCAACGGCAGGTCCGACCCGCGCGCGACGAGATATTGCCCCAGATTCCATTGCCCGTTGCCGGGCCCGGCTTCGAAAGGCGGCAGCGATTCGAGCAATGCATAACCCACACCCATGGCGAAGCCGCCTTGCGCTTGCCCCAGCACGACCTCGGGTACCAGCGCTTCGCCGCATTCGAAGACACTGTAGGCCTTGGCGATGCGCAGCGCGGCGGTAGCGCGCTCGATCTCGATACGCACCAACGTGCCGCACGCCGAGGTGTAGGTAGTTCCGATCCGGTTGAAATCGGTGGGCGGAAACTTGACGCGGGTGCGATCGAGCCGAGCGAATTTTCCGGCACCCTTGCGCACCGCGAGGGCATCGATCTCGGCCGCCCATGGCGCTCCGTCGAGCATGAACGTCGCTTGCGACCAGGCCCAGCGGGAAAAGCTATGCGCCATCGCGCCGGTCACGAAATTGCGCGCATGCGCTCTCGCTGCAACCACGGGCAATGCCAGCGGCGCCAATCCCGGCATGACCAGCTGCCCGTCTTTCCAGCGCGCCGCCTGCCATTCCTTGGCCTTTGGATCGGTCGGCGCGATGCTCCATAATTCCAGCGCCGCCGGCCACAACCCGAACCGGAATATGACGCGCGCTGCTTCGGCCGCCGCATGTGTCCCGACATGGGCGCCGCTCGAGGCAGCCGTCGCCGAACTGACCGACGGCACCCAGCGTGGATTGCGTTGCGCGGCGCTCTGTGTCGCCTGGTCCATCGTGAAGGAGTTGCCGGAGGTCACCAGTGCGAGCGGACCGAACGTGCCGACTTGCATGACCGCGACTTCGTCGGCGACGCCACCCAGATAGGCCGCGACCCGATTGGCGATCGCCGTCGCGATGCCGTTGCCCATCTCGCAGCCATCGCAATGGATGGCAATCCGGCCGTCCGGATCGATCTCCACCGTCGAGATCGAGGAGTCGCCTCCGGTGCCGTAATTCTTGGTGACGCAAGCGACGCCCGTGCCCACGAGTGTCTCCACTGAGGCGCGGGCTTTCTCAGCGGCCCGCTGCTGCCAGATCTGATGTTGCTCCAGCTTGTCCAGGATCTCGAGCGCGCGGATCGGGACGCTGTACGCGTTTCCCGCCATGATCCGGCCGCCGTTCTTGAGCGCGTTGCGTCGCCGGAATTCGATGGGGTCGAGCGGCAGGGCCGAGCAAACTTCATCGACCAATGTCTCCAGTGCCGTCATTGTCTGCAGCGTTCCATAGCCGCGCATCGAGCCCGCGGTCACGGCGCGCGAGTGGAGCGCGACCGTGGTCACGTCGACTTTCGGAACGTCGTAGATGCCGATCGCGCCATTGGCGCCGACGGTCGCTACGCTGGGCGAGAAATTGGTGAGGCCGCCGCCATCCAGAATGTGGTCGGCGGCGAAGGCGACAACCTTGCCGCTGGCCCGATCGACCCCGATTTGCGTGCGCATCTTGAAGGCGTGCCGTTTGATGCCGCCCTGGAACTGCTGATAGCGATCTTGAGCGAGGCGGACCGGACGGCCGGGCAGGAACATCGCCGCCAGCGCGACGTAGAGCGGGAACGGCGTATGGTCGCGTCCGCCGAAGCCGCCGCCGACATAGGCGAAATAAGTGTTGATGCGCGCCGGCTTAAAGCCGGCACTGGCTTCGCCCAGAAGGTACGCGACCGATTCCGCGGCCTCGTATGGAGACTGCACCCCGACCACGAGTTCGAGGGATTTGCGGCTCACATCGTACCAAGCGATGCCGCCCTCTGGCTCGAGAAACATGGGATCGACGGATTGGGTCTCGAATTCGCGATCCAGCACCAGAACGGCCGGATTGCTCGCCGCAAGTTCCGCGCGGATCTTCTCGCCATGGGTTGCGGCTTCGGCGTAGGAGCGCCCGGTCGGAATCGGGAGCCGGGTCCATATCGGGATCCCGCTGTCCTGGAAACGTCCGGGACTGACCCAGCCGTTCTTGACCGGCGAGCAAATATCGGGCGCGTCAGGGGTTGGGCCGGCCACACGGGTGAAACGAAATGCGCCGTAGTTAGGGGCCGCGACGGGACCGGTTTCCTCGCCGAACTGCAGGAATTTTCCGTCGCGTAGCGCGAGCCGCGCCTGATCGAAGGCGTCGAACTGCTCGAAGATCAGCAGCGCCACCGGCTGGCCGAGATACAGCGGTGTTTTGCCGGCCGGACAGAACAGATCGCCGGTATAGAACTCAGGCACGCGAGTGCCGGCGTGCGCCAGATCGGCGGCCGTAACCACCTGCGACGGTTTGAGATTGCCGCTCAAGCGCGACAGATCGATTCCGGTAAAGACGTGTGTGGCATCGTTGGCGCGGAGGAGCATGGCGTGCGACGTATTTGCAGGCCAACCGGGAAGATCGGACGCACGAAAATCCGATGCGTAGAGCTTGGTACCGGTGACTTTGGCCGGGCCGTCGATGCGTCCCGCGCCGCTCGCCGCCGGGTTCCAATTCTGACGTCCCGGCAGCGTCTCGCGCGTATCGAACCCGGGCGTTTCAGACTCAGCGGCCACCGCGCGCGACAGGCTCAGCGCGATGCCGCTTGACGTTGCCAATGTGACAAAGCGACGTCGAGAAATCGCCATTTCCCGTCACCTTTCATCGTCGGCCGGCACATATTGCCGTTGCACCGCCGATTAGATTTTTCGCTTGAGCATGATCTTTTCCGAAAACCGGTTTCCACTTTTCGGGATCATGCTCTAATGAAGATCGGCAATCGACGCCGGACCGGGTCCAGGCGTGACCAAAGTCGGCCATTGCTTCGAGCCGAACGGCACGGCCGGCGGCAGAAACGGCGCCATGCCGCGCTTATTGTCTTCCGCGATGATCGCGGTGCGCGCGTCGCCGCCCATCAGCTCGTAGTCCATGAGATGATAATTGGCGAAGAACAGGGCGCCGACCGAACGATCGGCGATGATGCGCGTCAGCGAGTCCAGCATATCCTCAGGCGTCGTGGTGAACGAGATCGTCTCGATCAGGAGGAGCCGGTCATTGATGGCGTCGGGGCCGAAGAATTGCGCCAAGACGCTGAACAGGACGTTGTTCTGCCGCGCGACATAGATCGTGTTGCTCGCGGCATAGGTCTTGTCCCAATCGCTGCCGAGCATCTTCTTCCAGTCGCCGATGACCGTCATCCAATGCGCGACTTGGGTCTGCGCCGCCCAAGTGATGTTGAGCTTCAAATAGGGGCCCTGCTTTTGCGAGAACGCTTTGAGCGCATCGAACGAGATCGCGCCCTTGGCGAGGCACGCGTCCATGAACGCGATGTTGTTCCCAAGAATCGTTTTGTTGTTGGCCTTCCACTCCTGCGGCATCGGCGTCGCGTCGAGGCCGTCCAGCGCCGACTGCATGCGGCTGCGATAGGCCAGCATCGCGCCGCGCCACGACTGATCGGAGGGATTATCCAGATAAGGCCCCACCACCTCGGCCAGCGCCATCGTGCTGTGGCCGACGGATTTCAGGAGCTGATAAACGACCGGCACCGACTGCGCCTCGAGCGGCGGCTGGCCGGGCCGATAGAGAATGAAACGGCCGCCGGCGCCGGAAAACAGGCCGAGGATGACGGGATGCTGCGCGAGAATGTTCTTTTGAAATATCTTTGCCGCGTCGCCATAGAGATCGAACATGGCGGTGTTGAGCACGAGCACGTTTTGCGTTGCGACGTCGGCGGGACTGGACGTGGTGTGTCCAGAAATCGGCCGCATGTAATCGGGCAGATCTTGGGCTTGCGCCATTCCCACCGCGCCCGCAAGCGCAATCGACGCCAAGGTCGTACCGACGAGGCGTTTTGGAAGAGAACGGCGTCGCATTGCACTTCTCCCGGAGAATCAATGCAGCATGCGCGACGCTAACACTTTCACGGAGGAACAACCACGCGGCGAACCCGTGGCCCGTCGCGCGTAGTTGCTGAGCACTTGATGAGAAATGTCAAAGGCGACGGACGAGGACGGTCAGTCCGCAGAGGAAACTACATATTAGAGACGAATGGTGGGCGCTGTAGGGATTGAACCTACGACCTCTCCCGTGTGAAGGGAACGCTCTCCCGCTGAGCTAAGCGCCCGTATCGGCGGCGGTGCTGATGGATATATCACGAAATCGATATATCGGCCCAAATGAGCCAGCCAATGTCCGGATCGGCCGCGATTTAAGGTACGGCCGATGACCTGTCAAGAAAACTAGTTCGACGCGACGCGCGAGGCCGTGGTCTGCAAGGCGCGGATGCGGTCGGCGAGCGTGTTCTTGTTCTCACCGTTGTCGCCGCCTTCCGCCGCCGTCTCGCCGCCTTTATTGGCGGCGCCGCGGCCGGCGCTCGAAGCTTCGGCGAGCAGCGACTCGATCGGCGAGCCCGGGCCTTCGAGCGTCGCCGTCAGACGCGCCACTTCGGCGGCGACATCATTGATGCGTTCGCGCAGCAGCGCGTTCTCGACGCGCTCCGCCGCCCAGGTCGATTCCGCGTCGCGCTTCATGGTGCCGATCTCGCGCTGCAATTTAGCGCGCTCTTCGACCGCGGCGGCAAGCTGGGCCTCGAGCTGGGCGATGTCGCCGCGGAAGCGATCGACGGCGCTCGAGCTGCGGTTGCCCGTCGTCGACAGTTCGGCGCGCAGATCGCCTTCGACTTTCCGCGCCGCTTCAAGCTCATGCCGCATGCGATCGAGCTGATAGTCGCGGTCGGCGAGCATGCGGCCCTGTTCGTTAAGCCGGCTTTCGAGATCCTCCGCGCGGCGGCTGAGCAATTCGGCTTCGGTCGTCTGCACGAAGAGCTGGCGTTCGAGGTCGGTGGTGCGGGTGCCGAGATCGCCGAGCTTACCGCGCGCCGCCGTCAGATCGCCGGCCACCGCTTGCGAATCGGCGCGTTCGCGCGTCAGCCGCTGCTCGGTTTCCGCGACCGAACGTTCATAATCGGCGACACTGATCTTCATCGCCTCGACCTGGGTGCGGAACGCCGAGATTTCGGTGCGCTGGCTGTCGGCGACCAAAGTCTGCTCGCCAAGCTCGCCGAGAAGCTTGTTCAGCTCCGCTTCCTTGTCGGCGAGGTGCCGTTCGGCCTCGCGCAAGGATCCGGACTTGATCTCGAATTCTTCTTCGGTTGCGCGCAATTGCTCGCGCAGCGTCTTGTCGCGGGCTTCCAGCGCGAAGATCGTCGCGGTTTTTTCGCCGAGTTCTTTCTTGAGCTGATTGATGGCGTCGGTCTTCTTGCCGAGTTCCGCCAGTTGCGAGGTGGTCTTGGCCTTCATCTTCTCGACGCTCATTTCGAGCCGTCGGGTCGACATCGCGAATTCGGCGCGCAGCTGGTCCTTGTCGGCGCGGATTTCTGCGATCGAGAGCGGGGTCGCTGCTTCGAGCCGCTTCATCGTCAGACGGACGGCGCGGTTGTGAACCAGGGGTACGAATAACAGGCAAAGCAGAGCCGCAACCAGGAAGCCGATCCCGAAATACATGACCGGTTCGATCATGACTCTACGCCTCCAACCCCCACCGCCGCCGCAGCATCATGCCACGCAGCTTGGCACCGCACCACTTTGGCTGAAGATTAACCTAAACCGACTTGATCCGCCGCGCCAAGCATTGATAGCGAATACGTCCGGCGCGAGGCGCCGGATCAGAACGGATTCCAGGTCGGACGCTCGGTGAATTTGAGATAGCCGAGATTGGCGCCCAGCCGGAACCCGACGCCGGAACGGATCGGCACCAGCACGATATTATTCGAGGTGAGCGCCGTCATGCCGAACCCGCCTATGAAATAGGCCGATCCGTTGATGCCGCCGAAGCGGTCGAAGATCGCCTCGGTGCGCGGCAGGTTATAGACCAGCATCATGGTACGGGCGCCGTCGGCGCCGGCGTCGAAGCCGACGCTCGGGCCCTGCCAGAACACCCGCAAATCGCCGGCGTTCTTGGTGTAAAGTGTGCCGTCGCCGTAGCGCAGCCCGCCGACAAAGGCGCCGCCGGCTTCCTCGCCGAGCACATAGCCGTTGGGCTGGCCCCATTGGCTCGCCGCCTTCTCGACAACCATGGCAAGCCCGCGCGAGACGCCGCCGAAGAAGCGATGTCCGGCATCGATCAGTTCGTTCGACGAGTACTGGTTGGTTGGCGCCGGCTGCGGCGGCGCCTCCTGCATGGTCTGGTTAGGCGGCGGCTGTGGAGGAACCTGGGCAGGGGGAACCTGAGCAGAGGGGACCTGGGTCGGCGGCGGTAGCGGCTGCTGCGATACGGGCGGCGCGGCGTATTGCGCCACGGCCGGCCCGGTCAGAAGCGCAATTACCGCGGCGATCCGCAAGGCGGAATTTGCGCCGCGTTTCATGCCGAGTTTCATGGCCTGTTCCCCGCTTAACCCCTTGCTCACGCGATCGATCTAACGTGAGGCCGAATCGTCCCGAATCATTCGAGCTTTTGCCCAGACTATGACGGCAGCACGGCAGAAGAGAAAGCGATACTGCTTCAGTTTTGCGGCCATTGCTGGGCTATCGGCCTATGCCGGTTTGACTTTCATTTTGGCTGCCGGACCCGGCGCCTCGGCCGGCGAACGGATTGTGGTCGATTGGCATACCGGGCTTGCCATCGACGGCTACGACCCGGTCGCTTTTTTCACCGACGGCAAGCCGGTGCAAGGCAGCGCGGATCTCGAATTGCGCAGGGACGGCGTGATTTGGCGCTTCACCAATGTCGGTAACCGCGCGGCATTTGCCGCCGCGCCGAATGTCTATATGCCGCAATATGGTGGCTACGACCCTGTTGGCGTGGCGCGGGGGCTCGCAGTCGCGGGCAGTCCCAGTATGTGGCTGATCCAAGGTCAGCGTCTGTTTCTGTTTTATGACAACGCGCGCCGCCAGAAATTCGCCAACGACCCGAGTCGCGTGACGGCGTCCGCCGATCGCAAATGGCCGGAAGTGCAGCGCACGCTCACGCCGTAATTCTTACACCGGCGTCCGATCGCCCCAGGCGAGGAAAGCCGGGACCAAGAGTTCCGGACTGCCATAGGCCAGCGGCGCGCCATCCGGCGCAGTGACTTTGCCGCCTGCGGCAACAAGTACGGCGTGTCCGGCGGCGATGTCCCAGTCGTGGGTCGGCGCGAGCCGCGCATAGAGGTCGGCTGCGCCTTCGGCCAAGCGGCAGAACTTCACTGAAGAGCCGCACTGCACCAGCTCGGCGTGCGGAAATTGCCCGATATAGGCCTTGGTCCGTTCCTCGAGATGCGACCGGCTGACCATGATCAGGAACTCGCGGCCGGGTCGCGGACGGGTGTGGATCGCGCCGGGCGCGATCGTGCCACCCACAATCGGCAGGCGTTGCGCGCCGCGGCCGACGATGCCGCGCCAGGCCGTTCTAGCCGCCGGTGCAGCGACGATGCCCAGCAGCGGCACGCCGCCGGTCACCACCGCGATATTGACGGTGTATTCGTCGCGGCCGGAGATGAATTCCTTGGTCCCATCGAGCGGATCGACCAGAAAGTAGCTGCTGCTGGCCGCCGTCTGCGGTCGGTCGGTCTGCTCTTCCGAAACGATCGGCACCGCTGGCGCGAGCCGCTTGAGACCGGCGCAGATCACGGCCTCTGAAGCCTCATCCGCCGCCGTCACCGGAGAGCCGTCGTCCTTGCGCCGGATATCGGCGCTGCCGGCCACCTCCAGGATCGCCTTGCTCGCCAGCACCGCGATGTCGGTCAGCGCATCGATCATTTCCGCGCAGGCAGCGGCATCCAACGTGGGCAAGAGGGGCTCCTGATGACGGTTTTGAGGACCGGAGCGAGGAACGGCAAAGGGCAGGGGGTGTAACACGCTCCGCCAGCAAGCGCACGATTGCCGAATCGCGCGCGCTGTGACACGGACGAGGCCCTTATCGCGCTGCAGCGGAGACCCGCATGTCCGCCCCCGAGTCAGCTTCCGCGTCCGGTTCCGCCACGAGTGCTGCCAGTCTTGGCGCGCTCGACCTTGCGGCGCTGCTGTGTTCCCGCGTCTGCCACGACCTGATCAGCCCGGTCGGCGCCATCGTCAACGGGCTCGAGGTCCTGGAAGAGGACAAGGACGAGGAAACCAAGACCTTCGCGCTCGATCTGATCAAGAAAAGCGCGCAACAAGCCTCCGCCAAGCTGCAATTCTGCCGGCTCGCCTTCGGCGCCGCGGGTTCGGCCGGTGCGCAGATCGAAACCGGCGATGCCGAGCGGGTGGCGCGTGGTCTCATCGAGGACGGCAAGACCACGATCGCCTGGAATCTGCCGCGTGAACTTGTCGCCAAAAACCGCGTAAAACTGCTGCTGAACATGCTGGTGATCGCCGGCGGCGCGATTCCCAGGGGCGGTACGCTGACGGTTGATGCGGCCGATGGCGGCTACCGAATTGTCGCGTCCGGCCTCAATGCGCGGCTCACCGCGGCGACCGCCGAGCTTATTGGCGGCGCGTCCGGCCACACGGTCGACGCGCATGCCATCCAGCCGGTTTATACGGGAATTTTGGCCCGGGACTGCGGATTGACCCTTACCGCCGCGCCCGAAGGCGAAACCGTGGTCATAACGGCCCGTTAGGCTGGCTTCTTCACGGCGGCGCCGCGCCATTTATCCTGGTTATCCTTCGGTTTTTGCAACCGAAATTAAACCCTTTGGCAACACACTACGGCCGTCCGATCAGGCTGTCGCGCCTGGCGACGACAGCGCGCGCCCGGCGCGCGGGGTTGAGTGAAAACACGTTGTGGGCTGCGCCGGCGGGATCCGCGCCGGGGCCGACGAGGCGCGTTGTATGGACGAGTTGCTGCGGGATTTCCTGACCGAAACCGGCGAGAGTCTGGATCGCGTCGACGCCGAGCTCGTGCGTTTCGAGCAAGAGCCGAACAACGGCCAGATCCTGAGCAACATCTTTCGCCTGGTCCACACCATCAAAGGCACTTGCGGATTTCTCGCTCTGTCGCGGCTCGAGCGACTGACCCACGCCGCCGAGACGCTGATGGGCAGGTTCCGCGACGGCATGCCGGTCACCGCCGACGCCGTGACCCTCATTCTGTCCACGCTCGACCGCGTCAAATCGATCCTCGACGGCATCGAAACCCTGGAGCATGAGCCCGAGGGCGACGACAGCGATCTCATCGGGCGGCTGGGCGCCATGGCGCGTGGCGAGCAGGTTCCGCGCGAACAGATGCCGCCGCCGGCTGCGGCGCCTTCGCCCGGCGGGAAGGATCTTAATTCGCCGGCGGCAGACGCCGCGGAGAAGCGTGCGGAAGCTCCGGAAAAAGCCGCCAGCGAGGCCGCCGACAAGCTTGCCAACCATTCCATCCGCGTCAGCGTCGATACGCTCGATTATCTGATGACGACGGTGTCGGAACTCGTGCTGACCCGCAATCAGCTTCTCGAAATCGTCCGGCGCCACGAGGATTCCGACTTCAAAGTGCCGCTGCAGCGGCTCTCCAACGTCACCGCCGAGCTGCAGGAAGGCGTGATGAAGACGCGCATGCAGCCAATCGGCAATGCGTGGCAGAAACTACCCCGCATCGTGCGCGACCTGTCCGCGGAGCTCGGCAAATCCATCGAGCTCGAAATGCATGGCGCCGAGACCGAACTCGACCGGCAGGTGCTGGAACTCGTCAAAGATCCGCTCACGCATCTGGTGCGCAACTGCGCCGATCACGGCATCGAGCGCCCGGCCGAACGCGTGGCAGCCGGCAAGCCGCAGCACGGCACAATCCGGCTTACCGCCTGCCATCAAGGCGGTCACATTATTATCGAGATCGCCGACGACGGCCGCGGCCTCGACACCGCGCGTATCAAGGCCAAGGCGCTCGATCTCGGGCTCGCGACCGAAGCCGATCTCGCGGCCAAGTCCGCGGCCGAAATCTGCAATTTCATTTTCGCGCCCGGCTTCTCCACGGCAAGCGAAGTGACCAGCATTTCCGGCCGCGGCGTCGGCATGGATGTCGTGCGCAGCAATATCGAGCAGATCGGGGGCACCGTCGATCTGAAATCGGCGTCCGGCAAGGGCGCCGCCTTCACCATCAAGATCCCGCTGACGCTCGCCATCGTCTCCGCGCTCATCGTCGAGGCGGGCGGCGAACGCTTCGCCATTCCGCAGCTTTCGGTGCTCGAACTCGTGCGCGCCGGCGGCGGCGAGCATCGCATCGAGCGGATCAAGGACACGCCGGTCTTGCGGCTGCGCAACACGCTGTTGCCGCTGCTCTATCTCAAGGAAATCCTGCGGCTAGGCGACGGCGGCAGCGACGATGGCTTTGTCGTGGTCACCCAGGTCGGCAACCAGATATTCGGCATTGTGGTCGATGGCGTGTTTCACACCGAAGAAATCGTCATCAAGCCGATGTCGTCGAAGTTGCGGCACATTCCGGTGTTTTCCGGCACCACCATCCTCGGCGACGGCTCGGTGATCATGATCCTCGACCCGAACGGAGTGGCGCAATCGCTCGGCCGCGCCGCGCAGGCGCAGGCCGAAGCCAATACGCGGCGCGAAGACGAAGATACGGCGAGTGAGGATACCGTGTCGCTTCTGGTGTTCCGCGCCGGTTCGCAGCGGCCGAAGGCGGTGCCGCTGTCGCTGGTGACGCGGCTCGAAGAAATCGATTGCCAGCGCATCGAAATCTCCGACGGGCGGTGCCTGGTGCAATATCGCGAGCAATTGATGCCGCTGTTGCGCGTTGACGACGAAACCGGCCTGAAGAAAGAGGGCTCGCAGCCGATCCTGGTATTCTCCGATCGCGGCCGCTCGATGGGGCTGGCGGTCGACGAGATCATCGACATCGTCGAAGACAAACTGGATATCGAAGTCGCGGGCCATCGTCCGGGCGTGCTCGGCTACGCCGTCGTGAAAGGCAATACGACCGAGATCATCGATGTCGGTCACTTCCTGCCGCAGGCCTTTGCCGACTGGTTCCGCCGTCGCGACAGCGCGGCCGGTCGGCGGGCGCACACCGTGCTCCTGGTCGACGACTCCGCGTTTTTCCGCGACATGCTGGCGCCGCTGATCAAGGCTGCGGGTTATCATGTCGTCACCGTCGGCTCGGCCGTTGGCGCGCTCGAGGCTCTGCAGTCCGGCACGCAATTCGACCTCGTCGTCACCGATATCGAGATGCCGGACATGGACGGTTTCGCGCTGGCTGAGGCCATGCGCGGCATGCCGAAGGTTTCGGACCTGCCGATCATTGCGCTGTCCGCCATGGTCTCGAGCGAGACGATCGAGCGCGGCCGCGCGGTGGGCTTCCACGATTTCGTCGCCAAGTTCGATCGCGCCGGACTGATCGCGGCGATCAAGGAACAAAGCGCCGACGTCAACGAGGCTGCGTGACCGCGATGAACGACAACGCCAAGCTCAGCGAGTACGTCACTTTCACCACCGCCGGCCAGTTGTTCGGGCTGCCGATCGGGCGGGTGCAGGACGTGTTCAAGCCGTCGCGGATCACCCGTGTGCCGCTCGCCGGGCCTGAAATCGCCGGCGTGCTCAATCTGCGCGGACGCATCGTCACGGCGATCCGTCTGAGCAACCGGCTCGATCTGGAATCGACCGATGGCGACAATCCGCAAAAAAAGCCGCCAATGGCGATTGGCATCGAATGCGGGGCAGAATCGTTTGGTCTTCTGGTCGATGTCGTGGGCGAAGTGCTCAAGCTGCCGGAGGCCGAGCTCGAGGCCAATCCGATCAATCTCGACCGCAAACTCGCGCGCGTGTCGGACGGCGTATTCCGGCTCGACGGGCAGCTCCTCGTCGTGCTCGACGTCGACCGCGTACTCGACTTTGGCGCCGAGGCGGTGGCGGCATGATCATGCGTGGAATCGGTGGGACCGCAAGTGGAAGTCACAATAGCTTCGCCCGATTTTCGGGGAGAGTGAGGACAAAATGAAGACGTGTTTGGTTGTCGACGACTCGAGCGTCATCCGCAAAGTGGCGCGCCGCATCCTTGAAGGGCTCGATTTCCAGATTTCAGAAGCCGAGAACGGCGAAGAAGCGATCGAGACCTGCAAGAACCAATTGCCGGATGCGATCCTCCTCGATTGGAACATGCCGAAAATGGACGGTTATGATTTCCTGCGGGTGCTGCGCCGGTTGCCCGGTGGCGACAAGCCTAAGGTGGTGTTCTGCACCACCGAGAACGACGTCGCCCACATTGCCCGCGCCCTGCATGCCGGCGCCAACGAATACATCATGAAGCCGTTCGACAAGGACAT
>DATHPQ010000128.1:0-12864 GCA_035483735.1 Xanthobacteraceae bacterium | reverse complement strand
AAATGTCCGTTGCACCGTGATCTCACGGGTCTCGACGGCTTCGAGACCTGCGCCGCGCCAAAGGTCGCGCATCGCATCGATCCGCGCGGCTTCGGCGCTCGGCGGGTTGATCGGGTCGATTCCCATCGCGCGCAATTCAATGCGAAGCGGCTCCTGCGGAAAGCCGCCGCCCAATATGTCCCACGCATAGGCCGCGACCGTGCCGCCGGGGCGCACGACACGGGCCATTTCGGCAACGCCCTTCTTGGGCTCGGGCACGAAGAAGATCACGAGAGCCATGGTCGCCGCGTCGAAACTGTTGTCGGCAAAAGGCAGTGCCATGGCATTGCCGATGCCGAATTTGGCAAGCCGCGCGGCAGGACGTTTGCGCGCGAAATCGATCTGGCCTTGCGAGGGATCGATGCCTTGAATCTCGGCCGGTGCGCAGCGGTCGACCAGTTGTTCGCTGAAAGCGCCGTTGCCGCAGCCGACGTCGATCCAGCGCAGACCTTTGTCGGGCTTGAGCCAATCGATAAAAACCGCGCCCGCAAGCCCGCTCCAGATCCCCATCATCCGCTCATAGGCGGCGCCGTCGTCGAAGCGGATTTGCGTCTCGGTCATGGCTGTTTCCGTCGAAGCTTGTGTCGGGTCCAGGTCGATGTGACCAGGTCGGTGTGACGACAATCACATTCAGTCGCATTTTCTTCAAGTTCTGCGGCCGCCGCAAATTTTTATGCCGCCGCAACCTTGCTGGCCGCCCGACCGCGACTTAGCTACTTTTTGGTTGATCCAATTCTCGTCGGATGCGTTCTATTACAGCCGGTTGTGACGCCGGGTGAAAGTTTAACGCCGGTTCGGTTGTGCATCGGGTTTCGATGCCATTTTCGATGCCATGCCGAAACGGTAGTGCCGCATGCAGGCGTGCATGGGGCCGGTAAATTCCTCATATGGAGGGTCCTCGTTCATGACGAGTCTCGACACTGTTGCGCCGCCTGTCGATTCCGATGACAGCCGCGTGAGTATCACGCTCCGGGTGAATGGCACCGAGCATAAGCTCGCTATCGATCCGCGCACGACCTTGCTCGATTGCCTGCGCGAAGTGCTGCACCTCACCGGCACCAAGAAGGGCTGCGACCACGGCCAATGCGGCGCCTGCACGGTTCACATCGGCGGCCGGCGCATGAATTCCTGCCTGGCGCTTGCCGCCGCGCATGACGGCGACGAGATCGTCACCATCGAAGGTCTCGGCGCGCCGGGCCATCTGCATCCGATGCAGGCCGCCTTTCTCGAACACGATGCCTATCAATGCGGCTACTGCACGTCGGGCCAGATCATGTCGGCGGTGGCGCTGTTGCACGAGCCGGTCGGCCCGGGCGATGACGACGTGCGCGAATTCATGAGCGGCAATATCTGCCGCTGCGGCGCCTATCCGAACATCGTCAAGGCGATCCAGCAGGTGCGGCACGGTAAATCGGGAGCGGCCTGATCATGCAATCCTTCAATCTCGTTCGCGCCAATGACAGCGCGTCGGCCATTTCAGCCGGCGCACAATCCGATACCGCGCAGCAAGGCGCGCGGGTGCGCTTTCTCGCCGGTGGCACGACGCTGGTCGATCTGATGAAGCTCGGCGTTGAACATCCCGAACGCGTTATCGACATCACGCGGCTGCCGCTCGCCGATATCCGCAAGGAAGCAAATGGCGACCTCTTCATCGGCGCCACCGCGCGCAACAACGATGTCGCGCATCATCCGTTGGTCGCCGGCGGCTATGCGGCACTGTCGCAGGCGCTGCTCGCCGGCGCATCGGCGCAATTGCGCAATGCCGCGACCACCGCCGGCAATCTGCTGCAGCGGACGCGCTGCATGTATTTCCGCGATCTCGCGAGCCCCTGCAACAAGCGCAAGCCCGGCGCGGGCTGCGCGGCGATCGGCGGTGCCAACCGTATGCTCGCCATCCTCGGCACCAGTGAATCTTGCATCGCCACCAATCCGTCGGACATGGCGGTGGCCATGATGGCTTACGACGCCGTCGTCCACGTACAGGGAATATCCGCGCAGGGAATATCGGTGCAGGGAACGTCGGGTGCGTGGCAGATTCCGCTGAAGGATTTCTACGTGCTGCCACAGGATCGGCCGGATATCGAGAACGTGCTCAAACCGGGCGATCTGGTGACGCATGTCGCTTTGCCACCGCGGCCGGCCGGCGAGCGCGCGTTCTATCTGAAGCTCCGCGACCGCGCCTCTTACGAATTCGCCCTGGTCTCGGCCGCCGTCGCCGTCACGCTCGCGCAGGGCAAGATCGCAAGCGCGCGTCTTGCGCTCGGCGGCGTCGGGACGCGGCCGTGGCGCGTGCCCGAAGCCGAGCAGGTCCTAGTGGGGCAGGCGCCGAGCGAGGCGGCATTCCGCAGCGCTGCGGAGATCTGTTTGCGCGGCGCACAGCCGCAGAGCCAGAACGGCTTCAAGGTCGAATTGGCCAAGCGCTGCATCATCCACGCTCTCAAACACGTCACGAATTGAATCGGCCGAGATCACACAATGGCACAGTCGCAAGCTGCATCGGTCACGTATATAGGCAAGGCGCGCGCCCGCATCGATGGGCCGCTGAAGGTCACCGGTACCGCGCGCTATACCTCCGATCACAATTTGCCTGGCATGCTCTATGCCGTTCCCGTCGGTGCCACGATCGCGAAGGGCAAGATCACGGCAATCGACATCGCGCGAGCGCGGCAGATGCCGGGCGTGCGCGCCGTGCTCAAACGCGGCGATCTGCCACCGCTGAAAAAACTCGCGGTGAATTTCGCCGAGGGGTTGATGCTCGATGAGCCGCGCCCGCCGTTCGACGACGATGTGGTGCGCTACTACGGCCAATATGTCGCGCTCGCGGTCGCCGACACATTCGAACAGGCCAAAGCCGCCGCCGACGCCGTCTCCGTCACCTATGCGGCGGAAACGCCGAATGTCGATCCGCATCTGGTTGCCGCGGACACCAAGGTGGCGAGCGAGCGGGGCAATGCCGAAAAGGCCTTCGCCGCCGCTGCGGTCACTATCGACGCGCAATATGGCATCGCGCCGGAGACGCATAATCCGATCGAGACCCACGCGACGGTCGCGACCTGGGACGGCAACGAGCTCACCCTCTATGAGACCTCGCAAGGCGTGGTCAATCATCGCAACGTGCTTGCCGACATGCTCGGCCTGCCGCGCAACAAGGTGCGGGTGATCGCGAAGTTCATCGGCTCGGGCTTCGGCTCGAAACTCTGGCCATGGTCGCAATCGCCGCTCGCAGCGGCGGCGGCGATGAAGCTCGGCAAGCCGATCAAGCTCGTGCTGAGCCGGCCGATGATGTTCCACGCCGCCGGCCACCGGCCGCGCATCGAGCAGCGCATCCGCCTCGGCGCCGGCCATGACGGCAAGCTCGTCGCGCTGCAGCATGATTACGTCAACTCGACATCGATCCTCGACGATTATGAAGAGAATTGCGGTGAAGCGACGCCACACATGTACAGCGTGCCCAATCTGCGCGTCACCTCGGGGCTGGCCAAGCGCAATATCGGCACGCCGACATCGATGCGCGGGCCAGGAGCTGTGCCGGGGCTGTTCGCCACCGAGTCCGCGATGGACGAATTGGCGGTCAAGCTCGGCATCGATCCGGTCGAGCTGCATCTCATCAATGAGCCGCAAATCGACGAAGGCCTGGGCGTGCCGTTTTCCTCGCGCCATCTGAAAGAGTGCCTGACGCTCGGCGCCGAGAAATTCGGCTGGAGCAAGCGCAATCCGAAAGTCGGGTCGATGCAGCGCGATGGCAAGACGCTCGGCTGGGGCATGGCGGCCTGCTCGTGGCTTGCCGCGCGCCTAGATTGTTCGGCCGCAGTCGAGCTGCGCGATGACGGCACGGTGCGCGTTGCCTCCGCATCGCAGGATATCGGCACCGGCACCTACACGGTGATGGCGCAGATAGTGGCCGAGTCGTTTGGCATTCCGGTCGAGCACGTCGCGGTCGATATTGGCGACAGCAGCCTACCACCTGGCACACTGTCCGGCGGCTCAATGCTCACGGCATCATTGATCGGTCCGATCGAAGCGGCGATTGCTGCGGCTGGCAAGGCGCTGATCGCGCAGGCGTGCACCGGGCGCGACACGCCGTTCAGCGGCGCCGATGCGAAGAAGCTTCGGTTCGATCACGGCCGTATCGCCGACGGCAACGCCACCATGGCCTTCGACGAAGTATTGCGGGCATTGAAAGTCAAGTCGGTGTCCGGGCAGGGCTCGGGCGAGGGCACATTCGGCGTCGAAGGCAAGCCGAAGTTCTCCAGCCATTCATTCGGCGCCCACTTCGTCGAAGTCACCTGGCAGGCGGACATTGCGCGGCTGCGCGTCTCGCGCGGCGTCTCGGTCATCGATGCCGGCCGCATCATCAATCCGCTTGCTGCGCGCAATCAGATCGAAGGTGCTGTCGTCATGGGCATCGGCATGGCGCTATTCGAGGGCACTGAATATGAAGCGCGCTCCGGCGCGCCGGTGAACGCGAGTCTCGCCGATTACGTGGTCGCCACCAACGCCGATGTGCCCGCGCTCGACGTGCACTTCATCGAATATCCGGATCTCAATCTCAACGCGCTCGGCGCTCGTGGCGTCGGCGAGATCGGTCTTGCCGGCGTTGCCGCGGCGCTCACCAATGCGATCCATCACGCCACCGGCGTGCGGGTGCGCGAACTGCCGCTGAAAATCGAGAGCCTGCTTTAACAAGCCGGCGCGATTAAAGCGCGCCGGCTTGTGTCACTACAGTTGCGCTCGCGATGCCGCGTTTAGATTTCTTTGTTTGAGCATGATCTTTTCCGAAAACCGGTTCCCACCCTCGGATCAAGTCCGAGAGCAGGCCTTTTCGGGATCATGCTCTAGATCAACTGCCCCGGGTTTTTCCGGTAACGGGTCACGATCGCTTGCGCTGTCATATAAGTCAGCGCCTGGATGGTCAGCGTCGGATTGAATCCGGTACCCATGGTCGGGAAGGTCGAGCTTCCGATCAGGAACAGATTGGGGTGATCCCAGGTCTGTCCGTATTTGTTGACGACAGAGTCCTTCGGGTCGCTGCCCATGCGGGTGCCGCCTTCATGATGCGCGCCCGGCGCACCCTGCGGACTGGCGGGCGGCGACCAGACCAGATTGGCGCCCATGGCATGGCCGATCTCGGCGAGCTTCTTCTGCACGAAGTCGACGCGGGCGCGCTCGGCCGGCCGCCGCCAATCATAGGTCACGCGCGGCGCCGGCAAGCCCCAAGCGTCGCGGACATTCGGATCGAGGTCGATGGTCTGATCGGCATAGGGCAGGTTCTCGGTCTGCGCCACCATGGCGGCGTGCCGCGTATAGGAATCGGCGATGAAGTCGCGATATGCAGCGCCCCACATCGGTATGCCGGGGGCCGTTGGGCTCGTCGAAGCCGCAATCGGGCCACCTTCGAGATTGGGCGTCCCGACGGAGAGCTGCGCGCCGCGGATGAAGCCGAGGCCGCCATGGTCGAAATTGTCGGCGTTATAATCGTCGACGGTATGCTTCTGAGCGCTCGGGCCCATATAGTTGTTGACGTGACGGTCGTCGAACTTGGCAAAGACCGGGGCCATGATATGCGCCATGACGTGCTTGCCGAGATGGCCGCTCGAATTGGCCAGCCCGTTCGGGAATTTCTCCGTCTTCGACAACAGCATCAGCCGGGTATTGTCGTAGATGAAGGGCGCGACGATGACGATATCGGCCTCGATCGTATTGTCGGAGCGGTCCGGGCCGTAATAGGACACGCCCGTCACCTTGCCGCTGTTGTCGCTGTTGACGCGGTAGCACATCGCATTGGTGACAAGCTTGAAGTTGCCGGTGGCGTCCGCCTCGGGCAGCTTGGTGACGAGGATCGAGGACTTGGCGCCGAGGAAGCAGCCGAACGCCTGACAGAAGCCGCAATAGGAACAGCCCGGCCGGTTCTGATAGGGCTGCGACAGGATCGCGCGCGGCGAGGAGAACGGGTGTAACCCGAGCGTTTTGGCGCCGGCCTCGAACAACACCGCCGATTGATCCATCTGCAGCGCCGGCAGTGGATATTCGCGGCTCCGCGGCCCCTCGAATATGTTGCCGCCGTCGATCTTGGCGCCCTTGAGATTGCCGGCTTTGCCGGACACGCCGAGCTCATATTCGGCCTGATCGTAGAACGGCTCGAGCTCGGCATAACTGACCGGCCAATCCGTGAGCGAAGAGTCGGCGGGAATGGCGTCCTTGCCGTAGCGCTCGATGCTCTTGGTGCGGACACGGAAATCGTCCTCGTGCATGCGCCATGACAGCGAGCCATAGTGCACGGTGCCGCCGCCGGCCTGGTTGCCGTTGTTGAGCGACGGCATTGTCGTGGCGCGCGCATCGGTGTTCGGCCGCCAGGTGACCGGATCACGCTTCATATTTGGGCGCAGATCCTGACGCTGAAAATAGCGCAGCTCGTCGAGCCCTTCGAAATCCTTGGTTTGCAGCCGCGGTCCGCGTTCGAGGCCCACGACTTTCATGCCGGCTTTGCCGAGCTCGGCGGCGAGAATGCCGCCCACGGCGCCGACGCCGACGATCACAACGTCTGTTTTCTCGATCGCCATGGTTCAGCTCCGCTTGTTCTTGAGTTGCGTTTGCAGGCCGGTGACGGGTTCGCGCGCGAAGGCCTCCTTGCTGCTCAAATCCGCCGGTGTGTAGATCGGCTGCGCGCCGGGGAATCCGACGAGCCGCCAGCCGGCAAAGTCCTTGTTGCCGCCATAGACCGGATCGGAAAACATGCCTTCCATGGTGTGGGTGCGCAGCGTTGCGAAGAAAGCACGTGCCGGCGGCCAGGCGAATTCGGGTGCCTTGTCCTGCGCCAGCGCGCCGATGCAGTCATCCTGCTGTTGCGTGGTGAGTTGGCGGAACGGCTTGCCGTAGGCGGCGGCGCAATGCGCGTCCAATTGCGCGATGCCGCGCCGGTAAAAATCCTGCTGGTCGCTATAGGCGCCGGACAGCGAGATATCGATATAGTTGAGCACGCCGGCATCGGTCGCGCCGGGTTTATCCGGCGCGCCGGGCATCAGCCGTTCGGCGAATGCCGTGATGGTTTTCGCGTCGTCGTTGTTGAAGAACGCACCGTGCCGATAGGCTGCGGCGGTCACGTCGCTTGCGGCTGCATCGGCTGCGGCAACCTTGGTCGCGTCGTGTGCTTGATCCTGAGCGAATGCCTGTGGAACCAGAGTGACGCTGGCGGCGGCTCCGGCTGCGCTCCCGACAAGAAATGCACGCCGGCCTTCATCATGTTTTGCCATGATGCATACCTCCCTGTTTGCTCCTCACGTCTCTCATGAACGGCGCAAGCGGCGCCGCGGCCGTGATGTGAGCGGATGCGCGTCGGGTCCGACGATCCCCGCGCTAGGCCATCAGGCTAGCTACTTCGTCAGGCGTGAACAAGGTGGGTAAGCGGGACGGCGCGAACACGACTGCGCGCGAAGATTTGGCTATTCCCAAATCAGCACGTTGGGCAGCGAAACATCGGCGCGTCGCGAGATCGACTGCCGCAGCAGCGTGTAGCCGACTCCGGAAAGGCCGCGGAACAGGCCGAGATTGAATTGCCGTTGGCCGTTATTCCAGCGGTAGTCGCCGGCCGCTGCGGCACGATCGAGAACCGCCTTCAGCCGTTGCGCCGCCGCTTCGCGCAGATCATCGCGCTTCAGCGTACTTGCCGCCTCGCACAGAAATTCGATGCCGCCGAGCGTGCCGCAGCACAGCGTATCGACCGGCGTCGGCCTATTTTGCGTGACTCCTGCGACCGCGTGCTCGATGTCGGAGAATACCCGCTCAGGACCGGCCCGCTTGCTCATGCCAAGCCGCGCCAAGCCTATACCGGTCGCGCCGTGACACCACTGGCACGGCCAATGCGCCTCGCTGCCTCGCAGATCCGGCCAGTTGTGCCGCGCCGCGTCGTAGCTGGAATCTTCGAAAGCGATGCACTCCGCGGCGGCTGCCGCAAACTCCTCGCGGCCCGTTGCTCCGGCAAGCGAGGACAACGCATAGGCAAAGCCCGCGGCGCCATGCGACATGCCGTTGAGCGTTTTGCCGTCCTTGCCCTGGATCGCCCAACTGCGGCGTCCCTCCGGCCCCAGCCGGCGCTGCGCCAGCAAATGCTCGCCGCATTTCGCCGCACGCGCGAGCACGTCGTCGGATTGGGTGTCGCGATAAAGCCGAAGGAGCCCGAGAATGCCACCGGCGCTGCCGCTCATGACGTCGAGCTGCTTGTCGGCGGCGATCAGTTCATCGGTGAACAGCCGCGCGGCACTGCCGGCATCGGCGAGCAGGTCGGCATCGCCCAGGCATTTCGCGATCACCGCGAAAGCATAGACGATCGAGCCAAGGCCGGTCGCGCCGCCGCCGCCGAGCGCGCGCGCAAAGCGCGCGGCGTTGCGGCTCTTCAGGCTCTTGCGCAGATGCGTCAGCGCTGCGCGCGCAAGCGCGGCGGACGGCGCGTGGCCGGTCACCGCGGCGTGCGCGGCGAGAAATACGGCGATGCCGGACGTGCCGTTATAGAGATCGGGTCCAAGGCAGACGAGCTGAAACACTTCGGAATCGCCTAGCCAATCGAGCCCGATCCAGGCCGCGCCCGGTCCACGGCGGATGGCGCGCTCGGAAATTTCGGCGGCGATTTTGTCGGCTTCGGAAGCGAACAGGCCCGGCGCGATCGGCGTATCCGGAGCCGCGGCTTTGAGTTCAGGCACGATCGCCGGCGTCGACAATTGCAAAGCCGAGTTCGTGTTCTCGCGGATGACCTCGACTTGCCAGGCGATCTCCTGCGCGTCGAAATGCGTCATGCGCGCGATGGCGCGGGTGAGGCCCGGCACCGCCGCGGTCCGTGCTGACACACCCATGATGTCGCAAATCTCATTGCCGTCAGTCGGCGTCACGAAATGCGGCACGTTCAACGCGACCAGAGCCGTGCGTTCGGCGCGCAGCAGCGGCCATAGCGGATCGCTCTCTTTGTCCCACTCCGACAGCCGGGCGATGAAGTCGGCCTGCGCCGACCAGACGGCGCCGTCGTCCATCGGCTGGTGGTTACGCAAGCGCTGCAGCAGCATGTAATAGAACCGCGTCGGGCGCACGACTTTGCGCACCGGCAGGCCGGCGAAGCCCTCGAACAAGGCCGCCGGCGCTGCGCCATACTGGCGGCGCAGAAAATCGGCGTAAGCGGCAAAGCCCGCGACGAAATCGTCGATATGATCGGCAAACTTCGCATGACGTCCGCCGCTATACGGCAGATTGGTGTTGGTGGTCCCGGCTTCCGCCGCCTTGGCCGGGCGCATCGCGTCGGAATTGACGTCGTTCCAGGTGATGACGGTTCGCGCGCCCCAGTCCGCGGTCATGCCGCCCATCGCGAAAACACTATTGTCGACGGAGCGTCCGTAAGCGGGCAGCAGGCCGACGGTCATCACCGAGTTGGCGACGATCTCGAGCGCTGCGTCGAAAGCGGCACTTTCAGGCTCGCCGACTTTGTGCTCCTCGGCGCTCGGCTGCAGAATTGTTTCGAGATCGATCGGCACCGGATGATCGCCGCAAGCGATCATGTTCTCCTGATGCATGTCGGTCGCGGCGAAGACATGAAACAGCGCGAGCCAGGCGCCGGCGCGGCGGAAGAATGCCGCAAAGCCGCGCTCATCCGCGCAGCCGGTGTGAGCGACGAATTCGGTCCAGCCATAGCCGTCGCGGGCGATGGTGCGGACCGCTTTCAGCTCAACCGGCGGATCGGCGCGATTGAGCCGCTCGATCAAGCCATGCCATACCGTGTCGAGCCGCTGATCCTTGGGCTTATAGACGGCGCGTGTGCCGTCCGCGAAAGTCACGATCTGAACGGAACGGCCGAAATTGTGCGGATCGGACAGGTCGCCGTCGATCTGCACGACCTGGCTTGGTGCGGCGGTATTCAGAAGATCGCGGCGCAGCGCCGGCAGGTCGGCGTCAAGCCGCAGCATGAATTCGCGTGACGTATCGATCCATTGCCGCGTGACCGTCGCGATCAGGCGCAGCAGCACCGGCTTGTCTTCGAACAGACGGGTGAAACCGCCGGCCTGCATGTCGGCGACGAAACGCTGGTAGATCGCGCTCCCGCCTTGCCCCGGCTCTCCGGCAGCGTTTCGCGCTTGACTGAAGCGCTCGTAGAGCGCCGGCGCGCAGAGGCCGGAGAGTTCCTGCAGCAGCGTGCGGCCCAAGCCGTTCCATGCGGCCGCGCTGAAGTGACCAAAGGCGCGTTGCCCGATGCCGGCACGCAATTGTGCCTGCGCTTGCGCGACGACCGGGGCCAAAAGCTGCTCGAAAGCGCAAGGTTCGCCGCTCTCAGCCGCCCCCGCGGGCTGCGGCTCTTGCGCATAATTCTGCAAAGCAACCGCGGTCCACGCGGCATCGGCGAGCCAGGCTGGAGAGGGTCCCTCAAGGTGGACTGCGCCGAGGCGCGCCATGACGTCTGGCGGCGAAATGCCATCGCGCGCTAGGCGGCGTTCGAAGAGCGCTCGGTCGCCGCCGGTGCTCGAGCGGCACCAGGCCGCAAGCCTGCGCGTCGCAAGACTCGCGGCAAGGCTCACAGCAAGGCCGGTATCGCTGTACGGCTCCCGCGGCAGCGCAAAGGCGTTCGACAAGAGCTCGTCGATCGTGGCTGCACGCAGGGCTAGGTCCTCGAAAAATGCCGAAACGTCCGCGTCAGGCGGCACAGTCGCGGCATCAGGCGAATCGTTCTCGCCTTTTGCGGGTGTCGCCGCGTGGGCAAGCGCACCTTCCGCTTGAGCTTTATCGGAGGTGTTTTTGTCGCCCGAAACAGTCGCGAAAATCGAGCGTTTTATCTTCATAAATCAGCCATATGTCCCACAGCGGACAGACTTTACACTATCCGCAGCCGATGATTTAATGGGCATCTGGCGGGGGGGTCTTAAAGCAATTTCTCGTCCTGCCTTATGACTACTGCCGGCGCGGCTGGCGAACAAAGGGAACATCGCTATGACTCACACCATCGAGCAGACCGAAGAAGAAATCCTCTCCTTCCAAGTTTCCGACGAGGCGCTGGAAGCCGCGGCGGCTTCGGTGAAGGACAATGCAGGCGCCTTCACGCTCGCGTTCTGCTCCGGTCTCGACACCTGCCCGGCGTAATCGGATTTAATTTCGACCCGCCGGGACCAGTTCATCGAACGGTTTCGGTCGCGAAATTTTATTCCTGATTTGCCAGCCTGGCACGGTTTTCGAAGAGGCGCCGCTTTGCGGCGCCTCTTTTTTTGCGATTCTTGGCGTCGCTCTGCGACGCCTCGTTTTTTTGCGATCTTGGCGTCGCTCTGCGGCGCCTCGTTTTTTTGCGATCTTGGCGCCGCTTTGCGGCGCCTCGTCTTTTATGGCCCGCCTCAGCCCTGGTCTTGGGCGACGAAGGGCCGGATCGCCTCGTCCTTCAGCATCTTTTCGAAATAACCGATGGTTCGCGTGAGCCCTTCGCGCAGCGGGGTTCGCGGCGCCCAATCGAGCGCTTCGCCGGCTTTCGAAATATCCGGGCGGCGCTGGCGCGGATCGTCCTGCGGCAGCGGCCGATGCACGATGCGCGACTTGGTGCCGGTGAGCTCAATCACCAGCGCAGCGAGCTCGAGCATGGTGAATTCCTTCGGGTTGCCGATATTGATCGGCCCGGTCACGTCGTCCGCCGAATTCATCAGGCGGATGAGCCCGTCGATCAGGTCGTCGACATAGCAGAACGAGCGCGTCTGCATGCCGTCGCCGAACACGGTAATGTTGCGGCCAAGGAGCGCCTGCACGATGAAGTTCGACACCACGCGGCCGTCGTTCGGATGCATGCGCGGGCCATAGGTGTTGAAGATGCGCGCCACTTTGATGCGCAGCTTGTGCTGACGCCAATAGTCGAAGAACAAGGTCTCGGCGCAGCGCTTGCCTTCGTCGTAGCAGGAGCGCGGGCCGATCGGATTGACATGGCCCCAGTAATCCTCGGTCTGCGGGTGGACATTGGGGTCGCCATAGACTTCCGAGGTCGAGGCCTGGAGGATTTTCGCGCGCAGACGCTTGGCGAGGCCCAGCATATTGATGGCGCCGTGCACGCTGGTCTTGGTCGTCTGCACCGGGTCGTGCTGATAGTGCACGGGCGAAGCAGGGCAGGCGAGATTGTAGATCTGATCCACCTCGACATAGAGCGGAAAGGTCACGTCATGCCGCATCAGCTCGAAGCGGTGATGGTCGATGATGGCCTCGATATTGCGCCGCGTGCCGGTGAAATAATTGTCGGCGCAGATCACGCTCGCGCCCTGCGCCAGGAGCCGCTCGCACAGATGCGAGCCGAGGAAGCCCGCTCCTCCAGTTACAAGCACGCGGGTTTCAAGGTGCATTTAGCCAGAATCCGAGATGAGATCACTGCGCGCTCTCGTGGAGCGCGATTGGTCCCGTCCGCGGGAATTTAGCGCAGCTACACAAGAACACCAGATCAGCTGGTGGTTAAGGTGAATCCGGCGACGCTAAAGGATCGCGAATATAACCACTAATGCAAACGCCGCTGCCCCAGTGAAC
Organism: Xanthobacteraceae bacterium; assembly: GCA_035483735.1. Classification (GTDB taxonomy): domain Bacteria; phylum Pseudomonadota; class Alphaproteobacteria; order Rhizobiales; family Xanthobacteraceae; genus BOG-931. The sequence continues at coordinate 312 of DATHPQ010000128.1, read as the reverse complement.
TCGCCACCGAAGCCGATTGGTTCCGGTTGTCATGGACCACCACGGCAAAAAACCAGACTCCGAGCCACAGCGAATATCCGAGCTGGAGACCAAGAGCGATGATTGTTGCGCTTAGTCCAATGCTTCCGGCTGCATCGCCGCGCGCTACTCCGACACCTACTGCCATGGCGACAGCGACGGATATCACCGGGATTAGAATTATCGCCCTAAAGTGAAGTGCTAAAGCCATCCCCAACAAAAGGCATATGATTGCAAGACCGATGATAGCCGGTGTGAACATTCCCTGCCCCAGAGTTTTCGTCACACCGGAAG
>DATHPQ010000127.1:0-15837 GCA_035483735.1 Xanthobacteraceae bacterium | reverse complement strand
GTGTTGCAGCCGCAATGGTCGGGATGCAGATGCGAACATACCACCACATCGATATCGTCGCAGGTCAGGCCGATGGTGGCGAGCGACGTGATAACATTGTCGCCAGGCGGCATGATCGGCGTCATCAGCTTGGCGAGGCTGCCCCAGCGGGCCTCACCATTCTCTGCCGCTGCCGGGTGGCAACCGGTGTCGAACAGCACATTGCCGGAGGGGTGGCGCAGCAGCGCGGAAGATACCGGAATTTCAATTGTTTCCTCGCGAGAAGCGTCGGGAATGAAGATGCTCTTGCGCATGCGCAAACGCCCGCCGGAGAGAAGATGCATCTTCATCGCGCCGCTCCAGTTTTGTCGACAACCGCGCGGATCGCTTTGACAATGTGTTCGTAGCCGGTGCAGCGGCACAGATTGCCGGACAGTCCGTTGCGAATATCGTCATCGCTGGCGAGCGGATATTTTCGCAACAGATCGGTCGCCGTCATCAGCATGCCCGGCGTGCAGAAGCCGCACTGTAAAGCGTGATGCGCGTGAAACGATTCCTGCAGCGCGTTCATGGTGCCGATCGTGCCGAGACTTTCGACTGTCTCGATGCTTCTGCCATCGGCTTGCACAGCGAGCATCAGACACGCCCGCGCGCTGTCGCCGTCGATCAGCACGGTGCAGGCGCCGCAGACGCCGTGCTCGCAGCCGACATGGGTGCCGGTAAGGCCCAGCGTGTGGCGCAGGAAATCGGACAGCAGCAAGCGCGGCTCCACGGCGGCCTTATGCGTTGAGCCGTTGACTTCCACCAAGATGTCCTTCGTCTTGATCATGCGGCACTCGCAATGGCGCGATCCCACGCCGCGGCGAGCGCTCGGCCGGTCAACACGCCGGCGAGGTGGCGCCGGTAGTCCGACGAGGCGTGCAAATCTGTCTCCGGCGCGATGCCATCGCGTACAGCACCAACGATGCGGCCAATCAGTTCGGCGTCGAGCGCGTGACCGATCAACAAAGCTTCGGCTTGCGCCACGCGCAGCGGCTTCGGTCCGACACCGGTCAGCGCCAGCCGCGCCTGCGCAATTGCACCGCCTGACACCGTTAAAGTTGCAGCCACCGCGGCAAGCGCGAAATCGCCGTGGCGCCGAGCGACTTCCTCAAAGCCCCAGCCGGTATTGGGCGGCAATTTCGACAGCACAATCTCAGTGACGATGTCGGCGCCGCCGAGGTCGACCGTCAAGGCATCGAGGAAAAAATCGCGCGCCGCGACCGGACGACTCCCTTCCGATGAGACGATATGAAATTCGGCATCGAGCAACATCGCCAGCATCGGCAGCTCGGCCGCCGGATCGGCATGGGACAGGCTGCCGCCGATGGTGCCGCGATTGCGGATGGCGAGATGCGCCACATGCGTCATGGCGCAGGACAGAACCGGAAAATGCCGCGCGACGAGCGGCGAGGTCTCGAGCGCAAAGTGCCGTGTCAGTGCGCCGATGCGGATGCTGTCGGGCGTTTCTTCGATGAAACCGAGGCCGGGAATGCGATTGATGTCGACGAGAATGGACGGCCGCAGCAGGCGGAAATTCAGCATCGGCATCAGGCTCTGCCCGCCGGCAAGAACTTTCGCTTCGCCGCCCGCTTCGGCCAGAGCCGCAACCGCCATGCCGATGCTGGTCGCGGCTATGTACTCGAAGACGGGCGGCTTCATCGCTCAGCGCCCCTTGAAGACCGGCCGGCGCTTCTCGGCGAAGGCGAGCCGGCCTTCTCTGTAATCTTCGCTCGACGAAGCGCGATCGACGATCGCCTGCACGGCGGCCGCGTCGGCAGTGCCGGACACGAGTTCGTTGAGGATGAATTTCGCGCCAGCAATCGACAGCGGCGCATTATCGGCGAGCGTCGCCGCCATATGCCCCGCCAGCGCCATCGGATCGGCGGCGCAGCCGTCGGCCATGCCGATGCGAAGCGCTTGCGCGGCGTCAAAACGCTCGCCGAGAAACAGGATGCGCTTGGCTTCGCTGACGCCGACCAGCGCCAAAAGCCGCTGCGTGCTGCGAAAGCCGTAAACGATCGAAAGCCGCGCGGCGGGAATACCGAACGACGCGTCGGTGCCGGCAAAACGGAAATCGCAGGCCATGGCGAGATGGCAACCGCCGCCGAGGCAGAAGCCGGAGACCACGGCAATCGTCGGCTTGGCGATACCGGCGATCGCTTCGGTCGCCGCATCGACCGCGACCTCGTATTCGGCGCTCAAGGCGATGTCGTCACGAACGGTCTCGAATTCGAAAATGTCAGCGCCGACGCTGAAATGGCCGCCGGCCCCGGTCAGGACGATGGTGCGCACCGCGGCGTTGCCGGACAGCGCGCCGAATAGCCGCGCGATATCCCTCCACATCGCAAGCGTGATGGCGTTGCGCTTATCCCGCCGGTTGAGCGTCACCACGGCGGTCGCGCCCTGCTGCGTCATTTCCACATCGGCCACGCGTCTCGCTCCCGCTTATCCCGTAGCGCCTCAAGACGCGCAACGGAGCCGGAGACTGGACTGAAAACCGCAATTCGTCGAGAGGCGTCACATACCGAGATAGGCCGTCTGCACTTGCTTGTTGTTTGCAAGCTCGGCGCTGGCGCCGGCCATGATCACCCTGCCGCTCTCGAGCACATAGGCGCGCTGCACCAAGGTCAGCGCGCGGCTGACATTCTGTTCGACCAACAGGATCGCTGTGCCCATGACATGGATCTCCTTGATCTTCTCGAAGGTGACGTCGGTCATCACCGGCGCCAGCCCGAGCGACGGCTCGTCAAGCATCAGCAGCCGCGGCTTGAGCATCAGGCCGCGCCCGACCGCGAGCATCTGCTGTTCGCCGCCGCTCATGGTGCCGGCGAGTTGCCGCCGCCGCTCGGCGAGCACCGGAAAAATGCCGAAGACCAGATCGATGGTTCGACTGCGATCGGCCTTGGCGCGCGGCACATAGGCTCCGATCTCGAGGTTTTCCTGCACGGTCATGTCCGGAAAGACCTGACGGCCTTCCGGGACGTGGGCGATGCCGAGCTCGGTGACTTTGTAGGGCGGCAGCGTCGAAATATCCTTGCCAAGGAAATTGACCCTGCCCGCGGTCAAGCGCACGAGGCCGGAAATCGCGCGCAACGTCGTGCTCTTGCCGGCGCCATTCGCACCCAAAAGGCCGACAGCCTCGCCCTCACCGACCTCGATGCTGATATCGGAGACGGCCGGGACGGCGCCGTAACTCGCGCTCACGCCGGACAGGCTCAGCACGCTGCTTCTCCATGCGTATCCCGATGCGCGGCGCCGCTCGCATAGCCCGAGCCCAGATAGGCGCGGACCACTTCCGGATTGGCGACGACGTCTTTCGGCGTGCCTTCGGCAATCTTCTGCCCATGATCGAGCACGACGATGTGGCGCGCCACAGCCATGATGGCGCGCATCACATGCTCGACAATGACGATAGTCAGCCCGCGCTGCGCGAGCTTTCCGACCAGCCCGACCGCTTGATCGATTTCCGCCGGGTTGAGGCCGGCCATGACTTCGTCGAGCAGGAGCAGCCGCGGCTCGGTCGCGAGCGCGCGCGCCATTTCCAGCCGCCGCTGGTCGATCGTCGTCAAGTCGCGCGCCGGCGTGTGTGCCTTGGCCGACAGCCCGACGAAATCAATCGCCTCGCGGGCGCGTGTGCGGGCGATCTCGGGCTTCTTGTCGCGCAGGAATGCGCCGGTCATCACATTCGCTAGCACCGTCATACCGCCGAACGGCCGCGCCACCTGGAATGTGCGCACCAGACCGTGGGCGCAGATGTCATACGGTCGCAATCCGACCAGCTCGCGGCCGAAGGCGGTGATCGAGCCCGAGTCCGGCCGATGAAAGCCGGTAATCAGGTTGAAGCTCGTCGTCTTGCCGGCCCCGTTCGGCCCAATCAGCGCGACGGTTTCGTTTTCGTTGACGGCAAAGCTGACGTCCTGGACCGCGCGCAGGCCGCCGAACCGCTTGCTGATGTTGCGGATAACGAGCGCCTCAGCCATCGACGACGACCTTCTCGGCGCGCACCGGTTTGGCGTGAACGATGCGGGCATAGGCTTCGGTCAGAACGCCGAGCAGCCCCGTTGGCCGCCATAAAATGACAACGATGAGAATGAGGCTGTAAACCGTCAGCTGCACGCCACCGAGCGAACCGCCGAGCCAGCTTTGCAGGAGCGCCGAGGCGCCTTCCAACAGCGCCGTGCCAATCACCGGGCCCCATAGCGTTCCGATGCCGCCGACGATCGAGACCAGGGCCGCTTCAACCGAAATATTGAAACTGAATGCCGTGTTCGGATCGATGAAGTAGATGTATTGGATGTAGAACGTGCCTGCGAGCGCGGTGAGGAAAGCGCTGATCAGATAAATATCGCGTTTGATCTTGAGCACATTCACGCCGATCGCTTCGGCGGCGTCCTCGTCCTCGCCGATGGCGACGAGGTAATAGCCCATCCAGGACCGTTCGATCCGGTAAGTGATGGCGAGACCTGCCGCGAGCAATGCCAGCGCGATATAATAATACGCGGCTTTGGCATCGAACTGCATCATCAGCGGATCGCTGCCGAGATTGGGGATGGTCGTGCCCTCGGCGCCCCAGGCGAAGTCGCGGAATTTTAGGAAGAGCAGCATCAAGACTTGCGCGGTGGCAATAGTGGCGATGGCGAAATACGGCCCGCGCAAGCGGAAGCACAGTGCACCGATCGGCAGACTCGCCAGCATGGCGACGACGCCGCCGGCGAACATCCCGATCCACGGTGAGATACCGAACTTTATTTCCAGGATCGTCGAGGTATAGGCGCCGAGCCCGAAATAGGCAGCATGGCCGAGCGAAAGCTGCTTGGCATAGCCGCCCATCAGATTCCAGGCGACGCCGATAAAGCCAAACAACAGAACCCGGATGAAGATGTCGATCGCGAACCGGCTGGTCACGACGAGCGGCAGCACGATGGCAAGTGCCGCCAACAGGCCGAGCCACCATATGCCCGATTTCCGCACCCGCGCGATCATCGCGCCGCCCCGCCGGCGAGGCCGCTCGGCCGCAACGCCAGCGTCAGAAGGAGCATCAGGAAAACCACGATCAGTCCCGAATCGGCGCCGACGAACTGGATTCCAAGCGACTCCGCGACGCCCATCATCAGGCTGGCGACGAGCGCGCCTCTGACATTACCCAGCGTGCCCAAAACCACGGCGACGAACGCCATCAGCACGAAAGTCTGACCGGCCATCGGCGACGCCGGATAAAACGGCATGAGCAGCGACCCCGCGGCGCCCGCCAGCGCCAGCGATATCCCGACGGCGACGCAGAAAACGCGATCGGGGTTGATGCCCATGAGCATCGCCACTTCCGGCTTCTGCGCCGCGGCCCGCATCGCCTTGCCAAGATCCGTCGCGCGCAGGAATACCCAGAGCACGCCGCTCAGCGCCATCGCCAGCACAAAGGCGATGAATTTCGCCACCGGAAAATAGAGCGGGCCGAGATAGAGCGCTGAGTCCGAGTAAGGCGTCTCCACGGTGCGGTAGTTCGCCGTGAACAGCAGCAATGCGACATTCATGAGGAACAGCGACAATGCGAAGGTGAGGAAGATTTGCGGCATGTCGCCGAGCCCCAGCACCCGGCGGATCAGAAAATGCTGCAACAGTACCCCGACCACGAACATGACGGGCATCGAGATGACGAGCGACAGCAACGGATCGATGCCGAAATAGGTCGCCAGGAAGAAGCTGATATACATGCCGATCATCACGAACTCGCCTTGAGCGAAGTTCACGATTTTCACCACGCCGAAGATCAGCGTCACGCCGATGCTCACTAGCGCATAAATGCCGCCAATGAGCAGGCCGTTGATGACGGCCTGTGCCAATGTTTCAAGCATCGGGCCCTTATGACGTTCTAAGATTTCGCCAGAGGCGCGCGCGCATCTTCCTTGGGAAACACGCTCACCAGATCGCCGCTTTGCCACTGCACGCCGACCGGATGGGCATAGATGTTCTTGCCGTCGGGGCCGAATTTCACCTTGCCGCCCGGGCCCATCGCTGCATAACCCGACGAGACGTCGAGCGCCGCGATCGCATCGCGCACTTTCTGCGGGTCGGTCGACGCCGCCCGCTCCAGCGCGTCCGCGATCATGAAGGTTTGCGCGATCAGGCCGCCGGCATATTCGAACAGGAACTCGCCATAGGTCTTCTTGTACACGTCATTGACCCTCTGCGCGTCTCCGTTGCAATCGTGGTTCCAGTGGGCGACGCCGAGCAGGCCCTCGGTGAGCGGGCCCACGCTCTTATAGAAATCGGGAATGACGAAGCCGCCCGAACCGCCGTTGAGCGCGATCTTCAGCCCAACCTGTTTGATCGCGCGCACGATCAAAATAAGGTCATTCAAATAAGACACCGAAAACAGCATGTCGGCGCCAGAGGCCTTGACCTTGTTGATCAGCGGGCCTGCGTCGGCAAAGCCCGCCGAATACGGCTCGAACAGCACGATCTCGACGCCCTCACCCGGCGCCTTCTCCTTCAGGCCGTTCGACGTCGAGGTGCCGAACGCGGTGTTCTCGAATATCACCGCTACTTTCGGCTTGTCGCTGACGAGTTTCGACATCTGCAATTGCGCCTGCGCAAATTGCGAGGCGCGCGCAAACGGCGTGAACGTGTAATGGCGATTCTGATTGAGCTGATCGGAACTCGATCCAGTCAGAAGCGGCACCTTGGCACGCTCGGCGACCTCGCTTGCGATCAAAGTCAGGGCGCTGGCAAAGCAGCCGTGGATGGCCGAGAGCTGGTAGCCGTTAATCAAACGATCGGTCTCCGTGCGCGTAACGGTCGGATCGCTCTGCACATCGGACACGATGAGGTTGAGCTTGGCGCCCCCTAGCGACTTGATGCCGCCGGCGTCATTGATCATCTGCACCGCGAGCTTGGCGGCATTGACGCAGCCTTGTCCGATCTGTGCCATGCTGCCGGTAACCGGATAGAGCGCACCAATATTGACCATATCCGCCGCGCGCGCGCGATAGGGCAAATTTGCCAACGCGCCGGTGGCGAATGCGCCGCCCGCGGCTTTCAGAAAATCTCTGCGGCGTTGCCGCCGCGGCGGCAAAGGCTTGTGGCCGTTGGTCATCGTCACCTCCCTGACGTCATTGGGCGCTCGCACTCTGTGACGCGATGCGCAATAAAAAATTGTATACAATATTATATGCAAGATTGCAAATGCGGTCGGTTTGGATTATCAGGCGGCTCATGGGCGCCAGCAGGACACTCCGTCGCAAACCGGCCATGCGCGCCGGCGCCGCGCCGGCAAAAGGCGCGCCGCGCAAAGCGCCGCCCAAGCGCGGCGTGCGCGGACCGGCGACCGCCGAGCGCATCGCAACGCGGCTCGAAGAGGACATCGTGCTCGGCCGGCGCCACCCGCGCGAACGGCTGATCGAGCAGGACCTGTGCGAGCAATTCCGCACGCATCGCGCCGACGTAAGACTCGCGTTTTTCGAGCTGGAAAAGAAAGGCATCATTCAGCGCATTCCCAATCGGGGCGCCATCGTCCGCGATCTCACGCCGCAGGAAGTCATGGAGATTTATGCCGTGCGCGAGGAGCTGGAAGTGATGGCGGTGCGCATCCTGCCATTCCCAGTGCCGCAGGCCGACATCGCCAAGCTCGAGCGGATCCAGTGCGACTATAGCGCCGCGATCGACGGCGGCGATCTGCTCACCATGTTCTATTGCAACCTCAATTTTCACCGCACCTTGTTTGAATTGTGCGGCAATACCTGCCTCATCGACACAATCGAGCAGCTCGCGCAAAAGGCCTACGGCATCCGCTCCTATGCCAATGCCTATCCCGACACGCTCGATCGCGCCCGCCGCGATCACGTTGCCATGATCAGCGCGCTGCGCAGCTCTGATCGCGACGAACTTATCGCGCTGACGCGGCGGCATCTCGAACCCTCGCCGGCGGCGTATATTCGGGCCTATCAAAGCCGCTTCGGCGACACTGGAATGTCCGCGACCATCAGAAAGTAAGGATTGGTGCGTCATGAAGCGTATCCTCATTACCGGCGCGGCCGGGCAGATCGGCGTCGCGCTGCGCCGCGGGCTCCGAGGCAGCTATCCGCTCATCCGCCTTGCCGATATCGCACCGCTCGGCACGGCCGAAGCGGGAGAGGAAATTTTCCAGACCGATATCCGCGACCTGGCGGCCGTGGAAAAAGCCATGGCCGGCATCGACTGCGTCGTGCATCTCGCCGGGCGCTCCACCGAAGGCGATTGGGACACTGTCCTGGCGCTCAATATCGAGGGCTGTTTCAATGTCTTCGAGGCGGCGCGCCGCGCCGGCGTCAAACGCGTGATTTTCGCAAGCTCAAATCACGCCATCGGCTTTCATCGCCGCGAGCGTTTTCTCGATAATAAAGTCGAGGTGCGGCCGGACTCACGTTACGGCGTTTCCAAGATTTTCGGCGAAGCGCTGGGGCGGCTCTACGCCGACAAGCACGGTATGAGCGTGGCGTGTCTGCGCATCGGCACGTTCCGCACGCCGGACCGGCCGATCGACGCGCGCGGCTTACTCACCTGGATCAGCCATCGCGACATGACGCAGCTCGTCCGCCGCTGTATCGACTATCCGGACTATCATTTCATTATTGTCTATGGCGTGTCGAAGAATTTGCGCAGCCGCTGGCACAATACCAATGTGAAATTCCTCGGCTATGCGCCGCAGGACGATTCCGAACAATTCGCCGCCGAGATTTTTGCCGAAGGCAAACAAGAAAACGAGATCTCGGCGTTGTTCCACGGCGCGCATTATTGCCCCACGGAATTCGATGGCGATACGTCGCTGATCGATTAGAGCATGATCCCGAAAAGTGGAAACCGGTTTTCGGAAAAGATCGTGCTCAAGCAACGAAATCGATCAGCGCTGATTTCGCCGAATTGGCGACGTTTTGCAGCGCGGCTTGGCGCGCCGTCGCGATATCGCGGCGTGTGACTGCGTTCAGAAGAGTATCGACCTCGTTGATGCTCTGCTGCTGACGCTCGACCCGCAGCAGCGAGTGCCGCCGCAATCCAGAGGTGCGCAGCACGAGGCGATTGATGATGTCGAAGGCGATGGCGTTCTGCGCGCCGGAGCAGATGCGGTCGTAGAAAGCGCGCTTGGCCACCAGCATCCGGTCGACGTCGCCGGAGCGGTAAGCGGCTTTCAGGCGATCGCCTTCCTTGATCAAGGCGGCGCATTCGTCTTCGCTCGCCTTCTCGATGAACTGCTCGACGACCAGCGCCTCGAGCGTGCCGCGGATGCGGTAGGCGTTCTCTGCGTCGGCGGGCGAAATGACGCTGACCGACAGGCGGCGCGTCGGCGAATAAGTGAGAATGCCTTCGGCCTGCAACTCGCCGAGCGCCTCGCGCAGCGAGGTGCGGCTGACTTTTAATTGCTCGCACAATTCGCGTTCGACGAGGCGAGCGCCGGGCTCGAGCACGCCGGTCTCGATGGCGCGGCGGAGCGACTCGATGATGCGGCTGCGCAGCGAAACCTGCGGCTCCTGCAGCGCCGTCAGACGTCCTGCTCCGCCGTTTGCCGCCCTATTTTCGCGCACTGCCTTGTCCACCAACGAGCCTCGTCGCGTGACTATCTCTTCAAGCATGATCGTTTTCGCAAAACCGGTTCGCGTCTTTCCACATCATGCTCTATTTATAGGACACCGCCTCGCCGAGATGTTCGAGCGCGCGGCGCGCCATGACCAGAACGAGATTGGCGCGATATTCGCTCGTGCCGACCAGGTCTTCGAGCATTGCGCCCGGATCAACTTTGCAATGCGCCACGGCCGCCGGACCGAAATCTTTCACCAGCGCCTGTTCAAGATCGCGCAGCCGGAACACGCCGCCCGATCCGGCTCCGGTCACCGCCGCGCGCACCACCGAACCGAATTTAGCAACGAACACGGCGGCGACCGCATAGCGCGATGCGGCGCTGCGGAACTTGGCGTAGCCCGCCCGATCGGGAACGGGAAAATCGATGCGGGTGATGATCTCGCCCGGCTCGAGCGCGGTCTCATAGAGCGCGACAAAGAAATCGTCGGCGGCAATGCTGCGGCGGTCGGTGACGACAGTCGCGCCGAGACCGAGCACGGCGGAGGGGTAGTCCGCAGCCGGGTCGTTATTGGCGACCGAGCCGCCGATGGTGCCGCGATGGCGCACATGCCGGTCACCGATGGTGCCGACCATTCCGGCGAGCGCCGGGATGGCCTTGCGCACAACGGGCGAAGCTGCGACTTCGGCATGCGTCGTCGTCGCGCCGATCGACAATACATTCTTGTCCAGCTTGATGCCACTCAGGCCGGGCAGCACAGCAAGATCAATGAGATCGGAGGGCTTTGCCAGCCGCTGCTTGAGCGCCGGGATCAGCGTGTGGCCGCCGGACAGATACGAGGCTTCTTCATTCGCCGCATGAAGCTTGAGCGCCTCTTCAAGGCTTTTGGGCCGATGATAGCGCGTCGGATACATCACCATGGCGCTACCCCACACCGCTCAGCGCCGGCTTCTTATCAGCGCTCTTCGCCGCAGCGACGGCCAGGATCGCCTTGACGATATTGTGGTAGCCGGTACAGCGGCAGAGATTGCCCTCCATCTGCTCGCGCACGATTTCTTCGGTCAGCGGCTCGGAATAAGTGTCGACCAGATTGACCGCCGCCATGATCATGCCCGGCGTGCAATAGCCGCACTGCAACGCATGCAGGAGATGGAACGCCTCCTGCATCGGATGCAAGGCGCCGTCTTTTTGCGCGAGCCCTTCGATGGTGGTGACTTCGCCGCCCTGCGCCTGCGCCGCCAGCACGGTGCAGGATTTCACCGACTTGCCGTTGAGATGAACCACGCAGCAGCCGCATTGCGTCGTGTCGCAGCCGACATGGGTGCCGGTGAGTTTGAGATATTCGCGCAGGAACGTGACGAGGAGCGTTTCGTCCTCGACATCGCGCGACACCTTGTTGCCGTTCACAGTGAGAGTAATGTGTTGCATCGCTGTGCTACGCCGCTTTCTGACGTTTCTTGTAGTCTTGAATAGCGTTCCAGATCTTGACCGGCGTTGCCGGCATTTCGATCGGCGGATTGCCGTATTCGGCGAGCGCGTCATCGATCGCGCTCATGATCACGGCCGGCGCCGGGGTGGTGCCGCCCTCGCCGCCGGCTTTGACGCCGAACGGATTGGTCGGCGACAGCACCTCGACGATTTCGGTCTTGAACGACGGCATGTTGTCGAAGCGCGGCATGCCGTAATCCATGAACGAGCCCATCAGCGGCTGGCCCGAGGCGGGGTCGATGGCGCATTGCTCCCACAGCGCCTGGCCGACGCCCTGCGCAATGCCGCCATGGGTCTGGCCGTGCACGATCAAGGGATTGATGCAGCGGCCGACATCATCGACGGTGGCGTAACGCTTGATGTCGAGCGAACCTGTCTCCGGATCGATCTCGATCTCGCACAGGCAGGCGCCATTCGGAAACACCGGCGTATGCATTTCGTTGTCGCGGCGGACGCGAAGCCCGCCTTGCAATTCGACCGGCAAGCCATCCTGTTCGGCCAGCAGCGCCAGCTCGTACCAGCTCAGCGCGCGGTTGCTTGCGGCGACGCGGAAGAAACCGTCCTCGAACGTCACCGCGTCGAGCGGCACGTCCTCAAGATGCGCCATCAGCGCCTTGCCCTTGTTGATGAGATCGACCGAACCGAGCGCGATGACGGTCGAGGCATGGCGCATCGAGCGGCCGGAATGGGTGCCGCCGCCGGCGCTGACGATATCGGTATCGCCGAGCGTGATCCTGACCTGCTCGAACGGCACGGCGAGCAGATCGGCGGTGACCTGGGCGAAACTGGTCTCGTGGCCCTGCCCCGCCGGCTGCGTGCCGATCACGACCTCGACGAGGTTTTTGCGCACGATCAAATCGGCGCGCTCCTTTGGCGAGCCGATCGAAGACTCGACGTAATTGGCAAAGCCCAGGCCCAAGAGCTTGCCGCGCGACACGGCTTCGGCCCGGCGCGCCGGAAATCCGGCAAAGTCGCCGAGCTTGAGCACGCGGTCCATGTTCTTTTCATATTCGCCGCTATCGTAGATCGAGCCGACCCCGTTGGTGTAGGGCATCTGCTCCGGGTGCACGAGATTGCGCCGGCGCAATTCGAGACGATCGAAGCCGAGCTCGCGCGCCGCCTTGTCGATCAGCCGTTCGATGGCGAAGGTCACTTCGGGACGGCCGGAGCTGCGATAGGCCTGCGTCGGCATGGTGTTGGAGAACACGGCGCGGGCATGCAAGGTCGCGACCGGAATGTCGTAGGAGCCGGTGATCAAGCCCGAGCCTTTGCTCAGCGGCGACAGCGAGACGCAACGCGCCCCGACATTGCTGAGATTTGAGGCGCGCATGGCGAGGAAGCGGCCGTCTTTGTCGATGGCGAGCGACACTTCGGTGACGAGGTCGCGGCCCTGATAATCGGTGAGGAACGCTTCCGAGCGCTCGGCGCGGAATTTCACCGGACGGCCGAGCTTGCGCGATGTCCATAGCACCAGGCCAAACTCGACAAAGCTGCGGTTGCGCGTCCCGAAATTGCCGCCGACGTCGAATGACAGCACGCGGATGCTTTGCGGATCGACGCCAAGTGTGGTGGCGAGTTCCTGCTTCTGCCGCACCGCGCCGCCGGAACCGGCATAGATCGTATAACGCTGCGTCGCCGGATCGAAATGGCCGAGCGCGGCGCGCGGCTCAAGCGGCACGCCGGTGACGCGGCCGATATGGGTCTTCATCGTCACGACATGCGCGGCGGACGCGAAGGCGTTGTCGGCCGCCGCTGCATCGCCGAAGAACGTATCGACCAGAACGTTATTCGGCAGTTCATCCCACAGAAGCGGCGCGTCCGGCTCCGCCGCTTCTTGCGAGTCCGCGACCCAGGGCAGAATCTCATACTCGATCGCGACCTGCTCGGCGCCGCTTTGCGCCTGCTCCAAAGTCTCGGCGACGACCATCGCGACCGCTTCGCCGACATGGCGTGCCTTGTCGTAGGGCAACAGCACATTGGGCCCGGCAAACACCTCGGTATCGCCCGGGCCGCGCAGCTTCATGTCGTATTTGGTCGAGGGCACCGGGCTGTGCGGAATGGGTTTGAGCCCGTCGTCGCGGCAATCCTCGCCGATATAGACCGCGAGCACGCCGGGCATTTTCAGCGCTTCGGCTTTGTCGATTGAGACAATGCGCGCATGCGGATGCGGCGACCGCACCATCGCCGCCCAGACCTGGCCGGGCAGACTAAAGTCGTCGGAAAATCGGCCTTTGCCTGTGATCAGGCGCTGGTCCTCGTTCCGAGGGACTGGCTTGCCTACGGCCTTAAACATTTGTTCCGCCAGCATAAAAGCGTTCGCTCCCATCTCGCCCGCAGAGGATAAAATGTATTATGTAATACAAAATAGGCCTTGCCCATGCCGGGGTCAACTCCCAAACCGGGCACCCTCCACTGACAGGGAAAATCAGTCTTTGCCCAGGATTGCGGTCGTCGCGCCGACAGCGACCGGGACCGCAAGACTCCAGAATCCGACCCAGTAGTAGAGCACGGCCGCCAAGGCGCAGCCGCCGGCAAACCACGCGATGCTCTGGACCGTCCGGCCAAAACGTGCGCGCGTTGTCGTCAGGTCGCCATTGCCGCCATGGAGCAGATCGACGGCATCGAGCGCTGCCTGCGTCGTGTTGCCCGTCATCAAGGTGGTCGGCGGCAGGCTGCTGTAATGCACGCGCTGCACGGCATTCTGCACCGCCATCCCGGCAATGCCGGCGAAGCCGGCGAGGAGCGCCGCGGGCGCATCGCTGTCGGGAAACGGTCCGAGCGCAACGGCAAGGACGAAGAATGCGAGCAGGAACGTCACCTTGGCGACGAGCAGGAGACGCAGTGCCGGCAGTCCGCGCGCCCGCAGCGCCGCACCGAGAAGCCGCGCCACGATAACGACCACGATGAATTCCGGCAGCGCCAGAAGCTTGGCGATCACGCCGTGGGTGCCGGACACCAAAGTCGCGGCGAGCGTGACGAAATTGCCGGTGACATGTGCGGTGAACAGACCCTGCAGGCCGAGAAATCCAACCGTGTCGACGAAGCCGCCGTTCAGGCTCAGCAATGCGGGGATACCGAGCTTTCTCATCGGCTAACAATCCTATTTGACCAAAAGCAATTATGCTCCCCGCGACGCCGGACGGATTGCATCAATCGTCCTACAATCCGTATGCGAGTTGGACGCCGAGATAGTCACTGTTGCGTCCACCTGCGCGCCGGATCACGTCGCTAACGTCGAAACGAACAGCTTGGATGGCAAAGGAAGCCCTGGACGTCATCGCCCAATTCAGATCAAGCTGGCCATAGGTTCCGGTGTAGCGCCCTGGTTGTCCCGCCGTGCCGGGCACCGGAATACTCCCCTGCACGTACACCGCATCGGCCGTGGTTTCCCGCCATTGCGCCGCAACCGCGAGCGAGAGTGTCAGCGAACTGGTCGGATGGACGGCTATCGAGGGCTTCACGTGGATGAGGTTCGTATATCCGGTATAGCCTGCGAGCGTGAAGTAGTAGCCATTTGGAAAGAGCGGATTGAAAGTCCCCAAGGTATTGTCGTGCGGATTGCTGTCGCCGGAGGCGGCGTCAAACTGAAAACCGAGCTTTGGTGTCCACCCGACGTTGGCGAATGTGTAGCCTGACAGCGAGCCGACCGCCCATGCCCTGATGGTGTCGTTTCCGATGCTACCGGTCTGGACCATGACTTCGAGATCGCCGTCGAAATTGTTGGTCTTGGCAGCGAAACGGCCGTCAATACTGTCTCGACGTTCGTCTCCTTTAACGCTCAGATACTTCGCGTTATCTATCGAAGAGTAGGCGTAATAGCCCGACAGCGTTGCCCAATCAAAAATATCGCGCTGCACCCTCAGGACACTGAAAGTATTGCCGCCGCTGCTATAGTCGCCGAACAGGTTTTCGCCCATGTCGGGGATCTGAACGGGCTGGCTGTAGAACCCGATGAACTTCCAAGGCCCATTTTGATAATCGCCCCAGGCGGCGTCGAAGGATTGGCGGACATTGGGGCCATCGCGGTCTGACACAAAACGCTGGAAGTCGAAATTCATCTGCTGTCGGCCTAGGCGCACCCTCGCCGTGCCGTCACCGACAGGTTCAGTTACCGTCACAAAGGCCTGCTCGAGACCGAGATAATCCTGGTCGGGCGGAGCAATCGTCGTCTTCCAGGGAGCGAAGTCGCTCTGAAGCTGCGCGAACACCTGGACCTGGTTAGCGATACGAAGATCGGCGAACACGTCCGTGCGGCTGATGAGATAATCGTTGTTGCTATGAGGACCGATGCCAAACCCCTCCGCGTCATTGCCCTCGAAACGCTCCCTGAAGTCCGCGCCGAGCGACAGGTAGGTTTTAGGATCGTCAGGCGAGAGCGGTATGTATTTCAGACTATCGAGAGGCTCTCTCGGCACGCGCGGATCGGCAAGAACGGACCAATCCTCCTCCCATCTGTTGGGGAGGATGGCTGGTCGCGTAGGGGTCGTCGTGCTGGCTGTGCTGTCGCTCTCTTGCGCGTGCACCAGGTGAGGAAGGAGCAAATACACAATCGTTGTTACGAACAGCAGGCGCCACAGCACCCTGCGGCGAAGTCTTGGGGATTGCGAACAAGATTGGCATTGAATTCGGCTGAACGACGCTGCCGTCCACCGGGCCTCTTGATCCGAACTCACTCGTGTCACACGGTGTCGCATAAGTACGCGGCCCCGATATTGGTCTATTTGCTGACCGAGGAATGAATCTCGGCGATGTAACCTCCAGGGAACGCGACCAGCGTCGCCTGG
>DATHPQ010000126.1:0-3592 GCA_035483735.1 Xanthobacteraceae bacterium | reverse complement strand
TAGACGCCGTTGATGCCTTCGACATCGAGGATCGCTTCCATGTTCGCGATCGCCGTCTTGGTCTCCATCATCGGCAGCAGGACGATTTCATCGTTGGCGGTCTTCTGATAGCTGCCGGCGGTGCCGTACAGGCCGGCGCGGATCGGACCATTCGAACGCGTCCCCTTCGGCGGATATTTGCTGTAGGCGACGAGGTTCTTGGCTTCTTCCGGCGTGTTGATCATCGGGCAGATCACGCCATAGGCGCCGCCATCGAGCACCTTGCCGATGATGCCGGGCTCATTCCACGGCACCCGCACCATCGGCGTTACCGGGTGGGCGTTCATGGCCTGGAAACACTGGACCATCGAGAGATAGTCCTGCACGCCATGCTGCATGTCGACAGTCACGCTGTCGAAGCCACATTGCGCGATCACTTCGGCCGAGAAGCCGGAAGGAATCGCAAGCCAGGCGTTCACGACCACCTTGCCCGACGCCCAAATTTCCTTGACCTTGTTTGCCATCGTTCCTTCCCTGCGTTTCAAATCGTCTCAAACATGCCGGCCGGCCGTGGGGCCTTTCGGCAAACTTCATGGCCGCTTGTAGCGCCGAATGCCGGCCTTGGCTTGCCAAGATCGCGCATTACTGGGTTGCCCTCGGGGTGTTACTGGGTCGCCCTCTGGATGCTTGCCTCGCTGACACCGACCTCGCGGGCGGTGTTGACGATCGCGGCCCAGGTATCGTCCGGCAGCGGAATGCCATTTTTGGTGCGCTCGGCGCGCGTCTTGCGCTCGGCATCACCGGGGATCATGACCGGTTCGCCGCCGGCGATCGGTTTGGTCTCGCGGATAAAATCGACATAGCGGGAGATCTCGCCATCGAAGAAATGCGCGGGGTCGACGACCTTGGGATCGATGTAGAAGGCGAGCATGCCGTTGGCAAAGCGGCGGTTGGGCGCGGTCGCGCCCGTTCCGGTCAGCGCACCGCCAAGCAACTCGCAGATGAAGGCGAGACCTGAGCCCTTGTGCTCGCCGAAGGCCCGGATCGCGCCTGACCCCTTGGTATGATCGCGCGGACCATCCGACGTATAAGGGCCGTAGAGCACGTGCGGATCCTCGCTCAAGGTGCCGTCGCCATCGATCAGCGCGCCCTTGGGCAGCTTCTTGCCGCCGCGGCTTGAGACCAGCACCTTGCCTTCGGCGACAATCGAGGTGGCGAAATCGAGCACGATCGGATCCTGGCCCTCGCGCGGAACGCCGACGCAATAGGGTGCGGTCGACAGCCGCTTCTCAACGCCACCGTAAGGCGCGACCAGGAGCGAGCCGGCTGCGTTGACGAAATGCACGGAGACGAGGCCCTCGGCGGCCGCCATCTCGGCCCAATCGCCGACCCGGCCGATATGGCCGGCATTGCGCAATGCGACGGCGGCAAGCCCGGCCTTCTTGCATTTCTCGATCCCGAGTTTCACGGCGACCGGCGCAACCGTCTGCCCGTAGCCGAACTTGCCATCCACAACCGCCAGCGACGGTGTGTCAACGACGACCTCGGCGGTTTGGTTCGGAACCACCGAGCCCATCTTCTTCCATCGCATGTAAACAGGCACGCGGATCACGCCGTGACTGTCATGCCCGGTGAGATTGGCGGTCGTCAGGTACGTCGCGACACGACGCGCCTCTTCCGATGAAGACTCGGCGTGACCAAAAATATCCGCCACAAAATCGATGAGATATGGAACCTTGATCGTAACCATTTCAGACGTCGCTTTTCTTGGTTGGTGCTTGTTTTCTTGTGACGCGCTATGCGCTCACCTTGGCATGACCGCCGAGATAGGCGGCGCGGATGGCTTCGTTGCCCCACAATTCATCGGGCTTGCCACCGAGCACGATTCGCCCCGTTTCCAGGACGTAGCCGTGGTCGGCGACCGACAATCCCATGCGCGCGTTTTGCTCGACAAGCAAGACCGTGGTGTTGCGCCGGATTTCCGAGATGATCCGGAACACGGCCTGGACGATGACGGGCGCGAGCCCCAGCGACGGCTCGTCCAGAAGCAACAGCCGCGGCTTCGCCATGAGCCCGCGCGCAACCGCGACCATCTGCAACTGACCGCCGGACAACGTACATCCAAGCGCATTGGCAAAGCTTCGTATGTCTGGAGAGAGATCGAACATGGCGTCGGCTTCGCGCGACAATTCGGCTTTACCGGCGCGCCGGTTCGATCCGCCGAGCATGATGTTTTCCTTGACGGAAAGACCGGGAAATACCCGCCTGCCCTCCGGCACATGCGAAATTCCGAGCCGCACGATCGCCTCGGGTCCAAGCCCTGAGATCGGCCGGCCGTCGAACAGGATTTCGCCGGCGGCCGGCTTTGCCAGTCCGGAAATCGCCCGGAGCGTGGTCGACTTGCCGGCGCCGTTGGCGCCCAGCAACGTCACGACCTGGCCTTCGTCGACAGCGATCGATACGCCGCGCAAGGCTTCGATCTCACCATAGCGCACAACCAGATCGTTGATTTGAAGCAGCGCCATTATTCGGTTCCGAGATAAGCGGAGACGACGTCGGGATGACGCAGCACCGCAAGCGATTCACCGTCGGCAATGCGCTTGCCGAAATTGAGCACCGTGATGTGCTGCGCGGCTTCGCTCACCAGCGTCATGTCGTGATCGATGATCAGGATGGTGAGGCCTTGCGCGGCGATGCGCTTGAGCAGCGCGTGCAGTTCGAGCTTTTCGGTGGAATTCAGTCCCGCCGCCGGCTCGTCGAGAAGCAATAGCGTCGGATTGGCTGCAAGCGCACGCGCAATCTCGATCAGACGCTGATGCCCATAGGAAAAGCTCGAGATCAATTCGTTGGCGCGTGCGCCAAGGCCGACGAAGGTTAAGGCCGACATCGCGCGTGCGTTGAGGGCATCATCGTCGCGCTGGCCGGCCAGCGTATTGCCCGGCCGCTCGGCGCCAATCACGACGTTTTCGAGTGCCGTCATCGAGCGGAATAGGCGAATGTTCTGGAAGGTACGTCCTAGGCCGGCGGCCGCGCGCTGGTGCGGCGGCATATCGGTGATGTCGGTGCCGTCGAGTTTCACCGTGCCGGACGTGGCCTTGTAGAGCCCGGAAAGCACGTTCAGCGTGGTGGTCTTGCCAGAGCCGTTCGGTCCGATCAACGCATGAACGCCGCCGCGCCTGACGTCGATATCGACGTTATCAACGGCCTTGAGGCCACCGAAATGTTTGGAGAGACCGCGCACCGAAAGAACAATGTCGCCGCCAACCGTCGCCGGGGCCAGTTGCAGCGCGGGGCCTGCGGCACGCGCCGCCGCCTTTGCCCGCCAGCGCTCGGTCGCAAGGTTGAAAAAGCCCCAGATGCCATCCGGCATGTAGCGGATGATGAGGATCACCGACAAACCGTAGATGGCCAGATAAAGCCCGGGCACGCTCTTGAGGAAGCGCAACCATTCCGGGATCAGGATCAACAGGCCGGTACCGATCGCCGATCCGATTGGGGAAGCGACGCCACCGAGCAGCGACATCGTGAGGAACACGACGGACTCGGCAAAGGAAAATTGATCCGGGCTGACATAGGCAAAGCCGCCGGCGAACAGCCCGCCGGCCAGACCGCC
>DATHPQ010000125.1:0-18766 GCA_035483735.1 Xanthobacteraceae bacterium | reverse complement strand
CCGAGCTCGATGATCGCGGCGTAAGTTTCGTCGATGCCTTGCGTGCTTTTGCGATGCTTGATGACGTCGATGATTTCGGCCGGCACGCCGACCTGCAAAGCTTCCGGCTCGTGCGCCGCCCATTCGAACCGGCTGTCCATTTCGCGGGCGACGGCAAGGATCGCGACTTCGCGCACCTTCGGATCGAAGCCGGCCTGAAAGCGCAAATGCGAGTTCAGCGCATTGTGCGCGTCCACCGTGCCGGTGCTGTAGAGATGAATGCCGGCGGGCCCGCGCAGGCCGACAATGGTCTTGCCCGGCGTCGAGGCGCGGTCATAGGCGCGCTTGCCGGCCTCGTCGAGGTCCTCGCGCTTGAGCAGTGGCAGGCGGAATCCGGATTGCAGGTCGATGTCTGACGGCGGCATTTTCTTCCCTTTACATTGGTTTTACGCGCACGGCACATGAGCCGAACGGCAGTTGCGGGGCCACGAAATTTACTCGATCATCCGCGGCCAGAACACAAGAGCACTGCCGACAATAGCAAGAGTGGAGAAGACGCCCGATGTTTTTCGAAGGCTTTACCAAGAGCGAGATCAAGACCTCGGGCGCCCGCATCGTCACGCTCAAAGGCGGCAAGGGCCCGCCGCTTCTGTTGTTGCACGGCAATCCGTTCAGCCATCTGTCGTGGCAGAAATTCGCGCCGAAACTTGCGGAGGAGTTCACCGTCGTCGCCACTGACCTGCGCGGTTATGGCGATTCCGAAAAAGTGCCGGGCGGCGACAATCACGAGAACTATTCGTTCCGCGCCATGGGCCAGGATCAGTTCGAAGTGATGGAGCAGCTCGGCTTCGACAAGTTCTATTGCGCCGGGCACGATCGCGGCGCCCGCGTGCTGCACCGCATGTGCCTCGATCGTCCGGAAAAGATCGCGCGCGCCGCGATCCTCGACATCGTCCCGCAGCATCACGTCTTCAATAATATGAACAAGGCCTGGGCGACGTTTTCGTGGCACTGGCTGTTCATGATCCAGCCCTACGATTTCCCCGAACGGCTGATGAGCGCGGAGCCGGATTTCTTCATCGAGAAGAAATTGGCCAAGACCAAGCAGGGTCTGAGCTTCTTTGATCCGGCGGCGCTCGCCGAATACAAGCGCTATTTCCGCAATCCCGCGACCGTCCATGCCATGTGCGAGGATTATCGCGCCACCGCCGGCGTGGATTTCGAAATGGATACCAAGGATTTCGACGCCGGCAAGAGAGTGACCTTGCCGCTGCTCGTCTTGTGGGGCGCGACCGGCGGCGTCGGCCGGAATTCAAAGCCCGAGCCGGCCGAAATCTGGAAGCGCTATGCCGCCGATATCCGCGGCGCGCGATCGGTGCCGAGCGGGCATTACCTCATGGAGGAGGCGCCCGACGAGACATATAAAGAGCTGCGCGAGTTCTTTATCGACGGAGAATTGAAATAGCGATCAGACGCGAAGGCTCAGCTTGCCTCCGGCACCGGCTCGGAGAGAAAGTTCTTCATCGCGTACCACAGCAATTGCCGGTTCTTGCCGAAGACTTCGCTGTGCGACGTATTCGGCAGGATCACATATTGCCGGTCGCCGTTCGGCAGTTGGGCGAAGAAGTCGAGCAGGTCGGCATTGGTCGAATTGCCGTCCCATTCGCCGCGCGTCATCAGCACCGGGCACGTCACTTTGGTCGGATCGACCAGCGGCAGGTTCGCCGCCATGTCGACATAAGTGCCGGCCGGCACGCTGTCGCCGTATTTCATCTCAACGGCGACCAGCGCATCGCCGACAGCGGGATCGTAAGCGGACGGATGGCCGTCGCGGCTGAAGATCGAACGGATCATAGAAGCGTCGCGCTTGCGCCGCGGGCTTGCGCGCAATTCGGCAAGCTTGTCCTGCCGCCGCTTGATCTCGTCGGCGCCGTTGCCCTTATAGGTGAAGGCGGCGAGCATAAGCCGTTCGACACGATCAGGCTTGGCCTGGGCAAAGGCGCCGGCGCGGATGGCGCCGGAGGATTCGCCGAAAACGTGATATTTCGTCCGTCCGGTTTCGCGCTGCAGCACGTCCAGACCGGCGGTGAGGTCGGCGACGCCGCTTGCGATGTCGGAATTGCCCGACGTCACGGTCGAGCGGCCATAGCCTTCGTGATCCATGGTCCAGACGTCGAAGCCGTAACGGGCAAAGACATCCATCAGCGAATATTCGCCCTTGCCGGGAACGGTCAGGTCATAGCTCGACAGCGACGACAGCGAGGAGCCATGCACCAGGAACAGCACCGGAAGCGGCTGCGCCCCCGCGGCCGGCGCGCCGACGCGCTTGCGATACATGAACAGCTTCACATCGCCCTTATTGGCCCAATATTCACCGCTCCAGATATTGCCTGCTGCGGGTTCTGCAGCCTCCGCCCGCGCCGACGCGACGCCGCCAATAAGGCCCGCGCCAATTCCAAAACCCGCGCCTGCGATCAGGGTGCGTCGTGCGATAGGATGATCGTTCATGATGCCCTCTCTTGATGCTCTTCGGCTTTTTCGTAGCGGCCTGCGATATGGGAGCGTTTCCTCAACGATTTGCGGCCACGATAGCAGGCGCGGCCAAAGGTTGGCAGATGGGGGTGTGGCCAAACATCGCGCCAGCCTGGTTGTGTTTAAGTAGCGATACGGACCCAGATAAAGGGGACGGATTACGTGGTATCCCACCCTCGCGCCGCCAGAAAACATCTGCTAGTGGGGGCCGGTTCCTGCGGGCGTCCGATTCCGATTTTGCTTGTGTTTGCGACATATTCCGCTGCGAGTTTCGGCATTACGGGAACACCGAAATATGTATCCTGCCCTTATGGCCTCGGCTTTAGCCTCGGTTTTTCCTAAGCAAGCTCACGGCTTGATCGCCGGCACGAATCCCCAAGACCTCGGGCGGAACAAGAAGCGGAACGAGAATTATTGATGGATGCACGAGCAGCCGGTCCGGAGGGCAGTCTTTTGAAGTCGCTGCGCGGTCACGCGCACTTCTTCGATCGCAAGATCGGCCTGCGCAAGCTCGGCGTCCTGATCAGCCTGACCATGATCACGATCGCTGCGGTCGTGCTTTACCGCATTCTGCGTGACATCGATCCCGACGCGCTGATCGACGCCATCGACGCCACCGACTGGAAAACCTTTATCATTGCCGGACTGTTCGTCGTTGCCGGCTATCTGACGCTTACTTTCTACGATCTGTTTGCGCTGCGCGCGATCGGCCGTCCGGAAGTGCCCTATCGGGTTGCCGCGCTGGCCGGCTTCACCAGCTACGCCGTCGGCCACAATGTCGGCGCCAGCGTCTTTTCCGGCGGCGCGGTGCGTTATCGCATCTATTCGAACTGGGGGCTCAGCGTCATCGAGGTCACCAAGATCTGTTTCCTCGCCGGGCTGACCTTCTGGCTCGGCAACGCCACCGTTCTTGGGCTCGGCGTTCTGAAGTCGCCGCAAGCCGCGCGCGCCATCGATCAATTGCCGCTGTGGTGCAATCGCACGATCGCACTCGTCATTCTGGCAATGCTTGTCAGCTACGTCGCGTGGGTTTGGGTCAAGCCGCGGGTGATCGGCCGCGACGGCTGGCAAGTGACACTGCCCGGCGGCCCCCTGACGCTCGTTCAGATCGCCATCGGCATTGTCGATCTCGGCTGCTGCGCGGCTGCGATGTATATGCTGGTGCCCGACGAACCCAATCTCGGCTTTGTCACGGTCGCCGTGATCTTTGTCGCCGCAACTTTGCTGGGTTTTGCCAGCCACGCGCCGGGCGGTCTTGGCGTGTTCGATGCCGCCATGATGGTAGCGCTGTGGCAATTCGATAAGGAAGATCTACTGGCCGGGCTGCTGTTGTTCCGCTTGCTTTATTACATCATTCCCTTTGTGATCTCGCTTGCCGTGCTTGGAATTCGCGAAGCCTTGCTCAGTCGCGCCGCGCGTCGCATAAATCAGTCGCCGCCGCCGACATAGCTTGCGGCGATCATCCGCGCGACTTTTTGCGGAGAAGGCGTTGCTGCGAGGACTTTCATGAGCTTGGCCGAAGACCGAGCATCATTGACAAACAGACGTTGGCGCGGCGCGCGGTTGGTTATCGCGGCAGCGGCGCTTGTGTTTGCGGCGTTGGCCTTGGCCGGCGCGCTGCCCTATTCCTATGCGCTCGCCGGCTTTGCCATCGTCGCCGCTGCCGCCGTGTTCGCGGTCCGCACCGGCGAAGAGGAAGAGCGCCGCCGCCAGCCGATCGCCATTTCCGAGCGCGGCGACGATCTGCTGCGTGCCGTCGTTGCCGGCTTGCCGGATCCCGTCGTTGCGCTTGACCGCGACGGCCGCGTGCTGGCGCTCAACGAGCGCGCCCGCGCGCTGGCGCCGGCCTTGCGGCAGGGCGAGCCGGTCTCGTTTGCCCTTCGCATGCCGGAACTGATCGAGGCCATCGGCCGCGCCGCGTCGCAAGGCGAGGAGCAGCGCGTCGTTTATTTCGAGCGCGTGCCGCTCGACCGCTGGTTCGAAACCATCATCATGCCGGTCAGGCGCGGCGCCGATGCGGAGCGGCCCGATCTGGTGCTGATGACGTTTCACGATCTCACCCCGCTGCGCCGGGTCGAGGAAATGCGCGCCGACTTCGTCGCCAATGCCAGCCATGAATTGCGCACCCCGCTCGCGGCGCTGCTCGGCTTTATCGAGACGCTGCAAGGATCTGCCCGCGAAGATGCTAAAGCGCGTGAACGCTTCCTGGCCATCATGCAGGAGCAGGCGCGGCGCATGGCGCGCTTGATCGACGACCTGCTGTCGCTGTCGCGCATCGAGCTCAATGCGCATCGCCGTCCCGATACGCCGGCCGATCTGGTGCCGATCGTCCGCCAGGTCGCCGACGGCTTGGAAACGCTGGCACGCGACCGCGGCGTGAGCCTGCACATCGATGCCGGCAATGCGCTCGCCGTGCACGGCGATCACGACGAATTGGTCCGCGTCTTCGAGAACCTGGTCGAGAACGCGCTCAAATACGGCGCTGCCGGCCGGCGCGTCGACATCAAGGTTGCGACCGGCTCATCCGCCGATGGCGAGCCCGAGGCGCTGGTCAGCGTGCGCGATTACGGGCCCGGCATTGCGCCGGAACATCTGCCCCGGCTCACCGAGCGCTTCTATCGGGTCGATGTCGGAGAAAGCCGCGCCCAAGGCGGAACCGGACTCGGACTGGCGCTGGTCAAGCACATCCTTAACCGCCACCGCGGCCGTTTGACCATCGATAGCGCGCCGGGAGCGGGTGCAACATTCACGGTGCATTTGCCCACCGCCGTCCCCGCGCATCCGCGCTAAATTGCCGCTCTATCAGTCACTTATACTGTCATCTGATTGTCATGTGCGGCTCATAGAACCGTGATGTGCCGAACATAACCATGCCCACGCTGCGGTTCGGCCCTGAGCGGGCCATTCCTCGTACAGCGTGCGCTCAACGGAAGCTCCCTACAGGGACTTTAAGCCGACTTCGATCGGAACTCAGACCGGGACTTTGACCAGCATTCAGGTCGGCGACCCGCGTCGCCCGAAGTTCTACTCACAGGAGAGATGGACGTGAAACATCTGACCACATTCGCCGTCGCCGGCATTCTTGCCGCGTCGGTGCTGCCCGCCGCCGCCGGCGATATCACCGGCGCCGGCTCGACCTTCGTTTATCCGGTTCTCGCCAAGTGGGCGGATACCTACAAGAAAGACACCAATATCGGCCTGAACTATCAGTCGATCGGTTCGGGCGGCGGTATCAAGCAGATCACCGCCAAGACCGTCACCTTCGGCGCCACCGACAAGCCGCTGGCGCCCGAAGACGTCGCCAAGAACAATTTCGTGCAGTTTCCCGTGATCAACGGCGCGGTTGTTCCGATCATGAATCTGCCGGGCATCAAGCCGGGTGAAGTCACGCTCGACGGCGCGACGATTGCTCAGATTTTCCTCGGCAACATCACCAAGTGGAACGATCCGGCGATCGCGAAGCTCAACCCGGACGTCAAGCTGCCTGACACCGCCATTGCCGTCGTCCATCGCTCCGACGGATCGGGCACCACCTTCATCTTCACCGACTATCTCTCCAAGGTCAGCCCGGACTGGAAGTCCAAGGTCGGCGCGGATACGGCCGTCGAGTGGCCGGTCGGCATCGGCGCCAAGGGCTCCGAAGGTGTTTCCAACAACACCGCGCAGACCGTCGGTTCGCTCGGCTATGTCGAATATGCCTATGCCAAGCAGAACAACCTGACCTATGCCAAGATGGTCAACCACGCCGGCAAGACGGTGTCGCCGACGATGGAATCGTTTCAAGCCGCCGCCGCCGGCGCCGATTGGGCCAGCGCGCAGAACTTCCGCGTCATCCTCACCGACGCGGCGGGCGACAAGTCGTGGCCGATCGCCGGCTCGACCTTCATCCTGATGGAAACGTCACCGCAAGATCCGGTCTCGTCCGCTGAAGCACTCAAGTTCTTCTCTTGGGGCTACAAGAACGGCAAGCAGGCTGCGACCGACCTCGATTACGTGCCGATGCCCGACAGCGTCGTCGCCCTGATCGAGAAGACCTGGAAAGACAAGATCAAGGGCTCCGACGGCAAGCCGGTGTACTGAGATCGACAAGCGCGGGAAAAGGCGCCCTCGGCGCCTTTTCCTTTTACGCTTTTGCCAAGTCCATATTGGTCTTGTCCGCGTTAGGCTTGTCCACAATGGACGTATCTTACGGGCCGAGGCGCCCTTACATTCGCTCTCCGAGTGCGCAGAGTGCGGGAGAGTTGATGCAAACGACGACGGAGAGACGGCAAGTGGCTGACGTTGCGTTGTCGGATCAAATCGCGATCTCGGCCGGGGCCGCGGCGCGCACCAGGGCCCTCGATCGGTTGCGTTTTGGCGACGCGTTGTTCAGGCAGTTGACGCGCGGCGCGGCGATCTTCGTGTTGCTGCTGCTGAGCGGCGTCATCGTTTCGCTGATCCAGGGCTCGATTCCGGCACTGAGCACTTTCGGGCTCGGCTTTCTGGTCAGCCAGAGCTGGAATCCGGTCACCGAGAAATTCGGCGCGCTGCCCGCCATCTACGGCACCATCGTTACTTCGGGCATTGCCATGCTGATCGCCGTTCCGGTCGGCTTGCTGATCGCTTTCTTCCTCACCGAACTGTGCCCGCAATGGCTGCGCCGTCCGATTGGCATCGCCATTGAGCTGCTCGCGGGCATTCCCAGCATCATCTACGGCATCTGGGGACTTTTCATGTTCGCGCCGTTCCTGCAGGCGACGCTGCAGCCGTTCCTGATCAATACGCTCGGCAACGTACCGGGGATCGGTTCGCTGTTCGCGGGTCCGCCTTACGGCATCGGCATGCTCACAGCGGGATTGATCCTCGCCATCATGGTGCTGCCGTTCATTACCTCGATCACGCGCGATGTGTTCGAGGCCGTGCCGAGCGTGCTCAAGGAGGCGGCCTACGGGCTTGGTTGCACGAGGTGGGAGGTGGTGCGCAATGTCGTGCTGCCTTATTGCCGGGTCGGCGTCATCGGCGGCGTCATGCTGGCGCTGGGCCGCGCGCTCGGCGAAACCATGGCCGTGACCTTCGTCATCGGCAATGCGCACCGGATTTCTGCCTCGATCCTGGCGCCGGGCACCACGATTTCGGCGACCATCGCCAATGAATTCACCGAGGCCGTCGGCGATCTTTACACTTCGGCACTGATCGCGCTCGGCCTCCTCCTCTTCGTTATCACTTTCATCGTGCTTGCGATCGCGCGCTATATGCTGCTGCGCATCGAGCGCCGGATCGGGTGAGGCCATGCAGCAGGACATCTTAGCCGGGCGTTATTCGAGCCGCCGCCGCAGTAATTTCATCGCCACCGGTCTCGCGATCGGCGCCACTTTATTGGGCCTCGGCTGGCTGGTCCTGATCTTGGGCGCACTGCTGTGGAAGGGCTTCTCGGGTCTCTCGCTCGCGGTGTTCACCGAAATGACTCCGCCGCCGGGATCGAGCGGTGGGCTGCTCAATCCCATCTTCGGCAGCCTCATACTGACGGCGCTGGCCGTAATCATCGGCACGCCGATCGGCATTCTCGCCGGCACCTACATGGCCGAATACGGCCGTTACGATAAGCTCAGCAGCATCGTGCGCTTCATCAATGATATTCTGTTGAGCGCGCCGTCGATCGTGGTCGGTCTGTTTATCTATCAGGTGATGGTCGCGCCGATGGGACATTTCTCCGGCTATGCCGGCGGCGTGGCGCTCGCCGTCCTCGTCATTCCGGTGGTGGTGCGCACCACCGAGGACATGCTGACGCTGGTGCCCAATGCACTGCGCGAAGCGGCGACTTCGATCGGCCTGCCGCGGTCGCTGTCGATCATGCATATCTGTTATCGCGCGGCGCGCGCCGGCATGGTGACGGGCGTGCTTCTCGCTGTCGCGCGCATCAGCGGCGAAACCGCGCCGCTCCTGTTCACCTCGCTGAACAACCAGTTCTGGAGCACCAATCTGAACGCGCCGATCTCCAGTCTGCCGGTTATCATCTTCCAGTTCGCGCTCAGCCCATACAAGGATTGGCAGGCACTGGCCTGGACCGGCGCCCTTATCATCACTCTCACCGTTCTCGCTTTGAGTATCAGTGCGCGCGCGCTTGTCGCGCCAGGAAAACAGTCATGAGCATGAGCAGCGTTGCCTCAGTATCCGTTCCAGCCGTCAGTCACGCCGCGGCCGATCGGGCGAGCTTGAACGACAAAGTCACGATCCGGGATCTCAACTTCTTCTATGGCGAGACCAGAGCGCTGAAGTCGATCTCGCTGTCGCTTTACGAGAACAAAGTTATCGCCTTCATCGGCCCGTCGGGCTGCGGTAAGTCGACCTTGCTCCGCGTTCTCAACCGCATGTACGACCTCTATCCACATCAGCGCGCCACGGGCGAAGTCATATTCGACGGCGACAACATCCTGTCGCCGCGGCAGGATCTCAATCTGTTGCGCGCTCGTATCGGCATGGTGTTCCAGAAGCCGACGCCGTTCCCGATGTCGATCTACGAGAACGTCGCCTTCGGCATCCGGCTCTACGAGAAGCTGCCGAAATCGGAACTCGACGGCCGCGTCGAGACCTCGCTGCGCCGCGCCGCGCTCTGGGAGGAGGTCAAGGACAAGCTGCATGCCAACGGCCAGAGCCTCTCCGGCGGTCAGCAGCAACGGCTCTGCATCGCCCGCACCGTCGCGGTGCGGCCGGAAGTGATCCTGTTCGACGAGCCATGCTCGGCGCTCGATCCGATCTCGACCGCCAAAATCGAGGAATTGATCGACGAATTGACCGACGACTACACGATCGTCATCGTCACCCACAACATGCAGCAGGCGGCGCGCGTCTCCGAGTTCACCGCCTTCATGTATCTCGGCGAACTGATCGAGTTCGACGCGACGAGCAAGATGTTTACGTCGCCGCAGGATCAGCGTACCCAAGACTACATCACCGGCCGCTTCGGATAACAATCATGACCGATTCCACCACCACAACGACAACGCGGCTCGATCACACCGCCAAGGCCTTCGATACCGATCTGCAGGAGATTACCCGCAAGGTCGCCGAAATGGGCGGCCTGGCGGAGCGCCAGATCGCCGATTCCGTTCAGGCTCTGGTCGATCGCGACATCGAGCTCGGCGAGCGCGTGATCGTCACCGATCCCGCCATCGATGCCATGCAGCGCGAGGTCGAGGAAAAGGCCATTCTGACCATCGCGCGGCGGCAACCGATGGCGGTAGATCTGCGCGAATGCGTCGGCGCCATGCGCGTCTGCAACGATCTTGAGCGCATCGGCGATCACGCCAAGCATATCGGCAAGCGCGTCGTCGCGCTCGACGGCGATTTCTACCCGCAAAAGCTGATCCGCGGCGTGGAGCATATGTCGGCGCTGGTGCTCGGCCAGCTCAAGCAAGTGCTTGACGCCTATGCCAGCCGCGACTTGCAAGGCGCGCTCGCGGTGTGGAACGGCGACGAGGAAATCGACTCGATGTGCACCTCGCTGTTCCGCGAGCTGTTGACCTACATGATGGAAGACCCGCGCAACATCACCTTCTGTATGCATCTGATGTTTTGCGCCAAGGACATCGAGCGGATGGGCGACCACGCCACCAACATTGCCGAGACTGTCTATTACATGATCGAAGGCCGTCCGATTACCGACCAGCGTCCTAAGGGTGACACCACGAGTTTTCCGGCAGCCGCGCTGCAAAAATAGGAGACCGGGATGGGTGCCAACATCCTCATCGTGGAAGACGAGGAACCGCTGACCACGCTGCTGCGCTACAACCTCGAAGCCGAGGGCTACGAGGTTGATGCGGTGACGCGCGGCGACGATGCCGATACGCGGCTCAAAGAAACTGCGCCTGATCTTGTCGTTCTCGACTGGATGCTACCGGGCCTGTCCGGCATCGAACTGTGCCGGCGGCTGCGGGCGCGGCCGCAGACGCAAAGCCTGCCGATCATCATGCTCACCGCCCGCGGCGAGGAAAGCGAGCGCGTGCGCGGGCTCGCCACCGGCGCCGACGACTATATCGTCAAGCCGTTCTCGGTGCCGGAACTCCTGGCGCGGGTGCGCGCGCTATTGCGCCGCGCCAGCCCCGAGCGCGTCGCCATGATCCTTAATATCGGCGACCTCGAGCTCGACCGCGAGAAGAAGCGCGTGTCGCGGTCAAGCCGCCCCGTGGATCTCGGGCCGACCGAATTCCGCCTGCTTGAATATCTGATGGAGCGCCCGGGCCGGGTGTTCTCGCGCGAGCAATTGCTCGACGGCGTCTGGGGTAGCGACGTCTATATCGACGAGCGCACCGTCGATGTGCATGTCGGCCGCCTGCGCAAGGCGCTCAACCGCGGCCACACCACGGATCCGATCCGCACGGTGCGCGGCGCCGGCTATTCGCTGGACGACCGTTTCGGCAAAGCAAGCTGACGTCGCCGCGCGCGGACGTCCGATGATCGAAGAGATCGGGTATGGGCATTGCAGGCGGCAATGCGCGGGGCGCCAGTCTATTGCGCATGAATTCGTCGCGCATAAAAAATGCCCCGCTCGCACGGGGCATGGGAGACGATCGTTGTCGTGAAATGCGTTGCGCGCGCGGCTTACCGCGGCGGGCGTTTGTCGCGGCGCCGGTCGCTCGCCGGCTGATAGGCCACGCGCGAGTGATAGGCGCAATAAGGCAGGCCGCCGATCGTGTTGCCGCCGCAGAAGAAAAAGTCGCCGCTACTGGGATCGCCGACCGGCCAGCGGCAGGTCTGCTCGTTCAATTCCAGAATGGTGCGGCGCTGGCCGATCGGGATGATGTTGTCGATCAGTTCCGGCTCGGCTTCCGCTTCGATGTCATAAGCATGCGCCAACGCGGTATTGCCGCGGATCGCGGGCCGGCCGATGCTGCGCAACATATGCGATGGCGCGCGCGCCTTGCGTTGCCGCGGCGCTGCACTCGACGTGCTCTTGGCGCGGCCGGAAAGCCCCAGCCGGTGCACCTTGCCGATCACCGCATTGCGGGTAATGCCGCCGAGCTCGGCCGCGATCTGACTAGCCGAAAGGCCGTCCGACCACAGCTTTTTCAAAAGCTCGACGCGCTCGTCCGTCCACGACATGAGCAAATTCTCCTCACCGCTATGCGTCGGGCCAAATTTCTGGCCTTGGCAGAATCCATCGCCACGCCAGGCGACGCACCGCCGCCCAACACGTACTCAACCGACAACGCTTCAGATGACTGTCCGCCGCACGATATGTCGTACTTGACGAGAAAAATGCTACAATATGGCGGGACTCCGGCGCAAGAGTCGCACAAGCCACGTCCACACATTCGTGCCGATATGTGGATGATATGGGTACAAACCGAGTCCGGAACGCTTAATTATCCTGTGTTGACAGTGGGGCGCGTCCAAATAAAATGTCCCTCCGTGCCGCCCGGAGAGGCGGCACATTGCATTTTGGCCGCGCAAAAAGCCGCGCGGCGGCTTCGGACCTAACCCGTGACATCGCATCTGTTGCCAACTTACGCGCGCGTTCACCTCGCTTTCGAACGGGGCGAAGGCGTATGGCTGACGTCGACGGACGGCGAGCGCTATCTGGATTTTACCTCCGGCGTTGCCGTCAACGCGCTCGGCCATGCCCACCCGCATCTGGTGGCGGCGCTGACCGCGCAGGCGCAGAAACTCTGGCACGTCTCCAATCTCTACGAGGTTCCGGAGGCCGAGCACGTGGCGCAGCGTCTGTGCGATGCCTGCTTCGCTGACGTGGTCTTCTTCTGCAATTCCGGCGCCGAGGCCATGGAAGGCTGCATCAAGATGGCGCGCAAATACCATGCGGCGAACGGCGCGCCGGAACGGTATCGCATCATCACCTTCGAAGGCGCGTTCCACGGCCGGACGCTGGCGACGCTCGCTGCCGGCGGGCAGAAGAAATATCTCGAAGGTTTTGGCCCGGTGGTCGAAGGCTTCGATCAGGTTCCGTTCGGCGATATTGAAGCCGTCAAGCGCGCCATCGGCCCGGAGACGGCGGCGATCCTGATCGAGCCGGTCATGGGCGAGGGCGGCGTGCGCGTGGTCGAGCCGTCTTTCCTCAAGGCGCTGCGCGAACTGTGCGACACGCATGGATTGCTCTTGATATTCGACGAGGTGCAGTCCGGCATGGGTCGCA
The DNA here is from genome assembly GCA_035483735.1 of Xanthobacteraceae bacterium. GTDB lineage: Bacteria > Pseudomonadota > Alphaproteobacteria > Rhizobiales > Xanthobacteraceae > BOG-931. Next base: position 6,129 of record DATHPQ010000125.1, on the reverse strand, counting down.
CCGGATATCTGTTCGCGCATCAGCGCGTCGGCGTCACGCCCGACATTATGGGGCTCGCCAAGGCGCTGGGCGGCGGTTTTCCGGTCGGCGCGTTCCTCGGCACCGCCGAGGCCGGCAAGGGCATGACGGCCGGCACCCACGGCTCGACCTTCGGCGGCAATCCGCTGGCGATGAGCGCGGCTAATGCCGTGCTCGATGTCATGCTGGCGCCGGGCTTTTTCGAACGCGTGCAGCGCACCGCCCTGGTGTTGAAGCAGAAGCTCGCCGAGCTCAAGGACCGCTATCCGACAATCATCGCCGAGGTGCGGGGCGAAGGGCTGCTGGTCGGACTGAAGGCCGTGGTTCCGGTTGCGGAACTGGTCGACGCCTGCCGCGCCGAAAAGATGATCACGGTATCCGCCGGCAACAATGTCATGCGCCTCTTGCCACCGCTCATCATCAGCGAGCCGGAGATCGCAGAGGGCGTGGCGCGGCTTGATCGCGCCTGCGCCACGCTCGCTCGCACGCGCGCCGCGAAACAGAAGGAACAGGCGGCGGGATGAGCGACGTTCGTCACTTCCTCGAGCTTTCCGATATCCCGACCGCCGATCTGCGGGCGATGATCGACGATGCGCGAGTCATGAAGTCGAAGCCGGCGCGCGCCGCGCGTCCGCTTGCCGGCAAGACCTTGGCGATGATTTTCGAGAAGCCCTCGACGCGCACGCGCGTGTCGTTCGAGGTCGGCATGCGCCAGCTCGGCGGTGACGTGCTCCTGCTCACCGCGGAGGAAATGCAGCTCGGCCGCGGCGAGACGCTCGCCGATACCGCGCGCGTTCTGTCGCGCTATATCGACGCCATCATGATCCGCACGCTGAACCCCGATGACGTGGCCGAACTGGCGCGCCACGCTACGGTACCGGTGATCAACGGTCTGACGCGGCGCTCGCATCCGTGCCAGGTCATGGCCGACGTCCTGACATTCGAGGAGAAGCGCGGCCCGATCCGCGGCCGCACCGTGGCCTGGACCGGCGATGCCAATAACGCCCTCACCTCGTGGATGCACGCCGCCGAGCGCTTCGATTTCCGTTTGCGCGTCGCTTCGCCGCCGGAACTGACGCCGAAAAAGCCCATGGTCCAGTGGATCAAGTCGTCCGGCGCCGATATCACCATTGGCGCCGATCCGGAGGAAGCGGTGAAAGGCGCCGATTGCGTCGTCACCGACACCTGGGTGTCGATGGGCGACCGCAACGGCGCGCGCCGGCACAATCTGCTCAAGCGCTACCAGGTCAACGCCCGCCTCATGGCGCGGGCCAAGCCGGACGCACTCTTCATGCACTGCCTGCCCGCGCATCGCGGCGAAGAGGTCACCGACGAAGTCATGGACGGGCCGCAGTCGGTGGTCTTCGACGAAGCGGAAAACCGGCTCCACGCGCAGAAGGGCATCTTGGCTTGGTGCCTGCATGCCGGTGGGCGGTAGTCGCGCGGTTTTCAGATTTCGTTCTTGTCTCTCCGCGAGCCTTTGCAAGCGATGCGCAAGGGTCGCGAAGGGCTCCCAATCGGGCTTTCGACACCTATATTAGGGCGCGATGAACAAACCCGATTTCGCCATCCCCACCCGCGAGCCGGATCAGATCGGACTCGATGACACGATCTTGCCGTTCGCGGTCAAGGCGCTGGATCTGCGCGGCCGCATCGTGCGACTTGGTCCGGCCGTCGATACCATCCTGAGCAGTCACGATTATCCGCCGCCGGTGGCCAAGCTCCTCGGCGAGGCGATCGTGCTCACCGTCATGCTCGGCTCGAGCCTCAAATTCGACGGCCGCTTCATCCTGCAAACGCAAGGCGACGGTCCGGTGCGCATGCTGGTGGTCGATTTTACGTCGCCAAGCAATGTCCGCGCGTGCGCGCGGTTCGACGCCAAGCGGGTTGCGGACGCGATCGCCAACGGCGCGGTCGAGCCAGGCCAGCTGCTCGGCCGCGGCCATCTCGCTATGACCATCGACCAGGGCGGCGAAATGAGCCGTTATCAAGGGCTTGTGGCGCTCGAAGGCGGCGGCCTCGAACAGGCCGCGCATGAATATTTCCTGCGTTCGGAGCAGATCCCGACGCGGGTCCGGCTCGCGGTCGCCGAAGAATTCCGCGCCGGCGAACGCGGCGCGCGGCGGCATTGGCGCGCAGGCGGCATCATGCTGCAGTTCCTGCCCAATTCGACCGAGCGTCAGCGCCAGGCCGATCTCGATCCGGGCGACGCCCCGCCGGGTACGGCGCCGCATATCGTGACTGAGGACGATGCCTGGGTCGAAGGCCGGTCGCTGATTGAAACCGTGGACGATATCGAGTTGCTCGATCCCGACCTGTCGAGCGAGCGGCTCGCTTACCGCCTGTTCCACGAACGCGGCGTGCGCGTGTTCCGCGCCGCGCCGATCAACGCGCAATGCTCGTGCTCGCGCGACAGTGTCGAAAACATGCTGAAAAGCTTTTCGCAGGAAGATCGCGACGACATGGTCGAGAACGGCCGGATCACCGTCACCTGCGAGTTTTGCAGCTCGACCTATGTCTTTGCGCCGGACGAAGTCGCCGTCCCGGCGGAGTCCACTTCCTAGTCTTGTTGTCCTAGCTCTTGTTGAGGTCGAGTGGATGCGCGTGCTCGTAGCGGCCGCGACTCCGTTGCAAGAGTTTTTGCTGAAAGGCCGGGTCGAGCTCGGCCGGACCGAGCACCGCCGCCTGGTTGACCGTGCCGGTCACGTCCGCGTCAAACATTTCGTGATGGGACGCAGCGCCCACGCATTCGGCGCCGACCACGATCGCAAATCCGGCCAAAATCGCCGCAACGGCCTGTGAACGCATTGAAATCTTTCGCCGAATCATGGCCCCTCCAATTGAGTTCCGTATCTGCCAGCCAATTTAGCCTAATTTGTGCACTGCAATGTGAATATACAATAAATCGCCATATTTTTTATATAACATATTGATTTATATCAATATTATGTAATTATCGCATTGCGGTAAAAAACGACCTCGCGACCGGGCTGTCGACTTTGCACCGAAATCGCTTGAGCCCGCGGAACCGGACCGGGCCGAGTGCAATTGATTCAACGAGCCAGCACGTACGGAGCACGCAAGGCGCAATGACGGGCGCTAACGGCTGCCGGTAACGACGGGGGCTCTCATGGGCGATCTCTCATGGGCGATATTGCAGTCAAGATTTTGATTGGCGTTGCGACAGCCGCGGTGTGGTTCGCGCTCTCGCGCGCTGCCAGCGCCGCGCCGATCTGCGACCATGGCACCGGCGTTTCCGCGTACGTGGAACACCAGGCGGCCGACGCCGGACGCTGAATTCGTTCACTGACATTCGACGACGACGCTACAGATTGACGAACGCGGCTTGCCGGCAAGCCGCGTTTTTTCTTGCTAATTCAGCGTGCGTTTGGTGGCGACGCTGTCGAGTGAGAAGGCCGGAACGTCGATATCAAAGTGTTCGCCTGCGGCGCTCACCATGCCATAGCTGCCGACCATGAAGCCTGACGGTGTCTGCAGCGGCACGCCGCTGGTATATTCGAACACCTCGCCGGCCTTCAGCGTCGGCTCTTCGCCCACGACGCCCGCGCCTCGAACTTCCTGCTTCCGGCCATGGGCATCGGTGATGCGCCAATGGCGGGTCTTCAGCTGCACCGTCTCGCTGCCTTTATTGGTGATCGAGATCGTATAGGCCCAGAAGAAATAGTTGTTTTCCGGCGACGACCGGTCGGCGACAAAGCGCGGGGTCACCACGACCTCGATATCGCGGGTCACCGCCCGGTACATATTTGGGTTCCTGTCATGGGCGCTCGCCAGAGTGTCTTGAGGGCGCGTTTGATGGCGCCTTTCACGCTGCTTTTAAAGCCCCCGCCGCACTATCGGCGCAAAGCTCAATCAGCCGTATTAGCTATTGATTCCACGGAAAAGTGAATAACGTCGCGGCTCTTGTTGCAATAACCATGCGGACCAGCTTTCTCAAGATTGGGCGACGGACCGGATATAACGAGGGTGAGATGGGCCGCACTGCCGCGTCGGGGCGGGCGGACATGATCGCAACACCTATGCTGGTAACGCCCATAACCACGGCTGCGCCGCTTCCGGTGGTCGCGGCCGAGCGCGACCTGCGGCTCGATCTGTTTCGCGGCATCGCGCTGTGGCTGATCTTTCTCGACCACATTCCCGGCAATATCCTCAACTGGTTCACCATCCGCAATTACGGCTTCTCCGACGCCACCGAGATCTTCATTTTCATCTCCGGCTACACCGCGGCTTTCGTCTATGGCCGCGCCATGCGCGAACGTGGCCTCCTCATCGCCAGTGCGCGCATATTGCGGCGCGCCTGGCAGATCTACGTCGCGCACATTTTTCTGTTCACGATCTTCATGGCCGAGATCGCCTATGTCGCGGCGACCTTCGACAACCCGCTCTATGCCGAGGAAATGAACATTCTCGATTTCCTCAAGCAGCCCGACGTCACGATCTTTCAGGCGCTGTTGTTGAAGTTCAAGCCGGTCAATATGGACGTGCTGCCGCTCTATATCGTGCTGCTGCTGTTGTTCCCGCCGATGCTGTGGATGCTGTTGCGGCAGCCGGGCTTCGCGCTCGCCGGCTCGGCTTTGGTTTATGTCTTGGCGTGGAATTTCGACTGGAATTTGCCGGCCTATCCGAACGGCGTCTGGTTCTTCAATCCGTTCGCGTGGCAATTGCTGTTCGTGTTCGGCGCCTGGTGTGCGCTCGGCGGCGCGCATCGGCTGTCGAACGTGTTGCGCTCGCCCTATGTGCTGACCTTGGCGATCGCTTATCTGATCTTTGCTTTCGCCATCACGTTAACTTGGTATGTCGAGCCGCTGCAGCGCTTCGTCCCGCAATGGCTAAGCGATTGGATGTATCCGATCGACAAGACCAATCTCGATGTGCTGCGCTTCGCTCATTTTCTCGCCTTGGCGGCGGTCACGGTGCGTTTCGTGCCGCGCGATTGGCCGGGACTGAAATCGCCGTTCCTGCAGCCGGCGATTGTGTGCGGCCAGCATTCGTTGGAAATTTTCTGTCTTGGCGTATTCTTGGCCTTCGCCGGACAGTTCATTATCAGTGAGTGGTCAGGAGGCCCGGTCGTGCAGACACTCATCAGTTTTGCCGGCATTCTGATCATGGTTGCGACAGCGAGCCTGATATCGTGGTACAAATATATCGAAGGACGGACTCCCACGTCGCGCGTCAAAACACCCGACGCCGACCTGGCGGGAGGCGGGGCATGAAATTTGTCGTTGCCATATTCGCCGCGAGCGTGCTCGCCGGCGCTGTTGTCGCTGCCGCGTTCAGCGGACCGGTGCGCGCGGATCCGCCGCCGGAAGAATGCGACGTGCCGCAATCGCTTATTGAAAGCGATGTCGAGCTCCCGCATGTCACCAGCGAAGTAAAGACCAAACACCGCTTGGATATCAGCGTTCTTGGCTCCGGTTCGTCCTCGATCGCCGGGCCGGAAGGCGCGCATTTCGCTTATCCGGCGCGGCTTGAAGACACGCTCAAACACGAGCTTGCCGGCGTCGATATCAAGCTCACCGCGCATGTTCAGCCACGCGAAACGACGGCGACGATGCTGCAGGGCCTGGGCAAGATTCTCGCCGACGACAAGCCGTCGCTCGTGATCTGGCAGGCCGGCACGTCGGATGCGCTGAGCGGCGTCGAGCCGGAGGATTTTCGCGTGAGCCTCGATCAAGGCGTCAGCGAGATCCAGGCCGCCGATGCCGACGTCATTTTGATGAACATGCAATACAGCCCGCGCACCGAATCCATGCTCGGCGTCACCCCTTACGCCGACGTCATGCGTTGGGTGGCCGAGCAGCGCAGCGTGGATTTGTTCGATCGCCTGGCGATCATGCACTACTGGAGCGACGAGGGTACGTTCGACCTCTATGCGGCAACCACCGGATATGCTATGGCCCGTCGTGTTCATGAATGCATTGGTCGGGCGCTGGCTACTCAGGTTATTAATGCCGCCCACCTGGACGCTGCCAAACTGCAAACAACACGTTGATGTCAGCTAACAACAAATATTGTGCCGGTTATCTCGTGTGCGCGGCCGTGGCCTTGGCTGCGCTGGCGACGCCGGTGCGCGCACAGATGCTCGGCGCA
>DATHPQ010000124.1:0-5446 GCA_035483735.1 Xanthobacteraceae bacterium | reverse complement strand
GGCCAAGCGCTTCGAGGATCATTATTGAGAACGTCGGCCCGGCGGGTCGCCGGGCATGACGCGTAAGGCAATGGCAGGAATGGCGTTATGAATCACGGCAAAGCACACCGCAAGTTCAACCGGCGCTCGGATCATCGCCGCTCGATGCTTGCCAATCTCGCCGCCTCGCTGATCAAGCACGAGCAGATCACGACGACGCTGCCGAAGGCCAAGGACCTGCGTCCGATCGTCGAGAAGCTGGTCACGCTCGGCAAGCGCGGCGGGCTACATGCGCGCCGCCAGGCGATTTCGGAGATGCGCGACATCGCCATGGTCAAGAAGCTCTTCGAGGTGATCGGCCCGCGCTACAAGGAGCGCAACGGCGGCTATACCCGCGTCATGAAGGCCGGCTTCCGCTATGGCGATTCCGCCCCGGTCGCGGTGATCGAATTCGTCGACCGCGATGTCGACGCCAAGGGGCTCGATTCCGGCCCGGTGCCGGAGCGCGCCGCCGCAGAAAGCGCCCCCGCCGCGGCGTAACGTCAATTTCCGCGCCCTTCTAAGGCCTCGGTCGGTTGCCTATATCTGGGCGCATTGATTCGAGGTCTTTTATGCTGCGTCTGGCTATCTTCGCTGTCACGGTATTGGCCGTCGGCCTGTTCGGGCTACTGGCGCCGGGCGCATCGGCGCAAAATGCCGTCGACCGGCAGGTGCCGACTTCGATGGGCCAGCTGCAGCTGTCCTTCGCGCCGATCGTCAAGCGCGTGGCGCCGGCGGTGGTCAACGTCTATGCCGCCCACGTCGTCGAGAACCAGAATCCGTTCATGGCGGATCCGTTCTTCCGCCAGTTCTTCGGCGGTGGCATGCCGCAGGAACTGGTGCAGCGCTCGCTTGGCTCCGGCGTCATTGTCGATCCGTCGGGCCTCATCGTCACCAATTATCACGTCATCGCCGACGCCAGCGAAGTGAAGATCGCGCTCGCCGACAAGCGCGAATTTGCCGCCGAAATCGTGCTGAAGGATCAGCGCAGCGATCTCGCGGTGCTGCGCATCAAGGGCGCCAATGAGCGCTTTCCGACTTTGCAATTCGCCAATTCCGATGATCTGCAGGTCGGCGACGTCGTGCTCGCGATCGGCGATCCGTTCGGTGTCGGCCAGACCGTCACCCATGGCATCGTTTCGGCGGTGGCGCGCACCCAGGTCGGCATCAGCGACTATCAGTTCTTTATCCAGACCGACGCCGCCATCAATCCCGGCAATTCCGGCGGCGCGCTGGTCGATATGAACGGCCGCCTGGTCGGCATCAATTCGGCGATCTATTCGCGCTCCGGCGGCTCGCAGGGCATCGGCTTTGCCATTCCCGCCAACGGTGTGCGCGTCGTCGTCGCCTCGGCGCAGGGCGGATCGAGCGCGGTGAGACGCGCCTGGCTCGGTGCCAAGCTGCAAGAGGTGACGCCGGAAATTGCGGATAGTCTCGGGCTGAAGCGGCCGAGCGGCGCGTTGATCGCGAACCTCGTCGCCGGCAGCCCCGCGGCGCGGGCGGGCCTGAAGACCGGCGATCTGATTGTCAGCATCGATGGCATCGACGTCGAAGACCCCAACGGCTTCGACTATCGCTTTGCCACCAAGCCGCTCGGCGGCGCGGCGCAAGTCGGCGTCGTGCGCCAAGGCAAGAGCTTCGTCGTGCCGGTCAGCCTTGAGCCGCTGCCGGATACGCCGCGCGACGAGATCGAGATCAAAAATCGCTCACCGTTCGCCGGCGTCACGGTCTCCAATCTGTCGCCGGCTTTGGCCGACGAATTGCAGCTCGACCCGCAGACCGAGGGCGTTGCGATCACCTCCGTCGCCGACGGTTCCACCGCTCAGGGCATCGGCTTCCGCAAAGGCGACGTCGTGGTCTCGGTCAACGGCCAGAAGATCGCGAAATCGGGCGATCTTCAGAAGGCCACCGACTCGGGCGGTCACGCCTGGCGGGTCACCATCGTGCGCGGCGGCCAGCAGATTTCCGTGATGTTTTCCGGATGAGCTCCCGTCCCAAATCGAAGGGACCGAACCTGTTCGCCGCGAGCGGGCTCGATCGTGATGCGCCGCGGCCGCTCGCCGACAAACTTCGCCCCGACAAGCTCACCGATGTGGTGGGCCAGGATCATTTGCTCGGTCCCGACGGCACGCTGACCCGCATGCTCGAGACTCGCTCGCTCGGCTCGCTGATCTTCTGGGGACCGCCCGGCACCGGCAAGACCACGGTGGCGCGTCTGCTGGCTCACGCGACCGAGCTTTATTTCGAGCAGATTTCGGCGATCTTTTCCGGCGTCGCCGACCTGAAGAAAGTCTTCGATGCGGCGCGGCTGCGCCGCGAGACCGGGCAGGGCACGCTGCTCTTTGTCGACGAGATCCACCGTTTCAACCGGGCGCAGCAGGATTCCTTCCTGCCGGTGATGGAAGACGGCACCATCGTGCTGGTCGGCGCCACCACCGAAAACCCATCCTTCGAACTGATTGCGCCGCTTTTGTCGCGCGCTCGCGTCCTCGTGTTCAAATCGCTCGACGAGGCCGCGGTCGAAAGGCTTCTGCACCGTGCCGAGGACGTTGAAGGCAAGAAGCTGCCGCTCGACGCCGAGGCGCGCGCGTCGCTGATCCGCATGGCCGACGGCGACGGCCGCGCCGCGCTGACGCTCGCCGAAGAAGTCTGGCGCGCCGCGCGTCAAGGCGAGATTTTCGACGCCGCGGCGCTGCAGAACGTGGTGCAGCGCCGCGCCCCGATCTACGACAAGAAGCAGGACGGTCACTACAATCTGATCAGCGCGCTGCACAAATCGGTGCGCGGCTCCGACGCCGACGCGGCTTTGTATTATCTCTGCCGCATGCTCGATGCCGGCGAGGATCCGCTGTACCTGGCGCGCCGCATCGTGCGCATGGCGGTCGAGGATATCGGGCTTGCCGATCCGCAGGCGCTGGTCATCGCCAATGCGGCGAAAGATGCTTATGACTTCCTGGGTTCGCCCGAAGGCGAGCTCGCCATCGCCGAGGCCTGCCTTTACGTCGCCACCGCGCCGAAATCGAACGCCACTTATCTCGCCTTCGGCGAAGCGATGCGCACCGCCAAGGACGCAGGCTCGCTGCTGCCGCCCAAGCACGTGCTCAACGCGCCGACCAAATTAATGCAAGCCGAAGGCTACGGCTCGGGCTACGAATACGATCACAACGCGCCGGACGCATTTTCCGGCCAGGATTATTTCCCCGAAGCGCTCGGCCGCAAACAATTCTACGATCCGCCCGAGCGCGGCTTCGAGCGTGAGATCAGAAAACGGCTCGACTACTGGGCGAAGCTGCGGCGGGAGCGGAGTGGATTGTGAGAGGCAGTCGCGGACCACGCCAGCCCGGCGGCGGCAAGCAGACCAGCGGACCGCGGCATCGGCCGCGTCCGTTCCGGCGTGCGGAAGATGCGCGCCGCGGCGAAGATCACCGCAAGTCCGGCGAGCCCGGCGGGCGTCCGACGCATGCGAAGTCCGAACACTCGAAGTCTGGATATTCGAAGCCAGGACACTCGAAGCCAGGACACTCGAAGCCAGGACACTCGAAGCCAGGACACTCGAAGCCCGGACACGCGAAGCCCGGACGCTCGAAGTCTGGACATTCAAAGACTGCAAAGTTCGAGAACGGCGCGCGGCATCCTGAGCGCTTCAGCCGTTCCTCTTTCGAGCCGCGACGGGACCATGCGCCACCGGACCGCGATCAGCGAAGAGACACCCCTTCGCCCGCGCTGCAAGCTGCCACCACCGTGCAGAATGTCACCGTATCGGCCGATGAAAACGGCATGCGGGTCGATCGCTTCTTCGAGGCGCGGTTTCCGGGCTTGAGCTTTTCCCACATTCAACGCGTCATCAGGAAAGGCGAGGTGCGCGTCAACGGCAAGCGCACCGAGCCGAAGAACCGATTGGAAGCCGGACAGACCGTGCGCATTCCGCCGCTGCGGCTTGATGCGCCCAAAGCGCGCAAGATGGGCAATGAGGCCGATCAGAAGACCGCCGATTTCCTCAAGTCGATCACGCTGTACGAAGACGCCGATGTGCTCGTGCTCAACAAGCCGATGGGTCTTGCAGTGCAGGGCGGTTCCGGCACCACGCGGCACCTCGACGGCATGCTGGACGTTTTGCGTGACGCGCACGGGCAGCGGCCGCGGCTGGTGCATCGGCTCGATAAGGACACTGCCGGCTGTCTGTTGGTCGCCAAAACGCGCTTTGCGGCGTCGGCTCTCGCCAAGACATTCCGCTCGCGCTCGGCGCGGAAAATCTATTGGGCGCTGGTCGCCGGCGTGCCGAAGCTTCCGCAAGGCCGCATTTCGACGTTCCTCGCCAAGGAAGAGCGCGAGGACGAATCCTTCATGCGTATTGCGCAGCACGGCGAGAAGGGGGCGAGCCACGCCATCACTTATTACGCGGTGGTGGAGACTTCGGGCCGCACGCTGGCCTGGATTTCGCTCAAACCGGTGACCGGACGCACTCATCAATTAAGAGCACATATGGCGCATATCGATCATCCGATCGTCGGCGATCCGAAATATTTTTCGCGCGAGAACTGGGAACTTCCGGGCGGCATGCAGGACAAGCTGCATCTGCAGGCGCATCGCATCGCGGTGCCGCATCCGCGCGGCGGCGTGATCGACGTCACTGCACCATTGCCGCCGCACATGCTGCAATCATGGAATCTGCTCGGGCTCGACGCCAAGCGCTACGACCCGATCGAGGACGCGCCGGAAGAATAGGCCGTTTAAAAAATCCAGACCTTGATGCGATCCAATGGAATTGGATCAAGGTCTGGGGGTTGATATCGGCGGGTGTCGATCACAACTATCGCCAGTGGCGGTGGGCTGGTGACGAAGGAGAGAGCCATGAGCTTTCCCGCGCAGCATCGTCCCGTTTCGATACGTCCCATCCTTTTGACATTGCTATCCGCGACTGCGCTGTTCGCGACTGCCATTTGCAGCGCAACCGCCCGCGATTTCGAGATGGGCGGCGACGGCAATTACAACATCATGGCGCCCGAGCCGGGCACCGGCCTGCATCATGTTGCGCGCAGCAGGCACGGGCGAACGTCGTCGCGTCACTCACAGGCGACGACGGCGTCCCAACGGTCAACCCCGGGCACGACACAAGATGCCGCCCAAAGCGCGAGCCCGGCCTTGGACACCCCCGAGCAAATCGAAACCTTCAAACGCAATCGCCGTGCCTATGTCGGGTCCTCGGGCCTGGTCCTGCCGACGCCTTTACCTGGGCCGACGCACTATGCGCCGATCGGCACGCCCGCAGCGCCGCAGCAGAGCGTGGTGCAGCCCCCGCCGACCATCCTGCCGGGTTCCGGCCGGGCCATTCCGAACCTGCCGCATGGGCCGGAGACCTTCCAGGACCGCACCTCACGCTGCGCCTTCCAGTCGAGCATCAACGGCATCCATGCCGGCCAGTTCGGCA
>DATHPQ010000123.1:0-10156 GCA_035483735.1 Xanthobacteraceae bacterium | reverse complement strand
TCCGGCGGCGGCTCGGCCAATTATGTCGCCGACTGGGTCATGGATGCGGTCGACGATCTGATCGGCACTTTCGATCAGGATATCGTGGTGCAGACCACGATCGATCCGAATTTGCAGAGCGCCGCCGAACAGGCGCTCGACGACACGCTGACCCAGAAGGGCGACAAGTTCAACATTTCGCAGGGCGCGGTGGTGGCGATGACGCCGGACGGCACGGTGCGCGCGCTAGTGGGTGGGCGGAATTACGGCGAGAGCCAATTCAACCGCGCCGTCGACGCCAAGCGCCAGCCCGGCTCCTCGTTCAAGCCCTTCGTCTATCTCACCGCGCTCGAACGCGGCCTGACGCCGGACAGCGTGCGCGACGACGCGCCGGTCCAGGTCAAAGGCTGGAAGCCGGAGAATTTCGAGCGGCAATATGCCGGCCCGGTAACGCTGACGCAGGCGCTCGCCAATTCGCTCAATACTGTTTCAGTGCGGCTCACGCTCGAAGTCACGCCGGAAGCCGTGGTGCGCACCGCCTATCGCCTCGGCATCACTTCGATGCTCGAGCCCAATGCCTCGATCGCGCTCGGCACTTCGGAAGTGGCGCCGATCGAGATGGTGACGGCCTATTCAACTTTTGCCAATGGCGGGCTGGCGGTGACGCCGCATGTCGTCACCCGCATCCGCGCGTCGGACGGCAAGGTGCTTTACGATCACGCCGCGCAGCCGCTCGGCCATGTCGTGGATGCGCGCTATGTCGGTATGATGAACACGATGCTGCAACAGGTGCTGCTGTCGGGCACCGCGCGCGGCGCCAATCTTCCCGGCTGGCAGGCCGCCGGCAAGACCGGCACCAGCCAGGATTATCGCGACGCCTGGTTCATCGGTTACACCTCGCATCTCGTCACCGGCGTCTGGCTCGGCAATGACGACAATTCACCGACCAAGAAAGCCGTCGGCGGCGGGCTGCCGGTCGAGGTCTGGAGCCGCTTCATGCGGGTGGCGCATCAAGGCGTCGCGCCTGTGCCGCTGCCCGGCCTCGAAAACGGCGGCTGGTTCAATTCCAATCCGCAACCCGGCCTGCAGCCGCCCGCGCCGCTCGGCGCACCGATGGCGACCAATCGCTACGGCCAGCCGAGTTACCAGCCGGGCTATCAGCAAAACGCGCAGAACAATCAGCAGAGCGACGGCCCGCTCGATTTCCTGGAAAAATTGTTCGGGCGCTGAGCCCTGTGCAGGACTAGGCGCGACACCACCGCCGCCGGCCGCGATCAAATCGACAGAAAATCGTGATTCTTCAGCGGCAGCGAGCGGATGCGCTTGCCGGTCGCGGCAAAAATTGCATTGCACAAAGCCGGCGCCAAAGGGGGCACCGGCGGCTCGCCGACGCCGCCCCAGAAGCCGCCGCTTGCCACCACCACGGTCTCGACATGCGGCGTGTCGGCCAGGCGCAGCATTTCATAGCCGTCGAAATTCGATTGCTCGGTGCCGCCATTGGCAATGGTGATCTCGCCATAGAGCGCAGCCGTCAAAGCATAAACCACCGCACCTTCGGTCTGCATCTCGATCGACAGCGGATTGACCGCGTAGCCGGGATCAATGGCCGAAATGACGCGGCGGACGCGCAGCCGGCCGCGCTCGCAGGAAATCTCGACAACCTGCGCGCAATAGCTGCCGCAGGCGCGACACAACGCAATGCCGCGGAACACGCCGGACGGCGGCGGCGAATCCCAGTCGGCTTTCTTCGCCGCGGCGTCGAGCACCGCCAGATCTTTCGGCGAATTGGCAAGGAGCTTGCGGCGATAGCGATAAGGATCGATGCCGGCTTCATGCGCCATCTCGTCGATGAAGCTTTCCTTGTAGAAACCATTCTGCGTGTAGTTGATGGCGCGCCAGACGCCGAGCGGCACCGGCGTCGAGCGGATGGCATAATCGACGAGATAATTCGGCACGTCATAGCCCATCTCGTCGCCGAGCCCGCTGATATAGGTCCAGTCGACCACGCTCGGGATGAAGGCCGGCACCAGCGACGCGACAAAAGACGGCCCGGCGAGACGGACGGTCAGCGCCACCGGCATGCCGTCGGCATCGAGGCCAGCTTGGAGGCGCGCCATGCTGAACGGGCGATAGAGATCGTGCTTGATGTCCTCTTCGCGCGTCCAGACGAGTTTGACCGGCTGCTCGACTTCTTTGGCGATGAGCACCGATTGGCGGACATATTCCTGAATCGGCGCGCGCCGGCCGAAGCCGCCGCCGAGCATCATGCGATGCATGGTGACTTGATCGTTCGACACGCCGGCCGCAAGCGCCGCGGTCGCCACCGCGGTGGCCGGATCCTGGCTCGGCGCCCAGATCTCGACGCTGCCCGGCTTCACATGGGCGGTGCAGTTCTGCGGCTCCATGGTGGCGTGCGCCAGAAACGGCACGCCGTAATCGGCCTGCAAATGTTTGACGGCGCCGCCGAGCGCGGCCGCGGCATCGCCGCGCTTGTGGCCGACCTGCGCTGACGGCGAATCGAGTCCGCCGCGCACCAGTTCGGCAATGGCCACGCTCGACAGAGCGCCATTGCCGCGATCGTCCCACGTGACTCTCAGCGCTTCGGCCGCGCATTTGGCGCGCCACCAGGAATCCGCGATCACCGCCACCGCGTCGTCCATGCGCACGATGCGGCGCACGCCTTTCATGCCGGCGATCGAACTTTCGTCGATGGATTTCGGCGTGCCCTTGAACACCGGACAATGCACGAGCGCGGCATAGAGCATGTCGGGAAGCCGCACATCGATGGCATAGATCGGCTGGCCCGTGACCTTGTCGCGGACATCGAGCCGCTTCTGCGGCGTGCCAGCGAGCTTCCACTGGCCCGGCTCCTTCAGCCTGATATCGGTCAATGGCTCGACAGCGGCGGCCGCTTCGGCGATAGCGCCGTAGCTCAAAGTGCGTCCGCTCGGCGTGTGGGTGATGATGCTGTTGCGCGCCACGCATTGCGCCGCCGGCACATTCCAGCGCGCCGCGGCAGCCGTGATCAGCATGTCGCGCGCGGCGGCGCCGGCCTGCCGCAAATAAAGCTGCGAGGACGCGATCGAGCGGCTGGCGCCGGTGGAGGTGTCGCCCCAGGCATTGTTACGCCGTGTGTTCTCGGTCGGCGTGACCAATTGCGTGCGCACCTTCGACCAGTCGCATTCAAGCTCTTCGGCGACCAGCATGGCGAGACCCGTCATCGCCCCCTGCCCCATTTCGGAATGGGCGACGCGGATCGTGACCGTGTCGTCGCGCGCGATGGTCAGCCAGCAGTTGATTTCGGCAGCGGCCGCCACCGGGGCCGAGACCGCCGTCAGCGCAAGCTCGAAGGGAACGGCAAAACCCAGCGCCAGCCCGCCGCCGACTGCGCTCGCGCCAATAAGGAAGGAACGGCGATTGGAACCGCCGCCAGACCTCATGAACAACCCCCTGATTTACCGACAGAATTATGCCAGATTCCGGCCGGACATCCACCCGGAAATGCACCCCAAAACGCGCGTCCGCAAAGCCAGACGAAATAAAGCCCAGCCACAATGGGCTGACAATAAACTACGATTGCCGGCGAAAAAAATCACATTGCGGGGAATCGCCCAATGCCTGTGTCTATGTCCGCCGATCCCACCCCCTCCACACTCGAACACCGCCTGCGCGCCGTCGAGGACCGCCTCGCCATCTACAATCTGATCGCCAGCCACCCGCCGAGCGCCGATACCGGCGCCGGGGCCTATGCCGAAGCCGTCTATGTCGAGGACGGGATATTCGACCGCGGCGCCGAGCTTTCGAGCTGGGCGGGCAATACCGCGGTAGGGGCCAACCTCAAAAGCGAGGGCCACCAGGCCGCGATTGCCGGCGGCCTCGCCCATTTCACCGGACTGCCCTATGTGGCGATCGACGGCGACGAGGCGGTCGTCATTTCCTATCTGCAGATCCTGACACCAAAGAAATCCGGCGAGCCGGTCGAAGTGCCCAATCACGGCGCCTCGCGCGGCTATCACATCCATCGCGTGGTGACCAATCGCTGGGAGCTCACCCGCACGCCGGACGGCTGGAAGATCAAGCGGCGCACATCGCGCCTGGTCGACGGCTCGGAGGCTTCGCGCGAGATTTTGCGCGGCGCGCTGCGCGCCTATGCAGGGTGAAATGCAGGGTGTAGCGGCCGAGGCAACTTCGTTCGCCGTCGGCTCTAGTGTCCCGGATTGAAATCCTGGTTCGGGAACGCCGATGCATCGGGGACCTTGATCACCACGAAAGGATGGTCGAGCGAGGCGTGGCAGGCGTTGCAGCCTTGGGTGAGCTGATCGTAGGCGACAGCGAATTTCTTCGGATCTTGCTGCTTGATCGCGTCGTCGACGGCCGCGAGCGGCTGTTTCAATGCGGCATCGACCAGATCGGCGACCGGATAGCCGCGAAACTTCGGCTGCGCCTTGATAATGCCGGCGAAGGTCTGGCGGATTTCGACAAGCGCGTAAGCGGCAAGCGGCCAATTGCCGGCATGGCCGGCAATGCCGAGCTTCAAATGGCGCGGCTGCACCAAAGTGTTCATCATGTCGCCCATGGTCATCGCATAAGGCACCGGCGGCGCCGGCGCCGGCGGTTCTTGCGTCACGCCGACGCCGTGGGCGGCGATGAGCAGGATTGCAGCCGCCGACCCGGCCAGCAAGATTTGTCTGTTCATACGCAACCTCCTGTGCGGTCCCTTGCACGGTCCCTTGCGCGGCTCAATCCAGCGGCTCGAGCCGCAGGATTTCGGCGCCGTGATTGTTGCCGGCCCAGAACGTCACCGGATTGGTTGAATTATCGACGAAGACGCGCCGGATATTGGTCGGCCGCGGCAACAGATATTCGATCCCCTTGCCGCTCTGCGGATCGAAACGCAGCACGCGATCGCTCGCCATGCCGCCGCTCCACAGCTCGCCGTTTTTGTCGCGGAACACGTCGTAGGGATAAGTGTGCGGCGTCGGCACGTCCCATTCCTTGAATGTCTCCGCCTTGATGTCGAACATCGCAAGCTTGTCGGCGGCGAATTCGGTGAACCACAGCCGGCCCTCATCGTCGAGCATGGTGCGGCGCGGCCGCGATTTCTCGGTGGGCGTCGGAAACAGCGTCGTTTCGCCGGTTTTGGCATCGACCCGGCCGACCGCCTCGCCGCCGAAATCCATGAAGTAAAGATTGTTCGCCTTGTCGGCGGCCATGCCATAGGGCGCATGGATGTGGCCCTTACCGAGGAAGGCGAACGGATCGATCCGCTCGTAGCTGCCGGTTTTCAGATCGAGCCGCATGATCGACTGCCGCACCACGTCATTGGTCCAGACTTTGCCGTCGACATTCGCCGATCCCGGCATCACCATGGATTGCTGCATGGCGTCGTCGTTGAGGTCGGCCGGCAACGGAAAGATCTTAAAGGTCTTGCTCTTCGTATCGAAGCGGGCGAGCCCGGTCTGAAACATCAAAGCGAGCCACAGATTGCCGTCGGCATCGGCCTCGAGATCGAGCGTGCCGGTCGGGAAGGCGGGCTTGGACACGGGAATTGGATATTCGACGATCGCGCCGCTCTCGGGTTCGAGCCGGCCGAGAAAATTCTCGACGAAATCCGAATACCAGACATAGCCGTCGCCGTTTTGGCCGTCGCGAACGATGCGCACGTCATGCGGCGCAATGGTCTTTTCCGGCATGTCGTATTCGGTGATGACGACGCGGGTGGCGCGGCCCTTGGGGCGCGGCAGCGTCTGCAATTTGTAATTCCAAGTCGGTGAATGTGTCGTCGGTGAACCCGTCGGCGCGCGCGACAGATTGACCGTCGCCAGATAGGCGGCGAGCTTGCGCACTGAATCGTCATTGACGTCGCGCGCGGCGACGCGGGACTGCACGCGCGCCTGTGTCGTGTTGTTGGCATATTGCGCCATGCGCTTGAGCAGCGGGACGAAAGTGTCGGCGTCATAAGTCGAGCGCACGATGCGCTCAAACGTATGACAGCTCATGCATTCGATCAGCGGCCGCTTCTGCTCGGCGGTGCCGGGCATGCTCATGAACCATTCGGCATTGGTGAGTTGCGCCGCGAGATCGGACGTCTGGCGCAGCTTGATCGCGACATTGGTCGTCGACGTGCCGAGATCGACGACCTGCGGTCCGTCGAGCTCATAGCCGGTGGCGCGGATGCGCAGTCTATAGTGCCCGCTCCGCAAACGTCCGTCGGGAAAACGGAAACGCCCGCTGGCATCGCTGACGACGGTGGTGCTGATCGGCGAGTCGTCCCTTTGCGCCGTCACCAGCACGCCTTCCATCGCGCCTTCCGCGGCTGAGGTGACGGAGCCGGTCAGCATCTGCGCGCGGCAAGGGGCCGCGTGAAGAGCAAGGAGAAGCGCAGCCGCGGCGAAACAATACGCGGTTTTCATGCGTTACTGTTTCTGCAAGGTGCAATCGACTTCGACTGGGTCCTTGAGGTCGGCCTGGCCGCGCCGCACCACATTGGCCTGGCCATAGCCGTCCTTGGCGCAGGAAATGTCGACGGTCTTCGGATCGATCTCCTTGGCGAAACCCGGAATCTTGTAGATGCCCATGCTGTTGGAGCGCGTCACCAGCGAGCCGCCGGCCTGCGGCGCCGCCGTCACGCGGGCGCCGGAGACCGGCGAGCCGTCGGCATCGCGCACGAAGCCGAAATAGGACGGGCCGTCGTTGTTGTCGCTGTCCTCGCCGAAATTCACGCCGCCCGCGCGCGCCGGCGGCACGGCCGATATCAGCACGGTAGCGGCGGCCATCGAAGCGACGAACAGCCAGCGACGGCTCAACACCATTGCGACCTCAATGCGTGAAATAACCGCTGAGCAAATACATGATCGCAGCGATCATACAGACTGGCACCGCCCAAGCGAGACAGGACCACAGCTTACGGCCAAGGCCTTGCGGCAGGAACGCCGCAATCAGGCCCAACACCGCGGCGACGATGGCCGAAGTTGCGATCCAACCATACCAATACATCGTCGGGCCGTCCGACGCGGAATGATTGAACAGGGTCCACTCGCCGACTGCCGGCCCGTAGGAGAACACCGGCCAGTTATTGCGCAGCGCGATGTAATAGGCGACGGCGTAAACCGCGGCGAAGGTGATGACGAAGACCCGGAAACGCGGCGAGTTTCTCAAGCCGGGATGCTTACTGGCAGCGCTCATGTGCCTAATCCGCGAATGTTATTGGCGATGTGGCCGGCAAGAAACGCCCACCAGACGATGAACGCCAGGAGCGCGGTCAGCGCTTTCCGCGTCAGCGCGTCGTTTTCGTCGAGCGGCTGCCGCCAGAAATACCAATAGGCCGGCAACAGCGCCAAGCCGATCGCGATCAGGTGTTCCTTGATCTCGAAGGCGCCGAACGATTTCCAGAAATGGCCTTGTTCGAGCGTCAGCCGCGCAGTGATGCGGTAATTGGTGTAGATGAAGGCGCCGAGCGCCGCCGTCACCAGGTAGAGCGCGATGATGGCATTGGCATAATTCGCCGAGCCTACCGCGCGGAAACGCGACACAAAATTCGCCGCTCCCGCACGCACCGGCACCCAGACGCTGACGACTTGATGCGTAACGGCCCCTAGCAGCAGAAACGCCAAAAGCCCATGTGTGATCACCAAGGCGATCCACATTCATTCCTCCCCGACCCGTTGCCGCGCCAACTGAGTGGCGCTTCTTGCATGACGGCGACGAACCCATCCCCGCCGGCGCGACTTTAGCGCGCCCGGCCGCGGCCGAGAATAGCGTTATGCGTTGGGATCATAGCGGACCGGCGGTCAGCTCTCGCCGCCGTATTTCGCGCCGAGGTCGCGCTGGATCATCGAGCGGATGAACGGATCGGGATCGTTGCCGAGATAGTCGGTGCTGTTATAGACCGGGCCGCAAGGGAAGAGGTTGCCCCCGCGGCACGACGACGTCGCGCTGGCCGTCGGTGCGGAGTGTGTTGCTCTCTTGCCCTTGGTCGCCGCGGCAGCACTTGAGGACAGCGTCGCGACAAGGCTTGTTGCGAGAATACTCGTTGCAATAATGCGCGTCGCAAGAGGCGTAATTGTGATGTAGCGCGATGTCATCACCGTAACTCCCGGTATGACGGTTCGGGTTTGATTGTATAACCCCTTGAGGCCGCGTTTATTCAAAACGTCTTGAGGA
The DNA here is from genome assembly GCA_035483735.1 of Xanthobacteraceae bacterium. GTDB lineage: Bacteria > Pseudomonadota > Alphaproteobacteria > Rhizobiales > Xanthobacteraceae > BOG-931. Next base: position 2,014 of record DATHPQ010000123.1, on the reverse strand, counting down.
TTGGAACCGCGGGAACCGCCGATTTTTCGAGCATGATCTTTTCCGAAAACCGGATTCCACTTTTCGGGATCATGCTCTAGTGCGCTTCGCTGTCGAGATGCGCCATCTGGGTCGGGTCGTAGCGCTCGCCCAGCGTCACTGCCGGCGACACCGCGGCATCGATGCGCGCGAGATCGACGGCGGTCAGCGACAAGGCGAGCGCACCCAGGCTTTCCGCAAGCTGGGTGCGGCGGCGCGCGCCGATCACCGGCACGATATCGGAGCCGCGCGAGCGCGCCCAGGCGATGGCAAGCTGCGCCGGCGTCGCGTTCTTCTCTTTGCCGATCTGCGCCAACGTCTCGACCAGACTTAAATTCTTTTCCAGATTGCCTTGCGCATAGCGCGGCATGCGGATGACGCGGATGTCACCTTTGCTGTCGGAAGACGGCACCCGCCCGCTCAAAATGCCGCGCGACAGCACGCCATAGGCGGTGATGGCAATACCGAGTTCGCGCGTCACCGGCAGAATTGCGGATTCGATGCCGCGGCTCATCAGCGAATATTCGATCTGCAGGTCGCAGATCGGATGCGCCGCATGCGCGCGGCGGATCGTTTGCACACCAACTTCCGAAAGGCCGATGTGGCGCACGTAACCGGCGCGCACCATGTCGGCGATAGCGCCGATCGTGTCTTCGATCGGCACCGCCGGATCGAGCCGTGCCGGGCGATAGATGTCGATGTAATCGGTGCCGAGGCGGCGGAGCGTATAGGCCAAAAAATTCTTCACCGCCGCCGGCCGCGTATCGTTGCCGCCCCAGCCGCCGTCCGGCGCGCGCAGCGCGCCGAACTTCACCGAATAGACCAGCCGCTCGCGCGGCACGCCGTCGAGCGCGCGGCGGATCAGCATTTCGTTGTGACCCATGCCGTAGAAATCGCCGGTGTCGATCAAGGTGACGCCTGCCTCGACCGCGGCCCGCAGCGTCGCCACACTCTCGGTTTCGTCAGAGGGACCATAGATGCCCGGCGACATGCCCATGCAGCCCAGCCCGAGAACCGAGACTTCCGGACCGTTGCGGCCCAGTCTGACTTTTTGCATCGCGCGCCTGTTTTTTGCTCGTACTGCGTCGGTGAAGCAGCGTCAGATATAGACGCTCTTCATCTGCGCTTCCGGATAGCGCAAGCCGGCCGCCGCCCCGATCGGAATGGCGTCGGACATCTGCTTAAGCTCGGCGGCGCTGAGATGCACATCGAGCGCGCCGATATTCTCGAGAAGGCGTGCTTTGTGCTTGGTGCCGGGGATCGGGATGATGTCGTCGCCCTGCGCCAGCACCCAGGCCAGCGCGAGCTGGCCGAGCGTGCAGTGGCGATCGTGGGCGATTTCCTCGAGACCCTGCACCAGCGACAGATTGTGCTTGACGTTGTCGGCGGAAAAACGCGGATGCCGCTTGCGGGTATCGCTGTCGGCGAGGCCGGCCGGGTCGGCAACGACGCCGGTCATCAGTCCGCGCCCGAGCGGCGCATAGGCGACGAAGCTGATCTTGAGCTGTCGGGTGGTTTTCAGAGTCTCTTCGGCTTCCTTGCGATAGAGCAATGAGAACTCGTTTTGCACGGCGGCGATCGGGTGCACCGTGTGCGCGCGGCGGATGGTCTCCGGCCGCGCCTCGCTCAGGCCAAGCGCCCGCACCTTGCCTTGCTCGACCAGCCGCGCCATCGCGCCGACGGTGTCCTCGATCGGCACGTCGGGATCGATGCGGTGCTGATAGTAGAGATCGATGACGTCGACACCGAGACGTTTCAGGCTCGCCTCGCAGGCGACCGGGACATATTCGGGACGGCCGTCGGCGGTCTTGCCGCCGCGTCCGCCGAGGTTGCCGAACTTGGTGGCCACGATAACTTCGGAGCGGCGGCCCTTGATCGCCTTACCGAGTAGCTCCTCGTTGTGGCCGTTGCCGTAAGCGTCGGAGCTGTCGAGCAGCGTGATGCCGCGATCCAGCGCTTCGCGAATCACGGCGAGGCCTTCGGCGTCGTCGCTGGC
>DATHPQ010000122.1:0-9980 GCA_035483735.1 Xanthobacteraceae bacterium | reverse complement strand
GTCGTCACATGCTCCTCGTCGTCAACGACCCAGGTCACCTTTGCCGAATCGAGACCGTATTCATTGACGAAGATGCCGCGCGTCCAGACTCCGGTTGTCACCGAATAGGCGCGGACGCCGACTTTCTTGCCTTCGAGGTCTTTGGGCGTCTTGATATTGGCATCGGGACGGACGGCAAAGCCGCCGTGATGGAACCGGCGCATCAGGAAAATCGGCAAAGCGATATAGGGCGCGCCCTGTGCGCGTGCGATCATATAGGTCGTCGGCGCCATCTCGCAAATGTCGAATTCAAGGTCGCGGACCATGCGCCGGAACGCGGCGATGATCGGCTTGACCTCGATGAAGTCGGCATCGACACCCTTGATGGGCACGCTTGCGGACTTGACGGCACGCGTGTGCCCGTAATCGCCAATCGCCATCTTCAACCGTGGCTGCTCGGTCATTTTCTGCTCCAACATTTCTGCAATTGCATGTCAGCCCGGCACGCTGCGGCCGAGTGAGTAATCTACTGTTTGGGGATTCCTGCCTTCTCGATGACCTCACGCCATTTCACGACGTCTTTGGCCATCCGTTCATGCATTTCTTCCGGCGAGCTCGCGCGCGCTTCGAGCCCGAGCCGCATCGATTGTTCCTGAAGATCCGGCGCCGCGATGGCGCGTCTGATCGCAGCATTGAGCGTGGCGACGACATCAGCCGGCACCCCTGCGCGCGTGCCTATGCCGTTCCAGCTGGTCACGACGTAATCCGGCAGGCCGCTTTCTTTGGCGGTGGGCACGTCTTTCAGCAAAGGATCGCGCTCATTTCCCGACGTGGCAATGATGTGGAGCTTGTCGGGACCAATCGTCGACCCGAAGCCGGCAAAATAATCAAAGCCGAGATCGACATCACCGCGCAGCAGCGCAGTGACCAAGTCCGGCGTGGTGCGATAGGTGACGATTGTGAACTGCGTGTCGCTGACAAGCTGAAACAGATGCGCCGAGAGATTCTGCGTGCTGCCCGGATTGATCGCGCCGAGATTGAGCTTGCCCGGCGCTTTGCGCGCCGCCGCGATCAGTTCCCGCACCGACTTGTAAGGCGAGGTTGGCGGAACCGCCAACAGCATCTCGAAATTCGCAGCGACGGAGATCGGCGCAAAATCCTTCAGCACGTCGTATGGAATGTTCTCGAACAGGGTCCTGCTGATCGCCTGCCCGTTGCCCATGACGCCAAGCGTGTAGCCGTCAGCGGGAGCATCGAGTACCGCCCGCATCGCGGCGATGCCTCCGGCGCCAGGCCGATTTTCAACGACGAACGGCTGCTTCAGGCTTTGGCTGAGCTTGTCGGCGAGCAGGCGGCTTGTCAGGTCGCCGGCGCCGCCGGGCCCGTAAGGCAAAAACATCCGGACCACCTGCTGCGGATAAGCGCTGGCCGCATGGCCGCGACCGCCGGATAACGCGGCGCCGCCCAGTGCAAGGCTGACCGCGATACGGCAAAGCCAGCCGCCTTTATTCACCAGGGGTCGCTGATGAAAAATCCAGGCCTCCCTCGACGACTTATCGTTGAGCAGACGGTCCGGCCTCGGGCTTAGACGCAGCGACCGGACAGCCGCCTTATTGCCCTTGATTGTCGTCGGCGGGCGGGCGGACGGCCAATCAAAATCGCGCGCGGAGCCATAAGTTTTTGCTATAAATGATTGCAGCTTTTCGTCGCCGGAGCGCCGATGACACCGCAGGACCTTCCGCCCATCCGCCAGCTCCGCGTCTTCGCCGCGGTTGCGGAGGCACAAAGCATCTGCGGCGCCGCCAAGGCGATTAACCTGTCGCAGCCGGGCGTCACCCAATCGGTCCGCGCTCTCGAGCGACGCGTCGGTGACGCACTGTTCGAGCGTCGCCGCTTGGGCTGCTATCTCACCGCAAGCGGGGCAATTTTGCTGCCGCGCGTTCATCGCTTCTTCGATCAGCTTCGCAACGCGCTCGGCGAAGCCGGCGCGACCGGACCATCCGGCACACCCACGTCGAACATTGACGTGAACAGAATGACCGGACCGCAGATTCGGACATTGATCGCGGTTTCAGAAAGCAATTCGTTCGATGCCGCGGCGCGGCTCCTGAAAATCTCGGAACCGTCCCTCCATCGCTCTGCCAAAAGTCTTGAACGTGAACTGCGCCGGCGGCTCTATCAGCGCACCAGCCGGGGCGTCACGACGAATGCGCAAGGCACCGAAATCGCACGGCGCTTTCAGATCGCGCTCCGCGAACTCGCTTATGGCGTGGAAGAATTGCAGGCGGCGCGGGGGAACGTGGTCTCGCGCGTCGTTATCGGCAATATCCCACATTCCGGAAGCCAGATCCTTTCATCGGCCGTCAACGAATTCCTGACCGAGTATCCGACCGCCACCGTGCAGATCATCGACGGTCACTACGAGGCGCTGCTGGAAGATCTGCGCGCCGGCAAGATCGATCTGCTGTTCGGCGTGCTTCGCCGTCCGGCCTGGGCGCAGGACGTGGCTGAAGAGGTGCTGTTCAGCAATCCCTATGTGATTGTCGGCCGCGTCGGCCATCCGCTGAGCGGCATAAGAAAACTCAGCCTTCGGGAGCTTGCCCGTTATGACTGGATCATGCCGGGCCCCATGACGCCGCGGCAGCAGGCATTTCAGCGCATATTCGCTCGCCTGCCTGCCTTGCCGAAGATCAGCGTCGAAACCACCTATTTGCCGATTTATCGCGACCTGCTCGCGACCACGGACCGGCTCACGCTGATGTCGACGCTCGAAGCACAATTAAACGAAGAGACAAAGCTCGCGGTATTGCCGTTTCAATCGCCTGAGCTGCGCCGATCCGACGGATTGGCCCTCCGGGCGGATTGGCGGCCCACCCAGATTCACCGTCATTTCCTCGAAGTGCTGCGCATGCACGCCCGCCGCCTGAGCGCCGGAGGTCTCCCGCGATCACTGCGTCATGACGGCTTGAGGCCGGCGAGCTTGGCGGCGTCGCGCATCGCGTCGTAATCGGTCTGGATGAATTCGGCGAAACCTTTCGGCGTCATCTGCTCCGGCGTTGCAACTTCCGAGCCGAGGCCGACAAGCCGCTCGGCCGCTTCCGAGCCAGAAGCCAAACCCTTCGCTGTGGCGCCTTGCAGCTTGGCCATGACATCGGCGGAAGTCTTTGCCGGCGCAAGGATGCCGATATAGCTCTGGGCGATGAAACCTTTGACGCCACTTTCATCGAAGGTCGGAATGTCTTCGGCGAGTTTGGACCGATGCGCAGCCGCGATGGCAACGATATGCGCCTGGCCGTCTTTATGCACCGGCAGCGCGGTGGAGAACTCGGTCATCGCGCCACTGACGCTGCCGCTCATGAGGTCAGCCAATAGTGAGCCGCCACCACGATAAGGCACGTGGGTGAGATCGGCGCCGGTCGCCGCCTTCAGCCGCTCCAAGGTCATATGCGTGGCGCTGCCGACGCCGCTGGTGGCAATCGTCAGCGGGGCTTTTTTGCTGGCGGCGATGACATCCGGAACGGTCTTGGCCTCGACGCTGTTGCTGAGGATAAGCGCGTGCGGCACGTAACTCGTGAGCGCAACGGGCGCGAAATCCTTCAAGGGATCGTAACCGAGCTGCGCCTGGACAAAGGGATTTACCGTCAGCGGTCCGTTCGAACCGACCAACAGCGTATAGCCGTCGGGGTCGGCGTGCGCGACATATTCGGCGCCGATCCCGCCGCCGGCGCCTGCCCTATTTTCAACGACAACAGCCTGTCCCAAGACCTTACTGATCTGGTCGCCCACGATGCGGCCGACGATGTCGGCATTGCCGCCTGCAGCGAAAGGCACGATCAGCCGGATCGGCCGGTTGGGATAGTCTGCCGCGAACAGGCGCTTCGGCAAAATTGCGCTGGCCGGCGCGACGGCAAGGCTCGCGAGTAACAAGCGGCGTGAAATCATCATATGCGTCCGGCCTCCCGATCTTCTCTGTTATGCACGGGCGTCCATATATTTGAGAGCAGTTTTGTGCCAATACGATGCCGAATTCAACAAGACGCCGATGCAGATCGGCCTTGGCAGAATTGTAGGGAGAGATCGCCGACCCGCCGCCGAGCAGGCTAACTCCGCCACCCTCTCCCGTCCGGCCGGGCCTTCGTAACTTCGTAAGGAGAATACCATGAACACCGCCGTTGCCCCCAAGTCGCTGAAAGCACAACCGCTCCTTCTGCCCGAGCACCGCGACGCCTTTTACGGCGGCAAATGGCACAAGGCGAAATCCAACGCTTACCCGGAGACGATCAATCCCGGTACCGGTGAATCGCTCGGCCCGGTCGCCGATTGCGGTGCGGCCGATATCGACGCCGCGGTGGCTTCAGCCAAGGCCGCTTTCCCGGCGTGGCGCGATACGCCGCCGCTCGAGCGGGCGCGACTGTTGAAGCGCATTGCCACGGTGCTGCGCGACCATGCCGAGGAGCTGGCGCTGATCGACGCCGCCGATTGCGGCAATCCAGTCGCCGAGATGGTCAAGGACGCAACCATCGCCGCGGCGCAGATCGAATTCTATGCCGGGCTTGTGACCGAGATGAAAGGCGCCTCGATCCCAATGGGCCCGGGCGTGGTCAATTTTTCGGTGCGTGAGCCGCGCGGCGTCGTCGGCCGCATCATTCCGTTCAACCACCCCTTCATGTTCTGTGCCGGCAAAGCTGCCGCGCCGCTTGCCGCCGGCAATACCGTGGTAATGAAACCGCCGGAACAGGCGCCGCTGTCTTCGCTCCGTCTCGCCGAACTGATCGGCGACATCCTGCCGCCCGGCGTGTTCAATCTCGTGCCCGGCGGCCGTGAAGCGGGCGCGGCGCTCGCCTCGCATCACGACGTCGCCATGATTGCGCTGATTGGCTCGGTGCCGACTGGACGCGCGGTGATGAAGGCGGCCTCCGACACGCTCAAGGCCGTGATGCTCGAGCTCGGCGGCAAGAACGCACTGATCGCCTTTCCCGATGCCGATCCCGATGAGGTCGCCGACGGCGTCATCGGCGGCATGAATTTCACCTGGTGCGGGCAGTCGTGCGGCTCAACCAGCCGCGCCTTCATTCACGAAAAAATCTACGACGCCGTGCTGGCCAAAGTGAAAGCCAAGGTCGGCCATTACAAGCCGGGCGTCGCCACGGACCCGAGCACGACTATGGGCTCGATCATTTCCAAGACCCAATACGAGCGCATTTTAGGCTTCATCGACAGCGCCAAGCAGGAAGGTGCTCGCCTTCTCACCGGCGGCGGCCGGCCGTCAGATCCTGCCCTGGCCAAGGGCTTTTTCATCGAGCCCACGGTATTCGCCGATGTGCAGCCGACGATGCGCATCGCGCGCGAGGAAATTTTTGGACCGGTGCTTTCGGTGTTCAAATGGAGCGACGAGGACAAGATGCTCGCCGAGGTGAATGCCGTCGAATACGGCCTCACCGCCTCAATCTGGACCAACGATCTGTCGACCGCGCACCGCACCGCGGCCGCCGTGCAATCGGGCTTTATCTGGATAAATGAAGTCTCGAAACACTTCCTCGGCGCACCGTTCGGCGGCTTCAAGCAATCGGGCATCGGGCGTGAGGAATGCTTTGAGGAACTGATCGCCTATACCCAGGAAAAGAACATTCACGTGCGGCTCAAGCCAGGCAAAGCCTAACGCTTTGCCGTTTTTTTGAACGGCGGGAAGCCCCGGCCCGGCCATTGATCCAGGTCGATGGCAAGATTCCGTACGAGCAAATATTGTGGAGCGATGCCCCTAACGGAGCGGCTGCTTCCGACGCTGGTTTCGGCCGCCTGCGCCGCCTCACCTGACGGCATAGCTCTGATCGTGAACGCCAATGCGAGCGATGGTGCTGGAACGGCTTGGTGAACCGCTTCGTCTGGTTGAACGGCCGGACCCCGAGCCCTCGGATGGCGAAGTCCGCATCGAAGTTCGCGCCTGCGGCGTGTGCCGCACGGACCTTCATGTCGTCGACGGCGACCTGCCCGATCCCAAATTGCCGATCATCCCCGGTCACGAGATCGTCGGCCGCATCGACGTGATCGGTCGCGGCGTGACCGGTCTTGCCATCGGTGCTTGTGTCGGCGTTCCGTGGCTGGGCCGCACTTGCGGCCATTGTCAGTTTTGCCTGAGCGGGCGTGAAAACCTTTGTGATCACCCGCTCTTCACCGGCTACACCCGCGACGGCGGCTACGCCACGCATGTCATTGCCGACGCAGGTTATACATTCAAGCTTCCCGACGGCGGCGACGACGTGGCGACAGCACCTCTGCTCTGCGCGGGTCTGATCGGTTGGCGTTCGCTTCGTCTCGCCGGCAATGGCCAGAAGATCGGGCTCTACGGCTTCGGCGCCGCCGCTCACATCATCGCGCAAGTCGCACGCTGGCAAGGACGCGATGTGTTCGCATTTACGCGGTCCGGCGATACCGCGGCGCAAGCCTTCGCCAAGAAAATGGGCGCATGCTGGTGCGGAGCTTCCGATGACAGACCGCCCGGGGAGCTCGACAGCGCCATCATCTACGCGCCGGTCGGCGCACTCGTGCCCGCGGCCCTCAAGGCGGTGCGCAAAGGCGGCCGCGTCGTCTGCGCCGGCATACATATGAGCGATATTCCGAGCTTTCCTTACAGCCTGTTATGGGAGGAGCGCGAACTTATCTCCGTCGCCAATCTCACCCGGCAAGACGGTGAAGAGTTTTTCGCGATCGTGCCGCAAGCCAAGGTCGTCACCCAGACGGTTTCCTATCCGCTCGTTCGCGCCAACGAGGCCTTGGCGGATTTGCGAGCCGGCCGCCTTCAAGGCGCTGCAGCGCTGGTGCCTTGACGACGCGCCTGGCGGCGAGTCCGGCTGACTTGAGGCCGCTGGCAATCACTAAAATTTTAGCGGATTACCGAACCATATTTTTGAAAATTTGAGCGATAGTCCCGCCATCCGCGTTCCGACGAAATCCCGTTACGGGATGCCGCAATGCAGCGCTTCGGAAGCGACGCAATAGCAATGCAATGCCGGCCCGTGCAATGGCCGAACGTCATTACAGGAGAAGGAAATGCACGACCGTAGACTTCTCAGTGATAATGGAATGGAAGTTGCCGAGCTGAGCGGCCAAGCCGTGCCTGCGATTCAAGCGGCCAAGCACGGTACGACGCGCGCGAATTTCTGGGCCATTATCGCCTTTTGTGCGATGGGGCTGATCTGCGCGCTCCATGTCCCGTCATCCTATCTTCACATCGAGCAAACCTCTGCCTTGCTCGCTGAAGCTCCCCAGACCTGAGCCGAAGCAATTCGTTAACGAAATCCTAACGGCCTATTCCGGCGGCGTATTCATCGCCGCGTCGCTGGGATAGCTTAGCGACCGATCTGGCAGGTCGATTTTGGCATGTCGATTGCATTGCAAAAAAGCGATGAGCGATGAGCATTACACCGCATTGCTGCTCTGGACGATCTGTGTGCTGACCTTCGCCTGTGGCGTGGTGGCGTTGACACAGCATCCGGAGTGGTTTGGCGCCTAGCGGGCAGCATAATTGCTGCGCATATGCCGAGAGTGCTCTGGGCAAAATCTGCCTAGATCACGATGTTGCGCTAGAACCCGCCCGGCGGCGTGAATATGGGCAACGCCGCCTAGATAATCGGCCGCATCCCGACTTCACATCACTCCAAGTTCGGGGATTCGCAGGATCAAATTCACCATTGCCAGAAGGCCGATCGCGCAGAAAATCGTGATCGCCACGAAGTCTGGATTTGACACGGCGGTGGCGAGACGAGACCGCAGAGTCACAGGCTGCCGAACGCTATAACGCGTGCGCGCCGGCACCGGCTGTAGGTCACGATGACCGCTCACACCGTGATGGAGAGCGCGCACTTTGTGCCAAACCGGCACCTGCGTGCCGCCAGTCATGTCTTTCACCGCAACCTCCATTCGCAACCCTAACTAACATATCGGATACACAAAATAGAGCTGTGACGGGCAACACGGATTGTCGTTTCGCCAGATGTTCCGCCGTCACTGGCCCATCGTGGGCGACATCCCGGAAAGTCGCCCAAAATGGCGCGGTTGCGCGCTCGTCCATCTGCTCTGCACGGGCTTGAAACATCGCAAATTTGTCTTGCCTTCGGGGCTTGTGCGCGCGAAGAGGTGGCATGACCGCCAAGATCATTGATGGCACAGCGATTGCGCGCCTCGTCCGGACCGAGATCCGCAGTCGTGCTCAGGCGCTTGTCGCCACCCACGGCATTCGGCCGGGCCTTGCGGTCGTTATGATCGGAGAGAATCCGGCTTCTGCGGTCTATGTGCGCAACAAGGTCCGCGCCTGCGCCGATGTCGGCATTTCCTCCCAAGTCTTCGAATTCCCCGCCAGTGTTTCCGAGGCGGAAACGCTCGATTGCATCCGCCGCCTCAACGAAGATGACGGCGTTCACGGCATCCTGGTGCAATTGCCGCTCCCGCAGACCATTTCGGTGCAGCGCGTCCTCGAGACGATTTCGATCGACAAGGATGTCGACGGTTTCCACCTTTACAATGTCGGCGGCCTCGTCGCTGGCGATGCGATCTTTCCGCCCTGCACGCCTTATGGCGTTCAGAAACTGCTCGAATACGAAGGCATCGAGCTCGAGGGCCGCAACGTCACCGTCGTCGGCGCCAGCAATATTGTCGGCAAGCCGATGGCGCTGATGCTGATGCGCAAGGAAGCGACGGTCGCGATTTGTCACGCCAAAACGCGCGATCTCGCGCAATACACGATCATCGCCGATATTCTAGTCGTCGCCGCGGGCAAGCCCAATTTAATTCTGCCACAGATGGTGAAGAGCGGCGCCGTGGTCATCGACGTCGGCATCAACCGGCTGCCCGACGGGCACTTGGTCGGCGACGTCGACTTTGAAGGCGTACGCCAGAAGGCGGCCTATATCACGCCGGTGCCGGGCGGAGTCGGACCAATGACGGTCAGCATGCTGCTGCATAATACCGTCGCCTCGGCCGAACGCATTGCCAGCCACCAAAGCCGCACGCGTGCCTTTGCCCCGGCGGCATCGGGCTAGAAGCCTGGCCAGAACCGCTTCCATTCGCCCCAGTTGCCTTCACCGCGCGCGCATGCTCTTGCATGCATCTGCATCGGCGGTTCGCACACACTCTCTTTTGCAGATGGATCCCGCGCTTAACATCGTCATTGTCGATGAAAATCCGGTTCGCGCGGCAATACTTGCCGACGGATTGCGCGAAGCCGGCTACACCCGCGTCGCCCGTATTGAAGAGACAACAAGTCTCCTGACGCGCATCTACAGCCTCGATCCCGATGTTATCCTGATCGATCTCGAGAATCCGAGCCGCGACGTGCTGGCGCAAATGTTCCAAGTCAGCCGCGTCGTCAAGCGGCCGATCGCCATGTTCGTCGATCAGAGCGATGCCGCCGCCATCGAGGCCGCGGTCGATGCTGGCGTCTCCGCCTACATCGTCGACGGCCTCAAGAAGGAGCGGATCAAAGGCATTCTCGATCTTTGCATTTCCCGCTTCAATGCCTTCGCCCGCCTGACCAACGAGCTTGAGCGCGCGCAGAATGCCCTGAGTGAGCGCAAGGTCATTGACCGCGCCAAGGGAATTTTGATGAAGGTCAAGAACGTCAGCGAGGCCGACGCCTATGCCATGTTGCGCAAGACCGCGATGAACGAGAACAAGAAGATCGCCGAGGTCGCGCAATCGGTCGTCACCGCCGCGGAGCTTCTGAAATGAGCGGCGAAAGCCTTCGCATCGGCTTTATTCCGCTGACCGACGCGGCAGCGCTGATGATCGCCGCCGACAAGGGATTTGCGGCAAAGCAAGGTCTATCGCTCGATCTGGTGCGTGAAGTGTCGTGGTCGAATGTGCGCGACAAGCTCAATATCGGGCTGTTCGATGCCGCGCATCTCTTGGCCCCGGTTGCCGTCGCTTCGAGCCTCGGCATCGGGCACGTCAAGATGCCGCTGTTGGTGCCGTTTGTGCTTGCCGCAAACGGCAACGCTATTACGGTG
>DATHPQ010000121.1:0-8286 GCA_035483735.1 Xanthobacteraceae bacterium | reverse complement strand
CTTGAGCGCCAGCCGCCAGGAGAGGAGGTACGCCTCCTTGCAGTCCTCGACGGTGGCGTCGTTGGGCATATTGATGGTCTTGGAGATCGCGCCCGAAATGAACGGCTGCGCTGCCGCCAGCATTTGGATGTGGCTGTTCACCGAGAGGAAACGCTTGCCGGTGCGGCCGCACGGATTGGCGCAGTCGAACACCGCATAGTGCTCGGCTTTGAGATGCGGCGCGCCTTCGACCGTCATGGCGCCGCAGACATGGACATTGGCTGCCTCGATCTCGCGCTTACTGAAACCGAGATGGGCGAGGAGGTCGAAGCTCGGAGCTGCGAGGTCTTCGGCGTCGACGCCGAGTTCGTCACGCAGGAAGTCGGCGCCGAGCGTCCATTTGTTGAAGGCGAACTTGATGTCGAACGCGGTCGGTAGCGCCTTTTCCACTTTCTCGATCGCCTCGGGCGTGAAGCCCTTGGTGGTCAGCGAGGAGTGGTTGATGGCGGGCGCCTGGCCGAGCGAGCCATGGCCGACGGCGTAGACGATGATCTCGGCGATCTCGCTTTCGCTGTAGCCGAGCACGCGCAAGGCTTCCGGCACGGCGCGGTTGATGATCTTGAAATAGCCGCCGCCGGCGAGCTTCTTGAACTTCACCAGCGCGAAATCGGGCTCGATGCCGGTGGTGTCGCAATCCATGACGAGGCCGATGGTACCGGTCGGCGCCACCACGCTCGCCTGCGCATTGCGGTAGCCATGCGCCTCGCCGAGCGCGAGCGCGCGATCCCAGGCGAGCTTGGCATGCGCGATCAGCTTCTGATCGGGGCAGGATTTGTGATCGAGCGGCACCGGCGGCGTCGTCATCTGCTCGTAGCCGGTGCGCTCGCCGTAAGCGGCGCGGCGGTGATTGCGCATCACCCGCAGCATCGGCTCGCGGTTGTCGGCATAGAGCGGGAAGGGGCCGAGTTCGGACGCCATCTCGGCCGATGTCGCATAGGACACGCCGGTCATGATCGCGGAGAGCGCGCCGCAGAGCGCGCGGCCGGCATCGGAATCATAGGGAATGCCCGACGACATCAAGAGGCCGCCGACATTGGCGTAACCAAGGCCGAGCGTGCGGAAGTCGTAGGAGCGCTGCGCGATCTCGCGCGAGGGGAATTGGGCCATCAGCACCGAGATTTCGAGCACGATGGTCCACAGCCGCACCGCGTGCTCATAGCCTTCGACGTCATAGAGCTCGCTCTTGAGCGTCTGCCCATTGGCCGCGGCGGGAAGGGCAGGCGTGTGGAACGCAAGCAGGTTCAACGAGGCGAGATTGCACGCCGTGTCGTCGAGGAACATGTATTCCGAGCACGGATTGGAGGCGACGATCGGGCCGGACGCCGGGCAGGTGTGCCAGTCGTTGATGGTGGTGTGGAATTGCAGGCCGGGATCGGCGCTGGCCCAGGCGGCGTGGCCGATCTTTTCCCACAGATCGCGGGCCTTCACGGTCTTTGCGATCTTGCCGGGCTTGGTGCGCCAGAACAGATCCCAGTCGCGATCGGCTTCGACCGCTTTGAGGAACTCGTCAGTGACGCGCACGGTGTTGTTGGAGTTCTGGCCGGACACCGTGAGATAGGCTTCCGAATCCCAATCGGTGTCGTAGATCGGGAAATTGATGTCGGTGTAGCCCTGCTTGGCGAACTGGATGATGCGGCGGATGTAGTTGTCCGGCACATGGTTCTTGCGCGCCGCCTTGATCTCGCGGCGGAGCACCGGGTTCTTGTCCGGATCGAAGCAGGAATCGCCGGGGCCTTCGCAATTTACACAAGCCTTCAGGATCGCGCGCAGGTGGCGCTGATTGATCTTGGAGCCGGTGACGAGGTTGGCGACCTTCTGCTCTTCGACCACTTTCCAGTCGATGAAGGTCTCGACGTCGGGATGGTCGGCATCGAGGATCACCATCTTGGCGGCGCGGCGGGTGGTGCCGCCCGACTTGATGGCGCCTGCGGCGCGGTCGCCGATCTTGAGAAAACTCATCAGGCCGGATGACTTGCCGCCGCCGGAGAGCTTTTCGCTTTCGCCGCGCAATTTCGAGAAATTCGAGCCGGTGCCGGAGCCGTATTTGAACAGCCGCGCCTCGCGCACCCACAGATCCATGATGCCGCCCTCGTTGACGAGGTCGTCGGCGATCGACTGGATGAAGCAGGCATGCGGCTGCGGATGCTCATAGGCGCTCTCCGACGCCTTGAGCTGACCGGTCTGGAAGTCGACATAGAAATGGCCTTGGCCGGGGCCGTCGATGCCATAGGCCCAATGCAGGCCGGTGTTGAACCATTGCGGCGAGTTCGGCGCCACCATCTGCATTGCGAGCATGTAGCGGTGCTCGTCGAAGAAGGCCTGCGCATCGGCTTCGGACGAGAAATAGCCGCCCTTCCAGCCCCAATAGGTCCAGGTGCCGGCGAGCCGGTCGAAGACTTGTTTGCAAGAGGTCTCGCCGGTGAAGCGCTCGGCCTCGGGCAGCTGCGCCAGCGCCGTCTCGTCGAGCACGCTGCGCCACAGCCATGAGGGAACGCTGTTCTCCTCGACCTTCTTCAGGCGCGAGGGAACACCGGCCTTGCGGAAATACTTCTGCGCCAGCACGTCGGAGGCGACTTGCGACCATTGCTCCGGCACTTCGACATTTTCGGCGTGGAAAACGATCGAGCCGTCCGGATTACGGATTTCGCTCGTGGTGAGACGGAAAGCGATCTCCGCGTATGGTGACTGTCCCTCTTTGGTGAAGCGCCGTTCAATCCGCATTTTCTGCCCCTTCAATTCGCATTTTTCTCTACATCGGCGTCTTGCGGGCGATCCGCTTAATATAAGACGCCGACAGCTTCCCCGCGAAGCGACAGAAACGCTCTGCCGCCTCGGCCTCACCCCTGATCTCTGTTCGCCACCCAACTCGTCCGGCTGCGCAAGACTGTCCGCAAAGACAGGTTTTGCGCGCCTTTTTACTTTCGGGCCGTCGAGCGCCGCATAGGGTCAGCAAATCCTGCACGCACGCCGCAGGCGGCGCGGAACATGTCCGCAGACCCTTTTTTGGGGAGCCCGGCCGACTTCCGTACCCGCGCGCCGAACTTTCGAAAGCTAGGCCATGCCGGTCGCGCCCGTCAAGACTTAGTATGGGCGGGTAAATATATCCCCAACATCTGGGGATTCTGGGGATGATTTGTGAGGGGAGCACCAAGTATCAGAGATTCGAAGAGAATCCGGAAGAGGCCGCGGCTTCGCCGTCGCGTTTTTCATGTGGGCAAGGTGATGCCGGGCGGTTTTGCGACGCCCGATCGGGCCGCTCGATCTGCCGGCGCAGGCAGCCGCGCGGCGGCCCTGGAATGAGGCGGTCACCCAGCTGTCACGCAATGACGCGGGTTTGCGCGCGATTCTGAGTGAGAACGCCTGTGGAATCGGTATTTCTCCCGGGTCCATCGCGAAGCCATACCGCAACGCATTGGTTTACTTACGAGAATCGCCCCGGCCTTATTAGATCGCTGGGCCGCCCGTGGCGGCGCGGCTTTTCTCGTTGACGACCATTGCAGTGGTGAGACGCAAGACGCACCGGACCCGGCTACTTCTTGGTTAACCTTAAAGAAGTCTTACTTTTCCCATGGGCTGTCGATTGCTTGACGGGGCCCAGGGGGCCGCCAATAACCATTTGTTAATGAGTAGCTGTGGGGTTCAGCGTGCGGTCCGCGCGGGGTGCGTCATTGCGAGCGCAGCCCTGTTGGCTGCCTGTACGGCAATCCACAACGACCCCATCAACACGGCGCTGAGCGCCGATCCCCGGCAGGTCGAGGCCGAACTCGGCGCCGACGTTCCGACCAATTACGACGACATGGTCGTAGCGCTGTCGTTCTCCGGCGGCGGCACGCGCGCGGCGGCGTTCTCCTACGGCGTGCTGCAGGGTTTCGAGCAGACGCGGGTGCCGACGCGCGCGGGCAACGTGTCGCTGCTTGATCGGCTCGACTTTCTCTCCGGCGTGTCCGGCGGCTCGATCCTTGCGGCCTATTACGGGCTGAAGGGGCGCGATGGCTACGCCGATTTCAAGCAGCGCTTCCTCTTGGCGAACGGCGAAGAAAATCTGCAGACCGATCTCAGCCTGTTCAATATCGCCAAGGGACTCGAAGGCGGCGTCAACGATCCCAGCGCCTTTCCGCCGTGGCTTGACGCGCATCTCTATAATCATGCGACGTTCCGCGACCTGTTCCGCCGGCAGCATCCCCGGGTCTGGATCAATGCGTCGGATATCTACAATCGCACCACCTTCATCTTTGCGCCGGTGACGTTCAGCGCACTGTGCAGCGATCTGACGAGCTATCCGGTGTCGATGGCGGTCGCCGCGTCCGCCGCGGTGCCGGTCGTGTTCTCGCCGATCGTCATCCAGAATTTCCCCGGCGGCTGCCCGCTTGGGCTGCCGGATTGGGTGCGGCGCGTGCGCGGCAATCCGAACGCATCGCCGCTGATGAGATCCTATGCCGACGCGCTCGAGCGTTACCGCAATGGCACCGTCAAATATGTGAAGCTGCTCGACGGCGGGCTGGTCGACAATTACGGGCTCGCCGGCTTCACCATCGCGCGGCTCGCCTCGGCGACGCCCGACGGTCCGCTGGCGCCGCAGGAGGCGGTGAAACTGCGGCGCTTCCTGTTCCTCGTGGTCGATTCCGGCCGCGATCCGTCGGGAAAATGGGCGCAGACCGTGGCGGGGCCTTCGGGTATCGACCTGATCATGGCGACGTCGGACACCGCCACCGAATCCGGCGCCGTCGGCAGCTATTCGGCCTTCGACGCCACCATGAGCGATTGGAAGAACCAATTGATCGCCTGGCGCTGCCACTTGTCGGAAGCTGATCGCCGCAAATTCGGCGCGCCGCCCGGCTGGAATTGCCGCGACGTGCAATTCTTCATCGGCCGCATCTCCTTCGACGATCTGGGCCCGGAGCGGCGCGCAGCGCTGAATCAGGTCGAGACGCGGCTGCGTTTGCCGCCGGACCAGGTCGAAATGCTGATCACCGCCGGCCACGATGCGCTCGCCGTCAATCCGAAATTCCGCGCCTTCCTCACCTCGCTCGGCCGCACGCCGCTATCGCCGATCGAGCGCCCGCCGGCGCCGCCGCAACTGCCGCTGCCGCCGACACCGAAGCCGCCGGGCGGCGCGCCTGTTTCCGCGCTGCCGCGTGCCGAAGCCAAAGCCGACTGAGCGTCACCGCTTCAGCACTGCACGCTTCGCAACGACGACCTGCTAAAGACGACCTGCCAAAAGCGCGATCGCGTCCGCACCCACCTTGATTCCGTTTTCGCTTAAGCGTTGAATCCGGTACCCGCCCAAATCGGTAAGCGACAATACCAAACGGGCGGCGGGAGGAAAATTCATGGACGACATTCAACGGCGCGCCTTCATGAAAGGCGCGGCCTTCGGTGCGCTCGCGTTCACGGTGAGCGGCGCCGAAGTGATGCTGACGCCGCGGCAGGCGCATGCGCAAAATGTTCCGCTCAAGACACTGGCCGTCGATCAGGCGGCAACGCTCGATGCGATGGGCGAGACGCTGGTACCCGGCGCCAAGGCCGCCGGCATCACCAATTTCGTCGATCAGCAGATTTCCGGTCCGCCGGAGCAGGCTCTGTTGCAGGCGCGCATCCTCAATGTGCGGCCGCCTTATGCGAATTTCTATCGCGCGGCGCTCACCGCCATCGACGGCACGAGCGACAAGGCGAATGGCGGACGCAAATTCGCGCAGCTCGATGCTGACGAGCAGAAGAACTTCGTCAACCTGATGCGGCAGAACAAGCTCGACGGCTGGCAGGGCCCGCCGGCGCCCTTCGTTTACGGCATCCTGCGCAGCGACGCCGTCGACGTGACCTATGCCACGATGGACGGCTACGCCGCGCTCGGCGTGCCGTACATGCCCCATATCGCTCCGACGGCGAGGTGGTGACGTGAGCAACGAAAAAGTCGATGTCGTCATTGTCGGCGCCGGCGCTTCCGGCTCGGTGTTCGCCAATGTTCTCACCAAGGCCGGCAAGAAGGTCGTGCTCCTTGACAACGGACCTGACTGGCAGCTCACCGATCTGATCTCGTCGGACATCTGGGGCCGGCGCGTCAAACCGGCCGGACCTCCGGTTCTGCTCGAAGGCAAAAATCCCTTCGGCTATGTCAGCCAGGCAGGCTGGGGCGTGGGCGGCGCGACACTGCACTACTTCGCCAACTTCCCGCGCTATCTGCCGACCGATTTCAAGATCAAGAGCGAGCACAATCGCGCCCACGATTGGCCAATCGCTTACGAGGATGTCGCGCCGTTCTACGACAAGGTCGCGGCCGAGCTCGGCGTCTCCGGCGACGCCAAAGCGGAGGAGCGCTGGCGGCCGGCGGGCGCGCCTTATCCGATGCCGCCGATGAAGACATTCCCCAATGGCGAAGTCTGGAAGAAGGGCACCGAGGCCAACGGCATTCATCTGGTGCCGGCCGCCGTCGGCATGAACTCGGGCGAGTTCAAGGGCCGGCCGGCCTGCATCTATGACGGCTGGTGCCATGTTGGTTGTCCGATCGGCGCGCTCGCCAATCCGGTGGTGACTTATCTCGGCGAGGCGCGCAAAGCCGGCGCCGAGGTGCGGCCGTTCTCGACCGTCACCCGCGTTCTCACCAATGCGGACGGCACGCGCGTCACCGGCGTCGAATATTACGACGCGCAGAAGCAAAAGCAGGTGCAGGAGGCAAGCGTCGTTGTGCTCGCGGCCTGGTCGGCGCAGAACCCGCGGCTGCTGCTCAACTCGGCGACCGACAAGCATCCCAACGGGCTTGCCAACAAGAACCAGCTCGTCGGCAAATTCATGATGACACACCACATCGCCGGCACCTGGGCGCTGTTCGACGAGGACATCACGCCGCATATGGGCACCGTCGGCGCGCAATTCATGTCCTACGACCGCTACGCCAAGACCAGTTATCCGGGCGCCTTCGGCAGTTCGTATATCGTCGCCGGCGCGGCGATGAAGACGAATGACTATGCCAGCGCCCGGCCGGACCTGTTTGGCGCCGATCTGCAAACCTTCATGAAACGGGCGGCGCGCGGCATCACCCGCATCACGATCTTCGGCGAAGACCAGCCGCAGCTCGAAAATCGCATCGAGCTTGCCAGCGACAAGGACGAGTTCGGCATGCCGCTGGCGCGCCTGATCCACAGCTTCGACGACGACGCGATGGCGCTGTGGAATGCGAATTTCGATCAGGGCATGAAGGTCGCCAAGGCCACCGACGCCAAGGAAGTCTGGCCGGGGAAGGGACCCGTGGTGCCGACCAGCCATCTGCACGGCGGCGCCATTATGGGGACGGGTGCGGAGAATTCCGTGACCAACAGCTACGGCCAGACCCACGAGATCCCAAATCTGTGGATGGCCGGGCCCTGCATTTTTCCAAGCGAAGGCGCCTCGAACCCGACCTATACGATCTTCGCGGTGTCGCTGCGCGGTGCCGAGAACCTGACGAAGAATTTCGGGACTGTGGCGGGCTAGCTGAAAAACTATTCAGCCGCCGCCTTGGCATGGCCGAGGCGGCGGTTCAGCGACTTCAGCAAATCTTCCGCCGCTTCGGCGATAACGGTGCCGGGCGGGAAGATGGCTTCGGCGCCGGCTGCTTTCAGCGTCTCGTAATCCTGCGGCGGCACGACACCGCCGACCACGATCATGATATCGCCACGGCCTTGTTTGGTGAGCTCGGCCTTGAGCTCCGGCACCAAGGTCAGATGCGCCGCCGCGAGCGACGACACGCCGAGGATGTGCACGTCGTTCTCGACCGCCTGCCGCGCCGCTTCGGCCGGCGTCGCAAACAGCGCGCCGATATCGACGTCGAAGCCGAGATCGGCGAAAGCCGAGGCGATCACCTTCTGGCCGCGGTCGTGGCCGTCCTGGCCGATCTTGGCCACCAGGATGCGCGGCCGGCGGCCTTCATTCTCCTCGAATTCGGCGACGAGTTTCTGCAGCCGTTCGACGGCGTCCGTCATGCCGACCTCCTGCTTATAGACGCCGGAGATGGCCTTGATCTCCGCCTGATGGCGCCCGTACACTTTTTCCAGCGCCAATGAAATCTCGCCGACGGTGGCCTTGGCGCGCGCGGCGTCGATCGCGAGTGCCAGAAGATTGCCGTTGCCGCCTTCGGCATTGCGGGTGAGCGTGCCGAGGGCTTCGGCGAGCGCCTTCGGATCGCGCTCGTGCTTGAGCCGGCCGAGCTTGTCGACCTGCAATTGCCGAACCGCCGCATTGTCGACCTTGAGCACGTCGATCGGCTGCTCATCG
>DATHPQ010000120.1:0-7316 GCA_035483735.1 Xanthobacteraceae bacterium | reverse complement strand
ATATAGGCGTCCTCAAAAGCCTGGCAGGCGCCCTGCCCGGCGTTCGGCAGCATGGCGTGCGCCGCATCGCCGATGAGCTGGATACGGTTGCGGCCCCAATTCTCCGTCAGCGGCCGCGTGAACAGGCCCCATTTCGAGCATTCGGTGACGATGCCCAAAAGTTTTTCGAGCCGTGGCTCGGGGTTCGGAAAGCTCAAGCGCATCTCGTCGGGATCGCCGCGGGTCGACCAGCCCTCCTCGACCCATTTGTCGGTGTCTTCCTGGGTGACGATGTTCAGCTGCTTATTGCCGCGGATGTAATAGGCCAAGAGATGACAGCCGGGTCCGACCCATTGGACATGTCCGGTCGGCTCGAGCACCTCGGTCGGTACATCGCCGCCGTTCAACAGCGCGCGCCAGACCATTTGCCCGGTATAGGTCGGATTATCCTGCCCGTAGAGCGCCTGGCGGATGACCGAGCGCACGCCGTCGGCGCCGATCACGAAATCGGCTTCGACCTTGGCGCCGTTGGCAAACGCAAGCACGACGCGGTCGCTTTTCTCCTCGATGCCGACGAGGCGATGGTCGAGATGGATCAGGCGGCGATCCAGTCCGCTCGCCAAAACATCCAAAAGGTCGGCGCGGTGAAACGTGTAATACGGCGCGCCGTAACGCTGCGCGGCCTTCAGCCGGTCGTTGAATTCGAGAAACTCGCCGGTCTGCATGTTGCGCGTGTAGATGCCCGGCGAGCGCGTGCCGACTGCGGCGATCTTTTCGCCCAAGCCGATGGCGATCAGCGCCTGTGTTGCGTTCGGCGCGACGTTTACGGCGGCGCCGATTTCGCCCAAGGCGGGCGCTGCCTCGAAAACTTCCGCCGCGATCCCGAACTGGGACAGCGCCTGCGCCGCGGCCAAACCCGCGAGCCCGCCGCCGACAATCACCATGCCTGCCATCGTCTGCATCACTCCAAAGTCTGCATCGCTCCAAGTCTGCTTCACTTCACAAAGCGGCGCGCAAGGACCTTTTGGACAGAGCTCATGCGCCAAACTGCGAAGGGCAGCCGCTCATAGCAAATCGCCAAACCTGCGTCGATTGTACCGATCCTTGGCCGTCACTGTTTCTCTATGCCGGCTTCCGCAATGACGCGGGCCCATCGCTCTGTCTCGGAGCGCATGCGCGCATCGAGGAGGTCGGCCGGCAAAGCAGCGGCATCGAACCCCGCCTCTTTGAACCTGGCTTTCACAGCCGGATCGCCGAGCACTTCCGTCGCGGCACGCTTGAGGGTCTCCACCGCCTGATCCGGCATCGCCTTCGGCCCATACAAGGAATTCCAAGACGTCACGATGTAGTCCGCGACGCCGGCCTCGGTCATCGTTGGCACATCGGGCAATTCGGGCAATCGGTTGGCCGATGTGACTGCCAGCGGACGTATCTGGCCGGCCTCGATCTGCGGGCGCAATCCGCCATAGGCGTTGACCACAAGATCGATATCATTGCGCAACAGCGCCACCGAGAGCTCGGATGGACCGCGGTACGGGACCACGGTGATGGCAACCTTTTCCGAGGCCTTGAACAGCAGCGCGGCCAGGTGGTTGCTCGTTCCGGCTGTCGAAGTCCCGATCGTCAATGTGTCCGGCTTGGCGCGAGCGGTGTCGATCCACTGCTTGATGCTTTTGTAGGGCGATGCCGAATTGGTAACGAACAGGTAGGCAAACTCGCTGACCCCGACGATCGGCCTCATCTCGGTACGAGGATCGACCGCATCCTTGAACAAGCTCACGCTGACGGCATTGTTGTTGCCGATCCAGCCTATCGTATAGCCGTCCGCCGGCGCATTGACGATGGTGTGGTCCGCCGCCACGCTGCCGGCGCCGGGCTGGTTCTGCACGATGACGGGCAGCTTGAATCGATCGGACAATTTCTCGGCCAGAATGCGCAGCACGATATCGGATGCCGACCCGGCGGCGAGAGGCGTTATGATTCGGATCGTGCGCGACGGATAATCCGCCGCAGCCGCCACGACAGACAAGGCCGCGCTGCTGCCTAGCCATAGAGCGGCGGCAAGCACCGCCGCCGCGCGACCGGATCCGTGCGATTTCAAGTCTTGGCCGGCCACTGCAGGCACTCGGCAAGTCCACGGCCCATGATCCATTCCTTGTCCGAGGCCGACAGGAAATCCATGTGCTCGGTAAACAGCCTCACGCAGTCGTCGTAGCTGCAACTGGTGCGCTCGAGCATCGCCGATGCGTCGGTGCCCCAGAAACAGCGCTGCGGCCCAAAGGCTTCCACCAGGCGGCGGATATGGGGCTGAATATTCTTGTAAGGGTAAGGCGCGGTCGAGAACACCGGCACCAACGTCAGCTTGACGTAGACATTGGGATGTTTCGCCAAAGTCGCGGTGCTCTCCGACGCGGCTTTGAGCAAATCATCCTTCTGCGTCGTGCGCGCGCCGAGATGATCCATGATGATGCGCAGCCGCGGATGCCGCGCCGCGACCTCGCCGATTTCCTTGTGCGTATAGGGGGCGTTGAGCATCACCGGAATGCCGAGCCGCTCCGCCGCCGGCCAGAACCAGTCGGCGGTGCCGTCCGTCATCCAGACGCGATCCCATTCGTGATGCAGCGTCAGCCGCACGCCGAGCATGCCCTTCTGGTCGCGCCAGGTTTCAAGCTTGGCGCGCTCGGACGGCTTGTCGATCGGAAAGCGCCCCATCACGGCGAAGCGGTTGGGATATTTCTGCGCGGCTTCGAGGCTGTAATCGACGCGGTCGCCTTCCCACGACGGCGGCACCAGGATGGCGTGCGCGACGCCGGCCTTATGCATCATGGCGCCGAATTTCTCGTAGGTCAGCGGCTCCGGCAGATGCGCCTTGCGGCCCGGCATCCAGGGCCGGTCGGGCGCTTCGGGCCGCCAGACATGAACGCCGGCATCCATGATCATCATGAGTAGCTCTCCGCCGAGAATTCCTAAACCGTCAGCGCGCGTGTCGTGTCGTCGAACAGCTCGTCGACCGATATGCGGCGCGGGATGAGTTTTTGCTGGTGGCAGAAGTCGATGATGATTTCCAGAATCGGCCGGCAGGCCTCGACGCCGAAACGGTAAGGATCGAGCGCACCGCCGTCAGGCAATCCGGCGGCCCGCTTGCTGTCGTGCAATTGGCGGAAGATGTCCTTGATGACGTCGGGCCGCGAGCGCGACAGCTCCTGCCTGACCACCACCATGTGATTGATCGGGACGCCATGGTGACGCTCGGCCCATTTTTGCGCAACCGCGTCGGCGTCGGGAATGAGATGCTTGAGCTTCGGATCGGGCAGCTTGTCGCCGACGATGCCGGCGGCGACGTCGCCATCGAGCAGCATCTGCGTCAAATCCTTGCCTGCCGCCGCGCGCTTGACGATGGCTGGATCATGATACTCGGCGACATGCGGATCCTCGAAGGTGATCCACTCGACCTTGTCGATGTCGACGCCGTAATCGCTGGCCAGAATTCCCCGCACCCAGGTCCCTGTCGTCACTGTGTAGGCGCGAACGCCGACCCGCTTGCCGTTGAGCTCGGACGGCTTGAGCGGACCGCGCTCGGGATTATAGGCGATGGTGTGATGCTGGCCGCGGCTCACCACCACGGCCGGCAGCAACACATAGGGCTTGTTGTAGGCCTTGGCCTGCAGATAGGTCACGATTGCCAGTTCGGCGACGTCGTATTTGGCCTCGCGCACGACCTGCTTGAACAGATTATTGGCGACCTTCACCTCGGCAAAATCGAAATCGACCAGATCGGAGTGGATCGCGCCGCTTTTGAGCGGCTTGGTGTTGGCATAGTTGCCCAACATCGTGTGCAGCTTGAGTTTTGTCGCAGTCGCCATGAGTTGTATTCCTTTGTCACTTTGTTATTTAGTCACTTTGTCACTTCGTCATTTGGCCAGAGCGGGATAGAGCGCGAGCGCGGTCTTGCCAAAGATCCAATCCTGATCCGACGGCTTGGCGAAGGCAAACGCATCGCGCGCGGCACCGAGGATTTCCGCAAGCGTGCCGACCGAATTCGGAAAATTCGAGCCCCAGGCGATCCGCGAGGCGCCGAACGTATCGACGATCTTGCCGAAAAACGTTTCCGGCGTGGCTTTGCCCCAACTCTTGGGCGTCACATTGACCGGCGTGATCTTCAGATAGACCTGCTTGTATTTGGCGAGATCAAGGAGTTCGGCGGCGCCGCTATAGGGCGGCCCCTCCGCGAACGGCGCGCGCGCCAAGTGGTCGAGGATCATCGTCACCTTGGGAAACCGGTCCATGATTTGGCGCAACAGCGGCAAGCCTTCCTGCTTCATCTGCATGCAGACCGGAATGTTCTTTGCCGACGCATGCTCCCAGAACGGATAGGTTTTCGGATCGACGAACCAGGTGGCCTGATCCGGTAACGTCGAGCCAGTGGTGAACAGGCGCATGCCGGTGCAGCCGCGGGCGAGCCAGTCGTCGAAGGTTTTCACGGCGTCGGGCGCCATGACGTCAATGGAATAGACCCCGGTGAAGCGCGACGGAACGGCCGCGACCGCATCCGCCACATAGCTGTTGTCGTAGCCGTAGGCCGTGGAGGAATGCACGATCGCCGCCTTGTCGACGCCGGCGTCGTCCATGGCTTTGAGCAGTGTCTGGTACGTGGTCGGCCGCTCAGTCGACCAGGTGGATTGCGTGCCGCCGAGCGGGGCCAACGGATAACGCTGGGTATCGGGCGAGACGATGTGGGGATGGATATCGATGACGGGCATGTGGGTTCACTCGTGTTACAGGAAATTTTCACGGATCGATATCGACAAACACCTGATCGAGTTGCGGGCGTGCCGGTATCAACTTCTGCTGCAGGCTATAGGTGACCAGGGCCTCGATGCTCGGACGGTTTGCCGCGCTGCCGTAGGGCAGCGGATCGTTCATCAGAGACAGGAAATTGCGATAGCGCTTGTCTTCCGGGCTATCGCCCTGACCCTGCTTGAGCTCTTCAAGATAGGGCTTTTTCGCCGCGACGAAGGCGTTCATCAGCGAACGGGCCAGCCACGGATGGCGCTTGATGTGTTCGTCCTTCACCACGATGAGACCGTGGATCGGGTAGATGCCGCTCTTGCGGAACCAACCGGCCTCGACCTTTTCGACATCGGCGATCAATTCCGGATAGGTATCCGCCGCGGCAGCGGCGGCGCCGGCCTTGTCCCAGCCGCTGATCGGCGGGCCGGCGCGGCCGACGCCCGCAGGCCCGGTAAATCCAGCTTGAATTTCGCCCGCCTTCATCATGCTCTGCAGAGATTTGCCGTCCGGCGCGTGCACCACGTTCGGCGGCAGCTTCAGCGTCGTGACATGCTCCTCGTCATCGACCACCCAGGTCACTTTTCCGGAATCAAGCCCGTACTCGTTGACGAAAATGCCGCGCGTCCAGACGCCGGTGGTGACCGAATAGGCGCGCACGCCGACCTTTTTTCCTTCCAAATCCTTGGGCACCTTGATGCCCGCATCGGGGCGGACCACGAAGCCACCGTGATGAAAGCGGCGCATCAGAAAAATCGGCAAGGCAATGTAAGGGGCGCCGAGCGCTCGCGCGATCATGTAGGTCGTCGGCGCCATCTCGCAGATATCGAATTCAACGTCGCGCACCATGCGGCGAAAGGCGCCGATGATCGGCACCACCTCGACGAATGCGGGCTCCACGCCCTCGATCCGCACGTCGCCCCATTTCAAGGCGCGGGTGTGGCCATAAGTTCCGATCGCGATCTTCAATTTCGGCTGGTCCGCCATGCCATTCTCCCGATGCCGCTTTGCCGTGATCCGCGCCTTGTTTGATCGCGAACCGATCCGAAACCCGTATGCGCGCTATTGTTTCGGAATTCCGGCTTTGTCGATAACGGCGCGCCATTTGGCGACGTCCGCCGCCATGCGGTCGCGCATTTGCTGCGGCGTACTTGCGCGCGCATCAATGCCGAGCCCGCGTGCCTTTTCCTGCAAGTCCGGCGCGGCAAGGGCGCGATTGATCTCACGGTTGAGGATCTGCACGACCTCATCCGGCAGGCCTGCGGGTCCCGCGACCCCGTTCCAGCTGGTCACGACATATTGGGGGAAGCCGCCTTCCTTCGCGGTCGGAATGTCTTTCAGCAAAGGATCGCGTTCCTCGCCCGAGGTCGCGACGATCCGCAGTTTTCCGCCGCCAATCTCGCTGATAAATCCGGCGTAATAATCGAATCCCAGATCGACGTCGCCGCGCAGCAGCGCCGTCACCAGCTCGGGTGTCGTGCGATAGGTGACGACCGTGAATTCGGCTCCCGTTACCTGCTCGAAAAGGTACGCCGAAAGATTTTGCGTGCTGCCGGGATTGATGGCGCCGATATTGAGTTTTCCTGGATTCTTCTTTGCGGCGTCGACGACATCTTGGAGCGACTTGTATGGCGAATTGCCCGGTACGGCGAGCAACATCTCGAAACTCGCCGCCACCGAAATGGCTGTGAAATCCTTCAGCACGTCAAAGGGAAGCTTGTTGAACAGCGAGGCGCTGATCGCTTGGCCATTGCCGATCTCGCCAAGCGTGTAGCCGTCGGCCGGAGCGCGCAGCACCTGCGTCGCCGACACGATGCCGCCCGCGCCCGGGCGGTTTTCGATCACGAATTGCTGCTTCAACTGATCGCCGAGCTTGTCGGCCAATAACCGCATCGTCAGGTCGCCGACCCCGCCGGGCCCGTAAGGCACGAAGACGCGCACCGGTTTGGTCGGGAAATCCGCCGCCGCCAGCGCTGCCCCGCCCAAGATCGCAAACACGGCGGCCATCGCCGCAGCCAAGCAACCGTGTGAGACTGAGCGCGCGCGCGTTCTGACGCTTGGCTGATATGTCATGCGTTCTCCCTAGACGGCATAGCCCCGTATGGACCGAGGTGGGCTATTGCCGCCTTGCATCGGTCCGGGGATGTCCGCGCCCGAACTCTGGCACGGCCGCCGCGGCGGCCCCTATCGAAATCGCGCGTGGAGCCATAAGTTTTTGCTATAAAGGTGGTGCGGATATTGCCTGCGCCGTGGGCGCCCGACCGGGGATTTCTCCATGACAGCCCGCGAAATGCCGTCACTGCGACAGCTGCGCGCCTTCGAAGCTGTCGCGCGGCTGGAGAGCGTCAGCGCGGCGGCGCGGGACATCCATCTTTCGCAGCCCGGGGTGAGCCAAGCGATCCACGCATTGGAAAACGGGCTGGACGCGCAGCTGTTCGAGCGGCGGCAATCCGGCTGCTACGTCACCGCGTCCGGTGCGATCCTGCTGCCACGGGTACGACGCTTTTTAGAATACCTGCGTTCGGCTTTGATGGAACCTGGTTCGCCGG
>DATHPQ010000119.1:0-13072 GCA_035483735.1 Xanthobacteraceae bacterium | reverse complement strand
GATGATGGCGAAGGCCGCGGCAGTCGCCTCGACGGCGCGGCCATGCGTGTCCATCAGCCGCTGCACCGCTTCCCAGACGACGATGGCGGTGAGCACGAACAACAGCGCCGTTTCGGCGAGCGCGGTCACGCTCTCCATCTTGCCGTGGCCATATTGATGCTCGGCATCGGCCGGCTTGCCGGAAATGCGCACCGCGAAATAGGTCAGCACCGTCGCCGAAAGATCGATCAGCGAATGACCGGCTTCCGAAAGGATCGCGAGCGAGCCGGTGAGAAGACCGACCACCGCCTTCGCCGCAGTCAAACCGGCGGACGCGGCGATCGAGCCGAGCGCTGCTCTTTCCTTGTCGTTCATGACGGGCCCCTGGCGGGTCAGGGGTTAGCGGGGCTGAACTGAAGCGTCAATCAGGATGGCCTTTGGGCGTCGCATCCCTATCCCTTTGACGCGGTGACCGGGTCGGGTAGGCAGTTCTTTACCATATCCCGTCTAGGATATTGGCGCAGTGCGTGCGCCGGTCCGGTCGATCCCACGCCCATAGTTACGACCCTTGCCTGGAGACGGAACCGGCTATGCTCAATAAAATCACTGTCAGCGTCCTGCTCAAGTCGGTCATCGTGACCTTGGCCTTGGTGGTGGTCGCGGTGTCGTGCTGGAGCGCGTGGAGCTCCTGGAAGCGGCTCGTTTCGGCAAGACGCATAGCCACCGTCATTGAAGCTTCCGCCGATATGTTCGCGGCGTTGCCCGGCCTGCGCAATGATCGCTCGATGACGGCGCAGCACTTGGCTGCCGATCAGCCGGCGAACGAGCTGTCGCCGGCGCTGACCAAGGCACGCGAACTCGACCTTCCGAACCTGAAATCGGCGTTGGCCGTTCTGGAGACGGCGGACTTCCCGGAGCAGGCGAGCGCGGTGGCCAGTTTGCGCAGCGCGGTCGACACGCTTGCCGCGCAGCATCAGGAAACTGCGGCCACGATCAAATTGCCGAAGTCGGAACGTCCCGCGGGATTGAGCGATGCCTTCGCCAAGACCACTGTCGGGCTCATCGCGCTGCTCGACACGACATCGGCGCAGCTCAACCGGTCGGTGCGGCTCGATGATGCCTATATCGACCAGCTGCTGGAGCTGAAACAGCTCGCCTGGGCAACGCGCAACGCCGCCGGCGATTGTTCGTTGATGATCAGCAATGCGCTCGGCGGGATTCCTTTGCCGCCCGATGCGCTGACCGCCTACGCCAACAATCTCGGTAAGGTCGACACCGCCTGGTCGGCGCTCCTGGAAATCGCGGCTGGCCTGCCGCTGCCCGCCCGCTTCACCGCCGCCGTCGACAAGGCCAAGCAGGAGATGTTCGGGGCCGACTATATGGCCTTGCGTACCAAGCTCCTGACGGCCCTTGCCGCCGGCCAGCCGGTCGAACTCAAATATGCCGACTGGACGCCGGCGTCGATCGCCAAGCTCAATTCGGTGCTGGCCGTTGCCGACACGGCGCTCGACGTCGCCAAAGAGCACACGGTGACCCGGCAAGCCGACGCCATGTGGGATCTGTCGCTCTCGCTCGGCCTTTTGGCGGCGGCGCTTGTCATCGTTTTCGGCATGCTGCTTCTGGTGTCCCGCCGCGTCACCGGGCCGCTGCGGCAAATCCAGCAGGCGATGCTGAAAGTCGCCGAAGGTGATTTCAGCGTCGTGCTGCCAGGGCTCGATCGCAAGGACGAAATCGGCGACGTCGCCAATGCGATCGAGCGGTTCAAGACCCTGGTCGACGAGAAGGCGCAGGCGGAAGCTGCCGAAGCGCTGCGGCGCCAGAAGGTCGAGGCCGATCGCCAGGCCCAGCTGGCCGAGGCGGAAGCCGCGGCTCAGGCGAAAGTCGCGCAAGAGCGGGCGCGGATCGGGGAAGAGCAAACGCGCGCCGTAAACGCGCTTGGCATCGGCCTGCAAAAGCTCTCCGACGGCGATCTGACATTTCGCCTGACCGAAGCGTTCCCGGACGCCTATCAGGCGCTGAAGGCAAACTTCAACAGCACCATGACGCAGCTTGAGGACACCATCCGCTCGCTGACAAGCTCTGCCTATGAAGTGACCAGCGCCTCGGGCGAAATCTCGACCAGCACCACGGATCTGTCGCAGCGCACCGAGGAGCAGGCTGCGAGCCTGCAAGAGACGTCCGCCTCCATGGAACAAATCGCGACGACGGTGAAGAAGAACGCCGAGAACGCCCAGCAAGCCAATACTTCGGCCGGGAGCACGCGCGCGGTCGCCGAACGCGGCAGCGAGGTCGTGGCCAAGGCGGTCGAGGCCATGGCGCGGATCGACGAATCCTCGGGCAAGATTTCCGACATCATCGGGGTGATCGACGAGATCGCGCGGCAGACCAATCTGCTGGCGCTCAACGCCGCGGTCGAGGCCGCGCGCGCCGGCGAGGCTGGCCGCGGCTTCGCGGTGGTGGCTGCCGAAGTGCGGACGCTGGCGCAGCGTTCTTCCCAGGCGGCGAAGGACATCAAGGACCTGATCACCAGCTCGGCCGGCCAGGTCCGCGAAGGTGTCGACCTGGTCAACCGCGCCGGCGGTTCGCTTGATGAGATCGTGGACTCGATCAAGAAGGTTGCCGCGATTGTCGCCGAGATCGCCAGCGCCAGCACCGAGCAGGCCGGCGGCATCGAGCAGATCAACAAGGCGTTGGGCCAGATGGACGAGGTCGTCCAGCAGAACTCGGCCCTCGTTGAGGAAAACGCGGCGACCGCGAAGATGCTCGAAAATCAGGCCCGGGCGATGAACGAGCGGATTGCCACCTTCACAGTAGACGCGACTGCCGTTGCGTCGCGCGCCGTGGCCAGTCGTTAGCCGCAAGCGCTTATAACGTTGCTTCAGTCGTCCCTAACTTCTCGCGCGACATCCTGTTCTCGGAAGCGGCGATCGACGCGGCCATTACCGGCATCGGCGTGACGCGCGTTCTGTCCTATCAGGCCGCGAATGCGGTGGCCGAAGGCAAGCTCAAGATCGTGCTGGCCGATTACGAGCCCGAACCGCTCCCGGTCAATCTGGTCTATCTCGAGCAAAACCTGTTGCCGCGAAAGACCCGCGCCTTCCTCGATTTCGTGGCGCCACGCATCCGCGACAGTGTCGCAAAGGCTACAGTGTCGCAAAGGCTGATGTGCCCGCACGGTAGGCATGGGCGAACCGCAAGAGCGGGATGCGGCTAGTGAGCGCATCGGGCGAAGGACGAGAAGGCGCGTTCATGCCGTTCCTGCTGTTCCTATGTGACGGTTCCCCATGTGACCCCGGGCGGAGAATGCAATCGGAGTGCCCGGGGCCACTGGCTCGCACGGTCAGAAACCGACGAACCTCATGAAGAACGCCGCTGATGAAAAGTGGTTCGATGGGAACGGACCCCTGACCCCCGGCGTTACACCATCATCACATCAGCATAGGTGGCGCATGAGCAGCTTGGATCAGAGCACGCGTACAGCGCGCGAAAATCTTAAAAAAGGCGAGGAGACTGCACGGCAATCGTGGTCGCAAATGGAAAGGAACTTCGCCACGTCATTTGACAGTGTGCGAGACTTCCATCTCAAGACGATCGATATGATGAGAGCCCATGCCGAATCGGCGTTCGAATTTGCCGAGGAACTCATAGCAGCAAAGTCGCCGACTGATGTCTTCGAAGGATGCCGAAGCTTTGCCGAGCGTCAGGCCAACACCTTGCAGAAGCAAAGCGGGGAACTCACAACGATGGCGCAGGAAACAACCAAAGAGGCAATGCGGCCGGTCAGCGAGGCCGCAAGCCGATACGCTAAGAGCGCATAACAGGAGCGCGCAAGGTGCGGCGTCCCCGGGTCATCTGGTCCGTGCAGAGAAAAGAAGCCCCGACTACGGGGTAGTCGGGGCCGAGCTTGCCTCTCACGTGCGTGCGCATCAAGGACAGTGCGCGGCAGAAAATATGACACGATATTTTTCGTCGCTGAACGAAAAATAATGGGCTGTCCTGCACAAAAAGTAAGCTACGTGACGCCGATCGGGAACTCGCCGTGAAGTTCCGGAGATGCGATGCGTTAGCGCCAGCAAATCAGAACCAGCTATCAACGCCAGCCGAGACGCGGCGCGACGTGTTTGAGGATCGCCTCGATGACATGGGCGTTGTAGTCGACGCCGAGCTGGTTGGGGACGGTCAAGAGCAGCGTGTCGGCCTCGGCGATGGCTTCGTCTTTCGCGAGTTGCTCGACCAGCATGTCCGGCTCAGCGGCATAGCTACGGCCAAAAATGGCGCGGGTATCGTCGCCGAGGAATCCGATCGTGTCGTCGTTCTCGTTGCCGCGGCCGAAATAGGCGCGGTCGCGGTCGTCCACCAGCGCAAAGATGCTGCGGCTGACCGAGACACGCGGTGTGCGCGCGTGACCGGCCGCCTTCCAGGCCTCACGGAAGATGCGGATCTGCTCCGCCTGCTGGACGTGGAACGGACGTCCGCTTTCGTCAATCTTGAGCGTCGAGCTCTGCAGATTCATCCCAAGCTTCGCCGCCCACTCCGAGGTCGCATTGGTGCCGGCGCCCCACCAGATTCGATCGCGCAAGCCCTCCGAATACGGCTCGAGGCGCAGCAGGCCGGGAGGGTTCGGGAACATCGGCCGCGGATTGGGTTTTGCGAAGCCCTCGCCGCGCAGCACTTCGAGCAAGACTTCGGTGTGGCGCCGGGCCATGTCGGCATCGGTCATGCCTTCCGCCGGCGCGTAACCGAAGTAGCGCCATCCGTCGATCACCTGCTCGGGCGAGCCGCGGCTGATGCCGAGTTGCAGGCGTCCGCCAGCGATAATGTCGGCGGCACCGGCGTCCTCTGCCATATACAGAGGATTCTCGTAGCGCATATCAATGACCGCCGTGCCGATCTCAATCCGATTGGTTTTCGCGCCGACGGCAGCCAGCAGCGGGAAGGGGGAGCCGAGCTGACGGGCGAAGTGATGCACCCGGAAATAGGCGCCGTCCAAGCCGAGCTCCTCGGCCGCGACGGCCAAGTCGATTGATTGCAGGAGGGCGTCGGAGCCCGATCGCACCTGCGACTGGGGCGAAGGGGTCCAATGGCCAAATGACAGGAAGCCGATCTTTTTCATAAATATGCGTCGTGGCGGTGATGCGTTCAGCGGTCAAGCCATGTCCGCCAGGCCATGTCGGCTAAGTGCCACATGCTGACATCGGAGGCTGGGCGGCCCATGTCAAATGCCGGTCACCCGCGGATCGTGTTTCCCGCAAGCTTTATCGCGCGACAGCAGGATTGCGGATTTCGAAATGGTTGCCGGATGCGGCTTGGCTTGGGCCATGTCTAAACTCGGCAATGTCGGCAAGATACGCTATATCAGCATGAATATAGCGTTGCCGCGCAGTGTGAACGACGGGCGAAGCCTATCGCGACACATCGGCTGTGCTTTAAACCCGGGGCTTTTTCGTATGCGGAGACTATTTGCCTATGCAATTTTCGTGGTCCTGACCGTGCCCGCACAGACAGCACACGCGGATGACATTCAGCTCTACGCCGCGGGAAGCCTGCGCGGCGCATTGACCGAAGTTGCCAAGGCCTTCGAAGCGCAAACCGGCCACCATGTTCCGGCGAAGTTCGGCCCATCCGGCGCGCTCAAGGACGAGATCGTCGATGGCGCCAAGGCCGACGTCTTTGCCTCCGCCAATATGGAGCACCCTGCGGCGCTCAGCGCGGCGCACAGGAGCGGTCCGGTGTACCTGTTTGCGCGCAACCAGCTTTGCGCACTGGCGAGACCCGGCCTTGCGGTGGACGGTTCAAGCCTGCTTGATCGCCTGCTCGATCCGGCGGTAACGCTCGGCACGTCGACGCCGAAATCAGATCCCTCCGGCGATTACGCCTGGGAGGTGTTCGCGAAAGCAGACGCCATTAGACCGGGTGCGCGCGCTGCACTTGAGCAGAAGGCGCAAAAGCTGACCGGCGCTGCCGACAGCGCCGCGCCTCCGGCCGGCCGCGCGGTCTATGGTTGGCACATCGCCGAGGGACATGCCGACATTTTTCTGGCCTATTGCACGGCGGCGGCAGAAGCAAAAAAGCAGTATCCCGATCAGCAGATTATCCAGCTTCCGCCGGAACTTGCGGTGGGGGCCGATTACGGGCTAACGGTCGTGACCGGGGCGCCGCCGGCAGCTGCGCAATTCGCCCGATTCGTCCGGTCCGCCGACGGACAAAGGATTTTGACGAGCTTCGGCTTCGCGCCGGGGCAGGAGAAAGGTGAAACACCATGAAGCTGAGCGCGCGAAATAAGCTCAAGGGCAAAATCGTCGAGGTCAAAAAGGGCGCGACCACCACGCATGTCAAAATCGACATCGGCGGCGCCGTCGTCACTTCGTCGATCACCAACGAAGCCGCCGACGAATTGAAGCTTGCCGCCGGACAGACGGCTTACGCCGTGATCAAGGCGAGCGATGTGATGGTCGGCATCGACTAGGATCTGCGGGCCGTCCGGCCAAAGGCTCCGCGCGTCGCGGCATAATACAAGTACAGTGACATGATCATCCATCGCCGCGCGCTACTGACCGGATTTTCGGCCACCGTGCTGACGGCGCGCATGGCGCGCGCGGCGAGCGTGACCGACGACGCCGGCCGCGCCATTGCAATCCCGGACAAGGTCGAGCGCATCTTTGCCGCCGGACCGCCGGCCGCGATCCTTCTTTACACGTTCGCGCCCGACCTGCTGCTCGGATGGACGCGCAAGCCCGACGCGCCGCAATGCGTATTCCTCGGACCGGGCGCCTGCGACAAACCGGAAGTCGGGCGGCTCACCGGCCGCGGCAACACCACCGACCTCGAGACTTTGCTGAAGCTCAAGCCGGACTTGATCCTCGATGTCGGCACGATCAATAACACCTATGTCTCGCTGGCCAATCAGGTGCAGGAGCAGGCCGGAATTCCCTACGCGCTGCTCAACGGCCGTTTCGACGCTTGCGCGGAAACCTACCGCAAGCTCGGCGCGCTGACGCACCGCGAGGCGCAGGCGGAAGATTTTGCGCGCTACGCCGAGCGGACGATCGGGACCATCAAGGGCCGGATCGACAAGATACCCGATGCGCAGAGACCTAGTGTTTATTACGGCCGGGGGCCAAGCGGGCTCGAAACCGGGCAGGGCGGCTCGATTAATGTCGAAACGATCGAGTTTCTCGGCGCGCGCAATGTCGCGGGCGAGCGGAAAGGCGGCATGGCCACCGTTTCCTTGGAGCAGGTGCTCGCATGGAATC
This sequence comes from Xanthobacteraceae bacterium, assembly GCA_035483735.1. Taxonomy (GTDB): domain Bacteria; phylum Pseudomonadota; class Alphaproteobacteria; order Rhizobiales; family Xanthobacteraceae; genus BOG-931. The sequence continues at coordinate 5,840 of DATHPQ010000119.1, read as the reverse complement.
CCGACGTCATCATCACCATCGAGCCGGCGTTTGCCGCGAGCGTGAAAACCGACGCCGCCTGGGCGCCGATCAAGGCGGTGCAAGCGGGCCGGGTTTATCTGTCGCCGGGGCTGCCCTTCGGCTGGGTCGATTTTCCGCCGTCGGTGAACCGGCTCGTGGGTCTTTGGTGGCTCGCTAAAGTCCTCTATCCGGATCAGTTCCCCGAAGATCTGCGCCCGATCACCCGCGAATTCTTTCAGCGCTTTTATCATATGACGCCGAGCGACGCCCAAATCGACGCTATCCTCGGCGCCCACGCTTGATATCCTCCAAGCATGACCCGCTCATCTGTTTCCGGGCAGATCGCCGCGCTCGCCGTTCTCATCAGCGCGCTGCTGATTGCGTTCGCGGTCGGCCGTTATCCGATTAGTCCGGGCGACGTGGTCAGCGTCATCGCCGCGAAGCTGACCGGAAGCACGCCCGACGTTCCGGCAGCGGCGGTGGATGTCATCTTGCATGTCCGTGGACCCCGCGTCGTCGCCGCCGTGCTGATCGGCGCCGCTTTGGCCGTTGCGGGCACAGCCTTTCAGGGCCTTTTCCGCAATCCGCTGGTTTCGCCCGATTTGCTCGGCGCCTCTTCCGGTGCCGCGCTTGGCGCCGTTATCGGCATCTATTTCTCGCTCGGCATATTTGCGATCCAAGCGCTCGCATTTCTTGGCGGAGTTGTTGCGGTCGCTGCGGTCTATGCGATCGGCTCCGCGGTGCGTAGCCGCGACCCGGTCCTTGTTCTTGTGCTCGCCGGCGTCGTCATCGGCGCACTGCTTGGCGCCGGCGTCGGTCTCGTGAAATATCTCGCTGATCCTTACAATCAGCTTCCGGCCATGACCTTCTGGCTGCTGGGGAGCCTCGCCGCCACGAGTCCGGCCGATCTTATTCCGTTGTTCGGTCCGGTCGCGCTTGGCACATTCGTTCTGGCTGCCTTGCGCTGGCGAATCAACGTGCTGTCATTGCCGGATGAGGAGGCGCGCGCGCTTGGGCTGCCCGTTGTCCCGCTGCGCATCGCCGTGATCGCTGCGGCTACGCTGGTGACGTCAGCAAGCGTCGCGACGGCTGGCATCATCGGCTGGGTCGGCCTCGTTGTACCTCACATCGCCCGCACTCTCGTCGGGCCCGATTTTGGACGGCTCGTTCCGGCGGCGGCCTTGTTGGGCGGCGGATTTCTCCTGGTGATCGATACGATCGCCCGCACCGTCTCACCGATCGAGATTCCGCTGGGGATTCTCACCGCCTTCGTCGGCACGCCGTTCTTCATTTGGCTGCTCGCGGGCGTATCCAAGACCTGGTCCTAGCGCATGATGCTCTGCGGCCGCGACCTCGCCATCGGCTACCGCGACCGCGTCGTCGGCCGTCACCTCGATATCTCGCTGGTACCCGGCGAGGTGCTTGCGCTGCTTGGGCCGAACGGCGGCGGCAAAACGACGCTGCTCAAAACATTGCTGGGACTGTTGCCGCCGCTGTCGGGTGAGGTGCGCCTGGGTGAACGGGCGCTGTCGGACTTTTCCAACAGCGAACGTGCGCAACTCTTGGCCTATGTGCCGCAATCCCATGTCGCGACATTTGCTTTTACTGTTGAGGCGATCGTGCTCATGGGCCGCACGGCGCACAACAGTCTTTTGAGCGCGCCTGCGGCGGCGGACCGCGCCATCGTTGCGCAGAGCCTTGAGCGTCTCGGCATCGCGCATTTGAGGGACCGGCCCTACACGATGATTTCGGGCGGCGAGCGGCAGCTGGTCTTGCTCGCCCGCGCCCTGGCGCAAGAGCCGCGCTACATCATCCTCGACGAACCGACGGCAAGCCTTGATTTCGGCAACCAGGGCAAAGTGATGCAGGAAATTCGCAATCTGTCGGCGTCGGGCCATGGCGTGCTGTTCACGACTCACGATCCCAATCACGCGATGCGTGCCGCCGATCGGGCCTATCTCATGCGCAATGGCGAAAGGATCGGCGAAGGCGATACCGGAAAAATCCTGGTCCGCACCGAATTGGAGCGACTCTACGGCGCGTCGGTGGAAGAGATTTCCGATTCCGGCAGTGCACGAACTGCTTTTCTGCCTGGCTAGAGCATGATCCGGAAAAGTGGAAACCGGTTTTCCGAAAAGATCATGCTCAATCAAAATGCTAGAGCAGTTTTTGATCGACCCAAAACAATTTGCTCTAGCCGCGACGCCGCAGCTCAGCCGAACGTGAATGCGTAAGCATGAACGCCAGGATCAAGAAATTGAATCTCGAACGTGCGGTCTTTTATAGCGCCGCTCTGACGAATTAATTGATATAGCCGTTGTCCATTGACGACGCCATGACCGTCCGCATCGGTGTCGGCGCCGTGGTCTTCGCCCGGTGCTTGGCCATCGATCGTCACGCGAAACTGTATGGGTTTGCCGTCGGCCGTGGGGCCGAGAACAAGATGCAGATCTCGTGCGTGAAACCGATAAATGATCTTGCCGTTGTCCGAGGTGAGCGTTGCGCGCTCGCCGCTGACCAGCCAATCGCCTGACAGGCTCCACTGATTGAGCTTCGGGTCCGCGGAATCGTAGAGGTGATTTTCATCTTCGACGATGCCGCCCGGCGATACGAAATTATCGGCGCGGTTGTAGCCGATATAGGTCTCCGGCGATTTGTCGTCGCCCTCACTCGGAGCTGCCTCCGCGCCCGAGGCCGCAACGCTCACGAGGCTTTGGGGGACGCCGCTGTTGCCGGCTTCGGCGAGAAGCCGCTGAATGACGCGCTCCGACCCGTCATAGTCGCCTTCACCGAAATGGTGATAACGCGTGCGGCCTTCGGCGTCGATAAAGTAATGCGCCGGCCAGTATTCGTTGTCGAACGCGCGCCAAACCTTGTAGTCATTGTCGATCGCGACCGGATAACCGATTTTCAGATCAGACACGGCGCGGCGCACGTTATCGACATCGCGCTCGAAGGCGAATTCCGGCGTGTGGACGCCGATAACGACAAGCCCATGATCCTTGTACTTTTCCGCCCACGCTTTGATGTAGGGAATTGTGCGCAGGCAATTGATGCAGGAGTAGGTCCAAAAATCGATGAGAACGACCTTGCCCTTCAAGCTTTCGGACGTCAGCGGCGGCGAGTTCAGCCACGCCGTCGCACCGGATAGCGACGGGAATCCGCCTTCCACCCCGAGATTGGGCTCCGTGCCGCCGGCCGGTGTGGTCTGACCCGATTGTGCCGGCGTTCGTAACCGGTCGATGAGGCTCTGCTCAAGGCCGTTCGTGCCCGAAAGCGATATGCGGGTAAGAAAGCCTGTGTCCAATCCGAAAAAGATTGCGACGACCGCAGCAAGGACGGCGACGCCCAGGGCTCGCCTGACCCATTCGCCGACGCCGAGCGAGCGTTTCATTGCGGCGAAGACGCGGCCGCCTATCGCGAGAGCGAGAGCGAGTGACGTGGCCGCGCCAAGCGCATAGGCAAGCAGTAAAAACGTCGTGCCGACATTGGCGCCGTTGAGGGCCGCGCCCGTCAGGATCAGGCCGAGCACCGGACCCGCGCACGGCGCCCACAAGAATCCGGTCGCCACACCGAGCAAGAAAGACGAAACGATCGAGGATTTCTTCGAGGCTTCCGCGTCGTCGGCGGAGCGCGACAGCCTGGCGCCAAGAGCTACGAAGGGCCGCATCGCCCAGTCCGCAAGACCGGGGAAGAGCAGTGTCAGCCCGAACAGCGCCAAAAGCACGATCGCGGCGGTGCGGCCATATTGATTGGCGCTGACCGCCCAACTTCCCGCAACCGCGGCCAGTGTCGCGACCGCGGCAAAGGTCGCGGTCATCCCGGCCAGCATCGGCAACCCGCTTGTCGCAAACGGCCGGTCGGCACGCGCGAAAACGAAAGGCAGCACCGGCAGGATGCAGGGACTGATGATCGTCAGAACACCGCCCAGATAGGCCAGCACCACCAAGGTCATTTTCCGTTCTCCTTCCGCACGCCGCCGCAACGCCGAACGTCAGCCGCATTATGTCCCAAACATGACACGATGCGCGCTCCAGGATCACAAGTCGTGAGACGACGAACGAGAGGAGCCTTCCGGCTGCCGCGGCGGGAAGCTTAGCGGCATTGCCTGCAAGACAGTCATGACGGCGCGGGCGATCGCATTATATTGTGACCTCGATATATCCAATGGTATATAACGATAAGGATGCCCCGCACAATCGATAACAGATGGCGCATCGGCGTATGAGAGAGCAGGTTCATGAGCCAGAATGATACGAAGTTCTATATCGACGGCGCCTGGGTTGCCCCAGCCGCCCCGAAGCTATTCGACGTCATCAATCCCGCAACGGAAGAGGTCGCCGGCCGGATAAGCCTGGGCTCGCATGTTGACGTCGATCGGGCGGTGTTGGCAGCGCGGCGCGCTTTCCCGAGCTATGCCGCAACGACACGCGAGGAACGGCTGGCGCTGCTCGAGACAATCATCGCGCTTTATGAGGCGCGCGCCGATGAACTGGCGAGCGCCATGACGGCCGAGATGGGCTCGCCGATCACGTTCTCCAAGGAGGTGCAGACGGTCAATGCGCTGGCGCATTTCAAGGAGATGGTATCGGTCCTGAAGACCTACGAATTCGAGCGGTTCATGGGCGGCACGCTGATCAGCCGCGAGGCGATCGGCGTATGCGGGCTGATCACACCCTGGAACTGGCCGCTCAATCAGGTGACGTCGAAGCTTGCGCCGGCGCTCGCGGCAGGTTGCACGGTCGTGCTCAAGCCCAGCGAGATCGCGCCGTTGAGCACCATTCTTCTGGCGGAGATTCTGCACGAGGCGGGCGTGCCCAAGGGCGTATTTAATCTCGTCAACGGCGACGGGCCGACGGTCGGCGAGGCGATATCGAGTCATCCCGGAATTGACATGGTGTCGTTCACGGGCTCGACGCGCGCCGGAATCCTTGTCGCCAAGGCCGCCGCTGCTACGGTTAAGCGTGTCACGCAGGAGCTAGGCGGCAAGTCGCCCAATATCGTCCTGACAGGTGCCGATCTCGACAAGGTCGTGCCGGCCGGTGTGCTGCGCTGCTACACCAATACCGGCCAATCGTGCCAAGCGCCCACGCGCATGTTGATTCACAAGTCGCAGCGGGACGCCGCGATCGCAATCGCCAAGCGGACTGCAGAGCAAGTCAAACTCGGTGGCCCGCTCGATCCTGCGACGCAGATGGGGCCGGTGGTCAGCAAAGCCCAATTCGACAAAGTCCAGGGCCTGATCGAGAAGGGAATCCAAGAAGGTGCTACATTGGTGACCGGCGGTGCCGGCCGCCCGGCCGACTTCAACCGCGGTTATTACGTGCGGCCGACGGTGTTTGCCGACGTGACGCAGGACATGACTATTGCCAAAGAGGAAATTTTCGGACCGGTCCTGTCTATGATGACCTACGAAACGGAAGACCAAGCCGTCGAGATCGCCAACAACACATCATATGGGCTCGCGGGCTATGTTCAGGCCGGCGATATCGACAGCGCGCGCCGGGTTGCCGCGAAGATCCGCGCCGGCCGCATCTATCTCAACGGCGCGCCGCCGGATCGTGGCGTGCCTTTCGGCGGCTACAAGCAGTCGGGCAATGGTCGCGAACATGGCGTGTTCGGCCTTGAGGAATATCTCGAGGTTAAAGCAGTGCTCGGTTATCAAACTGCCTGATTGCAGATTGTCGATGAAGAGCGAGCCGGTAGCGCGTCGATCATAGAGGCTTTGCCATGCCGGGGTCTTTGATCGAAGAGTTCGAGGCATTCATCACCAGCTTTCCGCAAGCGAGGCCCATCCATGACGCAGTATCCCGATCTTGAACTCTATATTGGCGGCCGGT
>DATHPQ010000118.1:0-4272 GCA_035483735.1 Xanthobacteraceae bacterium | reverse complement strand
CTTATTCGCGTGCGCGAAATCTGCCCGACGATCCGCGTAGCGTCAAACCGAATGCATTTCCGGAACGATCGGAGCCTTTTCGCCGTGCTGCTTGATCGGCTTCATGCCGCTCAAGGCCCGCAGCAGGAGATAGAAGACCGGTGTCAGGAACAGGCCGAAGAAGGTGACGCCGAGCATGCCGAAGAACACGGCGACGCCCATGGCGTGGCGCATTTCCGCGCCGGCGCCGGACGATAGCACAAGTGGCACCACGCCCATGATGAAGGCGAAGCTCGTCATCAGGATCGGCCGCAGCCGCAGCCGCGCCGCTTCGATCGCGGCTTCCAAAGGCCGCCGGCCCTGCATCTCCAGTTCGCGCGCGAATTCGACGATCAGAATGGCGTTCTTGCAGGCGAGCCCGACCAGGACGAACAGGCCGATCTGGGTGAACACATTATTGTCGCCGCCGGTGAGCCAGACTCCGGTGATCGCCGAGAACAGGCACATCGGCACGATGAGAATGATCGCGAGCGGCAGGAACAGGCTTTCATATTGCGCGGCGAGCACGAGGAAGACGAGCAGCACGCAGATCGGAAACACCAGGATCGCGGTATTGCCGGCGAGAATCTCCTGGTAAGTCAGATCGGTCCATTCATACTGCATGCCCTTGGGCAGCGTCTCGTCGAGAATTTGGGTGATCGCCGCTTGCGCTTGGCCGGACGAATAGCCGGGCGCCGGGGCGCCGTTGAGATCGGCGCTGCGGAAGCCGTTGTAGCGCACCGAACTGTCCGGGCCGGTGGTTTGCTCGATATTCACGACGGCGCCGAGCGGCACCATCTGCCCCGACGCGTTGCGCACCTGCAGCCGCAGAATATCGTCCACCTTGGTGCGGAACGGCGTATCGGCTTGCGCGATCACCTCATAAGTGCGGCCGAAGCGGTTGAAATCGTTGACATAGATCGAGCCGAGATAGGTCTGCATGGTGTCGAAAATGTCCTGCACTTCGACTCCTAATTGCATGGCCTTGGTGCGATCGACATGGGCATAGAGCTGCGGCACGCCGATATTGAAATTGGAGAACACCGCGAAGAGCCCGGGCGTTTTCGCGGCCTTGCCCTGGATCTCGCCCATGACCCGCGCGAGCACGGCATCGCCCTGATCGGTGCGGTCCTCAACCTGAAGCTTGAAGCCGGCGATTTGACCGAGCCCATTGACCGGCGGCGGCGGGAAGATGGCGATCGTCGCATCGCGAATGCCGGCATATTTCATCTGCAATTTCTGCGAAATGGCAAAGCCGGACAGGTCCGGCGTGGTGCGCTCCTCGAACGGCTTTAAGGTCACGAAGACGATGCCGGCCGAAGGACTGTTGATGAAGCCATTGATCGACAGCCCCGGAAAGGCCACGGCGCTCTGCACGCCCGGCTCGCGCATCGCGATATCGGACATGTCGCGGATCACCTTCTCGGTGCGCTCCAGCGTTGCGCCCTGCGGCAATTGCGCGAAGCTCACCAGATATTGCTTGTCCTGCAGCGGCACGAAGCCCGGCGGCACGGCGCGGAACACAAAGACCGTCATCGCCAGCAGCACCACATAGATGCCGACGGCAGCGGCCTTGTGCGAAAGAATATTGCGGACGCCGCGGCCATAGCCGCTGGAGCCGGCTTGGAACACACGATTGAAGCCGCGGAAGAACGGGCCCAGCACTTTGTCCATGCCGCGCGCCAAAGCGTCTTTCGGCGCGTCATGGCCCTTGAGCAGCAGCGCCGACAAAGCCGGCGACAAGGTCAGCGAATTGAACGCCGAGATGATGGTCGAGAATGCGATAGTCAGCGCGAACTGGCGATAGAACTCGCCGGTGAGGCCGGAGATGAAGGCGATCGGCACGAACACCGCGCACAGAACAAGCGCGATGGCGATGATCGGACCCGTGACCTCGCTCATCGCCTGCATGGTGGCTTCGCGCGGATGCAGTCCCGCCTCGATATTGCGCTCGACATTTTCGACGACGACGATGGCGTCGTCGACCACGATGCCGATGGCGAGCACCAGGCCGAACAGCGACAGCGCGTTGATCGAGAAGCCGCACAGATACATGGCGGCAAAGGTGCCGATGATCGAGGTCGGCACCGCGAGCAGCGGAATGATCGAGGCCCGCCACGTCTGCAGGAACAGAATGACGACAAGGACGACCAGCGCCACCGCCTCGAGGAGCGTGTGCACTACGGCCTTGATGGAGTCGCGCACGAACACGGTCGGGTCGTAGACGATGCTGTAATCGAGCCCGACCGGGAAGTTCTTCTTCAGGTCCTCCATGGTCGCCCGCACGCGATTGGAGATTTCAATCGCGTTCGAGCCCGGCGCCTGGAAGATCGGAATCGCCACCGCCTGCTTGTTGTCGAGGAGCGAGCGCAGGCTGTATTGCGAGGCGTCGATCTCGATCCGCGCCACGTCGCTGAGCCGCGTCACCACACCGTTCTGGTTCTTGATGACGATCCGGCCGAATTCTTCCGGGTCGGACAGCCTGCCCTCGACATTGATCGGCAGCTGCAATTGACCCTTGTCGCTATAGGGCGGCCCGTTGACGACGCCGGCGGCGACCTGCACGTTCTGCCGCCGCACCGCGTTGACGACGTCGTCGGCGCTCAGGCCGAGCTCGGCGATCTTCTGCGGATTGAGCCAGATCCGCATGGCGTAATCGCCCGAACCGAACAGCTGCACGCTGCCGATGCCCTCGATCTTGGCGAGTTGATCCTTGACGTTGAGGGTGGCGTAATTGCGCAGATAGAGCATGTCGTAGCGGTCGTCGGGCGAAAGAAGGTGCACGACCATGGTGAGGTCGGGCGAGCTCTTCACCGTGGTGACGCCGAGATTGCGCGTGACGTCCGGCAGCCGCGGCAGCGCCTGGTTGACGCGGTTCTGCACCAATTGTGTCGCCAGATCGGGATCGGTGCCGAGCTTGAAGGTGACCGTCAGCGTCAAGGTGCCGTCGCTTGCCGCCTGCGACTGCATATAGAGCATGTTCTCGACGCCGTTGATCTGCTCTTCGAGCGGCGTCGCCACCGTATCGGCCACGGTTTCGGGATTGGCGCCGGGGAATTGCGCCGTCACCTGCACCGACGGCGGCACGACTTCGGGATATTCCGAAATCGGCAGCCGCGTCATGGCGATCAGACCGGCCAAAAAGATGGCGACCGATATAACCCCGGCGAAGATCGGCCGATCGATGAAGAATCTCGACAACATTTTAGGTGTCTGCTGCTTTGACTGCCCCGCGCGCGCGGCGGGGCTTGCGGTTTAATTACTGGCGCTACGGTTATCCGCCTGCGGATCGACGACCGCGCCCGGCGCGAGGCGTTGCAGGTGATCGAGGATGACACGATCGCCCGCCTTCAGGCCGGTCAGAATGACGCGATTGCCGTCGACCTGCGGGCCAAGCTGCACGGCGCGGTATTCAGCCTTTTGCCCCTCGCCGACGACGAAGACAAAACGCTTGCTCTGATCGTTGCCGATGGCGCTTTCCGGCACCAAAAGCGCCTCGTCGAGCATGCCGGCGCCCATGCGCACCGAGACATACATTCCCGCAATCAGGCGGCCATCGGCATTATCGAAGCGGGCGCGGGCGCGGATCGTGCCCGAGCCGGTATTGATGCGATTGTCGAAGCTGAGAATATGGCCCTGCGTGACATGCGCCTCGTCGCCGCGCGCCACGACGTCGACCGGGATCTTCTGCTCCTGGTCCTGGGTCTGACCGTAATTACGCACCGCCTCGAGATAGGTCTGCTCGTCGACTTCGAAATCGGCATAGACGCCGTTGTCGGACACGATCGAGGCCAGAAGCTGCGGCGCCGTGGTCGGCGAGCCGACCAGATTGCCGAGCGTGATTTCGGCGCGGCTGATGCGGCCGGAGATCGGCGCTTTGACATAAGCATAATCGAGATTGATCTGCGCCGACGCCAGCGTCGCTTGCGCGGATTGGATCGTCGCCTGCGCGACCTCATCGGCATTGGTCCGCTGGTCATAGGTCTCCATCGACAGCGTGTTGTTTTTGATCAGCTGGCTGCCGCGATCGCGCTCGGCCTTGGCGAATTTGGCGTTGTTGATCGCGGTCTGCAGATCGGCTTGCGCCTTGTCGACCGCAGCCTGATAGGGACGCGGATCGATCACGAACAACACATCGCCGGCATTGACGTGCTGGCCGTCATTGAAATGGATCTCGGTGATGCGGCCGGTGACCTGCGGTTTGATCTCGGCATAGTCGACCGCGTCGATGCGGCCGGAAAATTCCGCGAAAGG
>DATHPQ010000117.1:0-12497 GCA_035483735.1 Xanthobacteraceae bacterium | reverse complement strand
TCGCCGCCAAGCAATTTCCGGATTTTCTCAGGAGGACACACCATGGCGGTCGCCGCCACAACTCAGCCCCCGAACTCGAAGCACAATATCGAGGCAATGCGGGAAGCCTTCTACGCGCGGATTGCCACGAAAGACATGGCGCCGTTGTGGAAGGTCATGAGGAGTGTCGTCACCAAGGAGCCGGTGACGCGAACCAAGCCACATGTCTGGCACTACGACGACGTCAAATCGCTGGTCATGGAATCCGGCGGCCTGATCACTGCCGAGGAAGCCGAGCGCCGCGTGCTGATCCTGGAAAATCCGGGAATGCACGGCGAGTCGCGCATTACCAATACGCTCTTTGCCGGCGTCCAGATGATCATGCCCGGCGAGGTCGCGCCGGCTCACCGCCACGTCTCCTCGGCGATCCGCTTCATTCTCGACGGCGAGGGCGCTTATACCGCGGTCGAGGGCGAGAAGGCCTTTATGGCGCCGGGCGATTTTGTCATCACCGCGAACTGGGCCCCGCACGATCACGGCAATCCGTCGAAGCAGCCGATGCTGTGGCTCGACGTGCTCGACTTCCCGGCGGTCAATTTCTACGAAGCCTCCTTCGCCGAGCATTTCGACGATGCGACCCAAGAAACGACGCGCCAGGACGGCGACTCGCTGTCATTCTACGGCTCGGGCGTGTTGCCCGACGGCACGCCGACAACGAACCGAAGCCCGGTGATCAACTACACCTATGCCCGCACACGTCCGATCATCGAGCGCATGATGCAGTCTGGCGACGTCGACAAGCGTCACGGCGCGCGGGTGCGTTACGCCAATCCGGTCACCGGCGGGCCGGTGCTGCCGACCATGGGCGCCTATCTCGCCATGCTGCCGAAAGGGTTCAAAGGCGAGCCGTATCGCGCGACCGACGGCACGGTCTTTGTCTGTGTCGAAGGCAAAGGCACGACCAATGTCGACGGCAATGTGCTTGAATGGGGCAAGAACGACGTCTTCGTCGTGCCGCCGTGGAAGCGCTACTCCCACAACGCGCCAGAGCAGTCCGTGCTGTTCTCGATTTCGGATCGGCCGGCGCAGGAAGCGCTCGGCATCTGGCGCGAGAGCAATTGAGATTGGCCTAGGCGCCACGCGCTCACGGTTCGCTGCGTTACAAGCCGGTTGTGAATGCGGAAGCTCAACCTGCGGCTTGCGCGCGCACGGCAGCAATGTAAAATATTACCGCACATTTCGCCGGGGCAGAGGTTGAAACAGGGGATCAAAATGCGCGCGATGTCGGTTGTTAAGGTGGTGTTGTTGGCTGGGGCTGTAGCGGCGATGAGCCTATCCGGCGCCTCGGCGAAGGGCATGAAGCAGCTTCCGCCCGGGGCCTGCGCCTTCCAAAAGGTCGCGATCGCCAACAACAGTTTCTGTTCGTTCGCCTGCGATCCCGCCACGAATTGGTGCTCGCAGCAGCTGTGCGCCAACGGGACGCTGACCAAGGTCGTCCCCTGTTACGGCAGCTTCTGCACCCAGAAGTGCGGCGGCTAATCGTCGCCGCCGGTCTTACTCCGGTTGGACCGTCCAGGGCCTGGCGGTAGGAGCGGTGGGCGCCTTGCCCTCCGCCCCGGAAGCGCGTAACCGCACCGGAAACGGAACGGATACCGCCAACGGACACCGCTATGGACGCCCCGACAGACAAATCCAAGCCAGCCAAGTCAAAGCTGATCAAAGGCGCGACCGGCGACTGGGAAGTGATCATCGGCCTGGAGGTCCATGCCCAGGTCAGTTCAAAGGCCAAGCTGTTCTCCGGCGCCTCGACCGAATTCGGCGGTGAAGCGAATGCGCATGTCTCGCTGGTCGACGCCGCCATGCCGGGCATGCTGCCGGTCATCAACGAGGAATGCGTTCGTCAGGCGGTTCGCACCGGTCTTGGGCTGAAGGCCAAGATCAACCTGAAATCGGTATTCGACCGGAAGAATTATTTCTATCCGGACCTGCCGCCGGGCTACCAGATCAGCCAGTACAAGTCGCCGATCGTCGGCGAGGGCGAGGTGGTCGTCGATCTGCCGGATGGCGAGATAGCGCGCATCGGCATCGAGCGCCTGCATCTCGAACAGGATGCGGGAAAATCCCTGCATGACCAGAACCCGACCATGTCGCTGGTCGATCTCAATCGCGCCGGCGTCGCGCTGATGGAGATCGTGAGTAAGCCCGATCTGCGGTCCGCCGACGAGGCGAAGGCCTATGTGGCGAAGATCCGCAGCGTGGTGCGCTACCTCGGTACCTGTGACGGCGACATGGAAAAAGGCAACCTGCGCGCCGACGTGAACGTTTCCGTGCGTCGGCCCGGCGAGCCGCTCGGTACGCGCTGCGAGATCAAGAACGTCAATTCGATCCGCTTCATCGGCCAAGCCATCGAATTCGAAGCGCGCCGCCAGATCGAGATCATCGAAGACGGCGGCAAGATCGAGCAGGAGACCCGGCTGTTCGATCCGGACAAAGGCGAAACGCGCTCGATGCGCTCCAAGCAGGAGGCGCACGACTACCGTTACTTCCCCGATCCCGACCTGCTGCCGCTGGAACTTTCGCCGTCATTGGTCGAGGAATTGGAAAAGGACCTGCCGGAACTGCCGGACGGCAAGAAGGCGAGGTTCATGCGCGACTACGCACTGCCGGCCTACGACGCGGATGTGCTGGTCGCCGAGCGCGCGACGGCGGAATACTTCGAGGCTGTCGTCGGCGATTCCGGCTCGGCACCGCGCCGCGACCCGAAGCTTGCGGCCAATTGGGTGATCAACGAGCTCGGCGGCCGGCTCAATCGCGAGGACAAGGACATCACCGAGGCGCCGGTTTCCGCTGCCGCTCTGGCCGCCATTCTCGATATGATCGGCGCCGGCACCATCTCCGGCAAAATCGCCAAGGACGTGTTCGAGATTGCCTGGGCCGAGGGCGGCGATCCGCGCGCCATCGTCGAAGCCCGCGGCCTCAAGCAGGTCACCGACGTTGCCGCGATCGAGAAGGTTGTCGACGACATTGTAAGTCAGAATCCGGATAAGGTCGCCGACGCCAAGACCAATCCGAAAGCGATCGGCTGGTTCGTCGGCCAGGTCATGAAGGCGTCCGGCGGCAAGGCCAACCCGCAAGCCGTCAACGATCTCCTGAAGAAGAAGCTCGGCCTCTGAGCGCCCGTTCGCGTGCGCACCGCGCAATGCCGGCTGACGTCTCCCACGCGATGAGAATCGGACACGCGTGCGAGGCGCCGTGACGCCATCGGCGGGCCGTCGAAGGTCGCCGCGGACCGAATCGGCGAATCGAATTCGCACCGATTCGCGCGTTTTTCGCCTCCCGCGACCGGTCAACACGCCAAGAAACGCACCCGGTGCATAAATTTTTTTCAGGTGGCGCAAGACGCCGCGCCGGCGTTTCGGCGGGCTTGAAATCTTGCGCAAAAACTGCGCCGCGGCGCCGCCCGCCGCGGCGCGATTCAGAAAATAGTAAACAAAGAAAGCCGCATTTCATCGGCACTTTCTCACATCGCGAAAATTCCGCACGCAATCTCGCGAGCAAAAAAACCTTTTGCTTGGTGAGCTGAGTCGCTGTGCGCAAAGCTTGGCGCGCGCAACAGCGGGGCGCGGCGCCTACACACAAAATTAAGCGGAGTCACTGTTATTTTTTTTTCGCTGTAGTAATTCGGAAGGTAGTGCGGATCGATTCGCGACTGCACTGCACCGAATATCGCCACCCACTCAAGCTAGGAGGGCAGCAATGGCGAAGAAGAGAAAAGCGAAAGCTAAGTCGAAGGCTAAGGCGAAGAAGACCACTCGGAAGAAGAAGTAGTCTACGCCGTCTTCGGTCTTTGATTTCTCTTGAATCGAAGATCGGGTCACACGGACCGGCCGATGTCGGGAGGGTCGTCATGATCGCTCTGGGCTGGCCGGCTCCGGTGATTAGCAGGGGGCGTCGGCGGGACGGAGGCGTAAGCTTCACGATCGCAACTACTCTACGCGATAGTGTTGACGAGATACGGCAAGTTCCGATCTCGCCCCGGTGTTCAGCCGGCAGACTTAATCCTTCAACCATCTCGCCGACGCCCTCGGATATCCTCTCGAGACTTTCCCTGGCGCTGTGGAGCAATTCCGTGGCGCCTTTTTTATTGGACCGCGGGTCATCCCCGAATGCCGCGCGTCCGGCATAAAGCCAAAGCAAGGCAAGCCACAGCAGAACCCGCGCAGCGCCGCAGGCGAGGCGGGTCGCAGCGTAAAGAGCCGATCGAACTCTATTACTGGCCGACGCCGAACGGGTGGAAGATTTCGATCATGCTCGAAGAATGCGGGCTGCCTTACGTCGTGCGCCCGGTCGATATCTCCAAGGGCGAGCAATTTGCGCCGCGTTTCCTTGCGGTCTCGCCGAACAATCGGATGCCCGCGATCGTCGATCCGGCGGGACCCGGCGGACGGCCGATCTCGGTCTTCGAATCGGGCGCCATCCTGCAATATCTCGGGCGCAAGACCGGCAAGTTTTATCCGCGCGAGGAGCGGACGCGAACCGCAGTCGAAGAATGGTTGTTCTGGCAGATCGGCGGGCTCGGGCCGATGGCGGGTCAGGCGACGCATTTTCGCCGCTACGCGCCGGAACCGATTGCCTATGCGGTCGGCCGCTATACCGACGAAGTCAATCGTCTCTACGGCGTGATGAACACCCGGCTCGCGAAGCACGAATTTCTAGCTGGGCGCTATTCGATCGCCGACATGGCTTGCGTCGGCTGGGTGCGGCTCGCCGAGCGGCAGGGTCAGAATCTTGCGCAATTCCCAAATCTCAGGCGCTGGTTCGAAACTATCCGTGCACGGCCCGCCGTCAAACGCGCCTTTGCCATCCGCATTGAGGCTGCGTCCACGGTCGACATGAACGACCCGAAAGTGCGCCGGATATTGTTCGGCCAGCGGGCGCAATGACGCATGTCCCGTGGGCACCGGTTTTCCGATAAGGACATGCGCGAAAAGGCGCGGATTTCCTTCGCCACCAGAGTGCGGTAAGTTACCGCCCGTCGCCATGCAGCCCTCAATTTCCCAATCGCAACAGATACTTGCGCGCGCGTTTGCGGCCCACCAGGCCGGCAATATCGCGCAGGCGGAGTTCCTCTATAAAATGGTGCTGCAGGCCGACAGGAAGCAGTTCGATGCCCTGCATATGCTCGGCCTCATCGAGGCGCAGCGCGGCAATTTCCCGGCCGGCCTCGCCCGCATCACCGATGCGCTCCGGGTACGGCCGAACGCGCCGGAGGCCCTGGTCAATCTCGGACGAATCCAAAGCGAGCTTGGCGATCCGGCGGCTGCCGTCGCGACCTACAAGAAAGCGCTCGCCGCCGATCCGAAATCGGCACTGGCGCACAGTAATCTGAGCATCCTGTTGCGGAGGCAGCGGCAGAACGACGAAGCGCTCAGCCATTGCGACAAGGCGCTGCAGATCCTGCCCGACTATGCCGATGCCTGGAACAATCGCGGCAACGCTTTGTTCGACCTTTCGCGCGTCGAGGAGGCGCTGACCAACTACAACAAGGCCGTCGCGCTCGTGCCGAACCATGCCCATGCGCATCTCGGTCGTGGCAATGTCTTCGCGGCGCTCGATCGCCCTGACGACGCGCTTGCCGCCTATGACCGTTCGCTGGCGATCAATCCGAACCTGGTTGAAGCATTGCTGGCCCGCGGCGAGGTGTTGCGGCAACTCGGCCGCAACGACGAAGCGCTGACAGTCTTTGACCGCGCGCGGCAGCTCAAGCCGGATTCTGCGGAAGCCTGGCTCGGCTGTGGCAACGCCATGGTCGCGCTTCGGCGTCACGACGAAGCCTTTGGGGCCTATGACCGGGCGCTGGCGCTGATGCCGGATCTGCCTGCGGCGTGGCTCGGCCGTGGCAATGTCTTTCTCGAGTTCAAGCGCTTTGCCGAGGCATTTGCCGCCTACGATCGGGCCCTGAATTTGGATCCCGAACTGGCGATGCATTTTGCCGCCGGCCATCGTCTGTATGCCAAGCTGAGCATCTGCGACTGGACCGAACTCGATGCCGATGTGACCTACCTGTTGTCCATGCTGCGCGAGGGCAAGGAGGTCAGTTATCCGTTTCCGATTCTGTCCATGCCGTCGACGCCGGCCGATCAACTGCTCTGCGCCAAACTCGCCGTTGCCGATTTGCCGCCGGTGCGGTCGGTGTGGAACGGAGAGACCTATGCGCACGATCGCATCCGGGTCGCTTACCTTTCGTCCGACCTGCGCGAACACGCTGTCGCTTACCTGACCGCCGGCATGTTCGAGCAGCACGACAAATCGCGCTTCGAGACGACGGCCATTTCGTTCGACGCCGGGCCCGACTCCGAAATCGGCCGCCGGGTGAAGGCGTCATTCGATCGTTTCATCGACGTGCCGTCGGAGAGCGATCAGGACATCGCCGAACTGATCCGCCAGTTCGAAATCGATATCGTCGTCGACCTCAACGGCTTCACGCGCAATTCCCGGCTCGGAGTTTTCGCGCGGCGGCCGGCGCCGGTTCAGGTGAACTATCTCGGCTATGCCGGCACCATGGGCGCGGGCTTTTACGATTACATCATTGCCGACGCGACTGTGATTCCGGAGGAGCATTTCGAGCACTACAGCGAAAAGGTGGTTTGGCTGCCCGGTACATTCATGGCGAACGATGATAAACGGGCCGCGGCCGTGCGCGTGCCGAGCCGCGCCGAATTGCAATTGCCAGAAGACGGTTTCGTCTTTTGCAGCTTCAATCAGGCCTGCAAGATTGAACCCGCCATGTTCGACGTCTGGACTCGGCTTCTCAAAGCTGTCGACGGCAGCGTGCTGTGGCTCAAGGACAACGATCCGACCGCTTCCGACAATCTCCGCCGCGAAGCGGAACGGCGCGGGGTCGCGGCGGAACGCCTGATATTCGCGCCCTCGGTGCCCGACGTCACGGCGCACTGGGCGCGGCAACAGTGGGCTGACCTATTCCTCGATACGCTGCACTATAACGCGCACACCACCGCGAGCGACGCGCTCTGGGCCGGCGTGCCGGTCCTGACCTGCATTGGCTCGACCTTTGCCGCGCGCGTCGCCGCAAGTCTGGTCCACGCCGTCGGGCTCTCGGAATTGGTGACGGACTCGCTCGCCGACTATGAGGCGCTCGCGCTCAAGCTTGCGCGTGAGCCGGCGCTGCTGAGCTCGATCAAGGCCAAGCTCGCCGGAAACCGGACGAGCTTTCCGTTTTTCGACACGGCCCGCTTCACGTGCCATATCGAGGCGGCCTACACGACAATGTGGCAGCGCCGGCAGCGCGGCGAGCCGCCGCAAAGCTTTGTCGTCGATCCAAGCTGAAAAGCCGCTTTGCAGCCTAGTCGCGTCTATTTCGCGCGCATCCAGGTTTGCGACTTGCACAATACGCTCAATACGCAGCCCTTCAGCTCCGCGCTATTCGCATCGGTCAAGGTGAAGGAGCCGCTATAGGTCTTGCCGTCCGACGCGTTGTAAACGCTGCCGGACCATTGATTGGGCGTTCCGCTGGGCCGCATGCCGAGCACGATCTGGACGCCGAGCAGTGGCCGGCTCTGCTTGCTGGCGTCGGCATTGTTCTTGTCGGTTTTCGGGCGGCCGGTCGCCGGATCGTTCGGCTCTTTCAGCCATACCAAAGTACCGCACAGCGCGCCGCCACAATTGGTAAGGCGCACTTGGCTGTCTTTATCACCGGTATACCAAGTGCCTGTGGGGTCGGCGGCGAGCGCAGGCCCGATCAGCCACGATCCGCCGCACGACGCGATCGTCGCAAGCCAAAGCGCTAACGCCGCTTTACGGTAATTTTTCATTGCTGCCTCGTTGTTTCCTGTCAGGCGCGGCGGACCATAAACGACCCGCCGGCGATTGCATAGTTATCCAATAAAGCCGGGGGAAAACCGCAATTGCGGCACCTCGTCAACGAACCAACGCGCGCGGCGTTCCTTAATGACGCGTTGCCGAAATCGCAGCGATCGCACCCCGCGGTTCACATTCGATTCATCGCATTGCTTAAACCACCATTCAAATCTTCCGATGATTATCCGCATGTCGGCTGGGGCAAAAAGCCGATGAACACGCGAGAGCGTTTTTTGGGGTCTCGAGGTGTAAACAGGGGAGTGGGCAATGGCTCGGTTTGAGATTCTCGACAGCACTATGGCGCCGCTCGGCGAAGGGCCCGCCGCAGGCGACGTGCTCTTCGAGCTCGGCATGATGTATTCAATCGGGCGCGATGTGCCGGTCGATCTCGTCGCCGCGCACAAATGGTTCAATCTCGCGGCGACCAAGGGGAGCGCCGACGCCATCCGGTTGCGGCGCGAAGTCGCCGGTCAGATGTCGGACGCCGAGATTGCCACAGCTCAGCGCGCGGCGCGCGACTGGCTGCGCAGCAACGAAATGCCGGCGGTGCCGGCAATGGTTGCTGCTGCGGCAGCGATGCCGGCGCTCGCGGCGTAAATACGGCACTGAAGCAAATCACCAATCCGGACGCACGCCGTATCGGAGCATGATCTTATCCGAAAACCGGATTCCACTTCGGGATCATGCTTCTTAAGAGCGCGCGGCGGGTTTGTGCACCCAGAACCGATACATGCCGGCAAATGTCTCCGGCCGTTCGGTTTCAAATACGTGCCAGCGGTCGAGATCGGCGAAAGCATCGAAGCGCGCTTTGTGCGTGAGGCTTGAGATCTCGGGAAAGCGCCTGACGAAGGCGTCCGAAGTCAATGCATCGAGAATGAAGCCCGCGAATTGCAGGCCGTTCGCCGCAAGGAACGATTTGATCTCCGGCAACGAGGTCCGGTGCTCCTGCGGATGGAACAAGAGGTCTCGGCATTCGCTGACGGTGAAAAAGTCGCTCCATTGGCTGATCGATTTCAGCAACGAGCCGTCCTCGGCGCCGGCGACGACTTCGCGAATGCGCCGGATGTCCTCGGGTATCGGCCGGTAGCCACGCTCGGCGATCAGCGCGCGGGCGGCGACGACGTTCTGCCGCGCCAATTCGCTGTAGAGACCAACCTGCATGATCCCGCCGGCGCGCAGCAGCGGCAGGAGAATTCGCCAGGCCGCCCATAGGTCGGCGGTGTGATGCAGCACGCCGGAAGAGTCGATGAAGTCGAAAGTCCGGCCGAGGGATCCAAGCTTCATGATGTCGGCCTGGGCGAATTCGACATTGGTTAAGCCGAAACTCTGCGCCATGCGTTTGGCATAGCTGAGGCTTGAGAGGCTCAGATCGATGGCAAGAAAGCGGGCATCGCGCGCTTTGCTGGCGAATTCGGTGGTGAAAAACCCCGTGCCGCAGCCGGCGATAAGGACGTCGGCTAGCGGCTGCGGCCGGCGATTAAGAATCGCCGGCTGTATTGGCGGACCCGCTTTGATCCAGAGCGGATAGGGATTCTCTTCATACTGTTCGCGCACCTTGCGAGAAATCTCCCCCTCGATCTCGGTGAGGGCGAAGAGCGTAGCCCCGATCAGGCGCTCCTGCGCCGGCTCCTTGATCTGTTGGATCAGCAAGTCCTCGATGGGGCGGGGCCAAGTTCTTTCGACCAATCGCTCGGCATTTGCGAGCGTGTGCAGAGGCAAATAAGCGCCGAGCGCGGCCAAATGCAGCGGCGATATCTCGGTATCGTTGCTCAGCGCATCGTCGACCGTAGCGCGCAGACGCTGCGCGTGGAGGCTCTCCTCGTCGGTCAACGAGAAGACGTATTGATTGATGAAACATTGTCGCGCGAGCGCGCCATAGAAGTTCAGTAGTCGTTCGTCCTGCGGCGCGAGCGACGGCTTGGTCGCGGTCAGTGCGTCAAGCACGGCATGACGGAGATTCGTCAATAGTCGCTCGAGGCCGACATCCATGATCGGATCGCATTCCAGCAAACTATGCAGCAGGTTATCGTCGGCCAGAGCCGACAGTACGGGGGCGCGGAGAACCTCTGCGGCCGGTAGCCGCGCTGGCCATGCCCTATCGGCACGCGCGATCGCTTCGCTCACACGGTCGTCGAGCTTGATCAGGCTGATGCATACCCCGGCGAGCTCGCGCGGCACGGCCCAAGCTTCGACCAGAGCGCGCTGCACGAGTTTGCGGAATTGGCCGCCGGGATCGATTGTGAAATTGGTGAGGATTGCGCATTGTGCGAACAAGGTCCTGCCGGTTTCCGTCTCCTTCAGCCCAAGCGCGCGCGCCGCGATCAAAATAGCGGATGGAACATCGCCTGCCGAAAGATAGGCTTTGGCGAGCTCTTCGTGGGCGCCGGTTAGATCGGGTTCGAGCGATAGCGCGCGCTCGATATGGCCGATGGCATCACGCGGAAGACCCAAGGCGGAAAGTGCGGCGCCAAGCCCAGCATGGGCACCAGCAT
Organism: Xanthobacteraceae bacterium; assembly: GCA_035483735.1. Lineage (GTDB taxonomy): Bacteria > Pseudomonadota > Alphaproteobacteria > Rhizobiales > Xanthobacteraceae > BOG-931. Next base: position 2,148 of record DATHPQ010000117.1, on the reverse strand, counting down.
GATTGGGCTCGCGCATCAAGACTTGCCGATAATTCGCGGCCGCCGCATCCCACTGCTGCTGCTCGGAGGCGATATTTGCCAGATTGATCCGCGCCGCTGACGCGTTCGGGCTGAGCGCCAGCACCTGCTCGTAGCAGGCGACGGCCTCCGCCGATCGGCCTTCCTCGCGGCGCACATTGCCGAGATTGAGATGCGCCAGTGCGTAGTCGCTGCGGATTTCGATTGCGCGCTCGAGATGTCTTGCGGCCTGGTCGAGGCGGCTCGAGGCTCGCCACGCCAGAGCGATGTTGTAGTGATATTCCGCCTTGTGACCGTTCGCGGCGATCGCCTTTGCGATCAAATCGACCGCCGAGGACGCATCGCCTTGTGAGAGCGCGATCAGACCGAGATTGTGCAGCGCGTCGGCATGATCGGGGGCGAGCGCGAGCAGGTCGCGATAATGCCGCTCGGCGTCGGCGATCGCTCCCTTTTGATGAAGCGCAACCGCCGCACTAAAGAGTTTGTCGATGGATCTCGCCGCCACAGTCGCCGGGCCGCGATCCTTTGACACTTGTCGCTCGCTCATCTCGATTTCCGTTGGCGGCCGATCTGGGCCATGATTCGGGCGAGGTCAACCGCAGCGTTATGCGGGCTGTCCAGGTCAGGCACACCGCTCGTCGGGCGCACGGTCGTTTTCTTTGCTTGTCGACATTTTGTCGCTATATATTCCCCGTATTCCGAGGACGTGATTTTAATCGACCTCAGATCGCGAGACGACTCTAAACGTGGTGCTTATCGGGCAATTGGGTGAATTTCTGATGGCTTTCGTCGCTCCTGCCGACACAAGAGAAAAGGATTTGACCGCGCGGCACACGTTTATGCTTTTTCCGACGCCGATGTTCACCGGAATGCTGCCCGATATGAGCATGTGCGACCGGATCGAGACGCGCGTTCGCGCCTTGCGGGCATCGGGCAACGGACATTCCTCGCCGAAAAGAGGAAGCCCCGCCTGGATGTCAACGGACGACCTTCACACCCTTCCGCAAATGAAGGAGTTCGTCGATGTCGTCATGGTGGAGGCGGGGAAAGTGCTAGACGCTTACACCGTGCAGCGAGACTCGCACTACATCACCAACATGTGGGCGAACATCACTCATCCGAACCATCGCCAGAACATGCACGTTCATCCCAACTGTCTGCTCAGCGGCCTAGTTTACATCAAAGCTCCGCCCAATTGCGGACCGACGATGTTTGCTTCGCCGCGTCGGTTCTCTAAGAATCTCGAACCGAAATATCGAGAACGCAACGATTTGAATTCGGATTTCATTCTCTTCCCCGCGGAGCGGGGACGCATGTTGATCTGGCCAAGCCACATTCCGCACGCGGTCGAGCAGGGCACCGCCGACGAGACAGAAGATAGGATCGTTGTTCCTTTTAACATCATGATCCGTGGGCTGATCGACCTATTCACGGCGCGCTTCGAGCTCAACTAATCGAAAAGGTCATCTTCCGCAGGCGAATCGGTCATTCCGCTCGCGCAGGCTTCGCGCGAATCTCGTGTGTCGTCCTTCCGCTTGCTGCGCCGCGGCCGGCCGAATGCGGTGCATCGCCGGCCTGAAGGCGATCCGGGACCAGTCGCAGGCCGACGCCGAGCGTCCAGAGGCGTTGTCTTAAACAAGTAGGGAACGTGTGGTGCTTGAGAATAAACATCCCGTCAGCAACGTCGGAAAGTGGGATGCCGCTTACCGCAACCTCTCGGTTATGGCTCCCGTGATGTATGCTGACCCTGTCACCTATCTCATGGCGGCCGCGTATCTTGCCGATGTGGACGAGGTCGAGGATTGGGGCTGCGGTGGCGGCGCGTTTCGCACATTCTGTGTAAGCCCGCGATACGTTGGGCTCGACGGCAGCAAGACGCCATTCGCCGACAAGATAGTCGATCTTTGCACCTATCGCTCGAATGCCCCGGGGATCATGATGAGGCACATCCTTGAGCACAATTACGAGTGGGAAAGGGTTCTCGACGCCGCTCTTCACTCATTCCAGAAGAAGTTTTGCCTTATTCTCTTCACGCCTTTCGTCGCAGAAACTAAACAGATCGCCCACAACGGGCGGGACGGCGTCGACGTTCCTGACTTGTCTTTCAGACGCGAGGATATCGAGCGACAT
>DATHPQ010000116.1:0-10842 GCA_035483735.1 Xanthobacteraceae bacterium | reverse complement strand
ATCGGCACCTCGTTGAGCAGCGCTTCCTCGCTCTTGCTCAAGCCGAACAGTTCGGCGGCCTTGGCCGCCTGCGGCTTGGTCATCTTCATCTGGCCGAGCACGGCGCCGGTGATCAGCACCGGCGACATGCCGCCGATCTCGCTGCAGATATGTTTCCAGGTCCAGCCCTTGGCCCGCTTGATGTCGAGCAGTTTCTCGGTGAGGTCGGAACGTTTCATGTGCGGTCTCCCTTTGCGCTGAGACCGGGATCTCGATGGTCTCAGCGCCATCGAGACTTCATTCACGTTTCGTGCCAGATCGGTCCTTGATCGGCCTCACGCCGCGCCGATTGGGGCCGAAGCCGCCTTGTTTGTTTCTTCGGCGATCCGGCGGCGCGCCAGCATGTGGGTGCGCGCATCGTTAATGGAGTCTGCCGCGATCAGCCGGCCGCCGTGGCGATATTCGACCGAAAAGCGTCCGGCCGCGGCATCGCCGATTTCGGCGGCGTCATCGTGGCCGTCGAACAAGCCGGCGATCTGCAGCTTGAATTCATATTGGTCGGACCAAAACCACGGCACCGGATCGTAGCTTACCGGTTGGCCGAGGATCGCCGTGGCTGCGGCCTTGGCCTGGTCGATGGCGTTCTGCACACATTCAAGCCGCAACAGCCGGCCGTAACGCGCGCTCGGGAAACGTGCGCAATCGCCGATCGCGTAAACATTCTCGACGTCGCTGCGGCCGACCGCGTCGACCAGAATTCCGTCGCGGCAGGCAAGGCCTGCAGCTTGCGCCAATTCATCATTGGCCTTGGCGCCGGCAGCAAGGAGAACGGCGTCGGCTTTGACTTCAGTATCGTCGGCCATGCGCAGCACAAGCTCACTCCCCTCGCCGTCGATGGCTGCGACGCGCGCCTGGACGCGAATATCAACGCCGCGCTCGCGATGAATCCGGTCGAAGAATTTCGCGATGGCCGGCGCGGTGACGCGCTTGAGCACGCGGTCTTCCGCCTCGAGCACGATGACGTCGCGGTTTTCGCCGCGCATCACCGCCGCGGTTTCGAGCCCGATATAGCCGCCGCCGAGAATCGCAATGCGCCGCGCTTGGTCGAAAGCCGGGCGCAGGCGCTGCACATCGCCGATAGCGCGCAGCGAGAATACGCCGTCGCGGTCGAGACCAGGCAGCGGCAGGCGGCGCGCGCAGGTGCCGGTGGCGAAGACCAAGCTGTGGAACGGCACCTCGCGGCCATCGGCAAGCGTCACGATGCGGCTGTGCAAATCGACTTTCGCCGCGGCCGTGCCGAGCACGAACGCGACACTACGTTCGGCCCAGAATGGCGCCGGGCGCAAATACAGCGAGTCCGGCGGCGGCCGGTCAGCAAGAAACTTTTTCGACAGTGGCGGCCGCTGATAGGGCAGAAACGGCTCGTCGCCGATGACGGTGAGCGGCCCGGCAAAGCCGCCGGAGCGCAGACTGGTCGCGAGCTGCGCGGCGGCCTGTCCGGCGCCGATGACGACCACGGCCTCGTTCACCATGCGTTTTGGGCCCGCCGCACTGTCTATATCCACCGCCGCCATTCGAGATCTCCTGACACCTATCGCGGGCTTGGCCGGCTGCGCGGTCAAGGGTTTGTAACTCCATGACCTTCATGTATGTCTGATACATATGGTGTGGAAAAGAGGGGGCGCTGGCGTGCCAATCCACGACGCCGAGACTTCGCAAGAAAAGACTTCGCAAGAAACCTGGCAAAAAGCCTGGCAAAAAACGCTCGCCGCGCTCCCGCTTGCAAGCTTTGGCGCCGGTGAAACCGTGTTCACCCAAGGCTCGAGAACCGGGAAACTTTTTATTCTCGATAGCGGCGCGGTGAGCGTCGTCAAAGAAGGTACCGAGATCGCCAGGGTGACAGAACGCGGCGCGATCTTCGGCGAGCTCTCCGCGCTCCTCGATCAGCCGCATACCGCGGACGTCCGTACGCTTGAGCCCTCGCAGTTTCATGTCGCCGACGCCGCCGCCCTGCTGGCGCGAGATTCGGCCGCGCTGCTTTATGTGGCGATGATCTTGGCGCAGCGCGTCGATGCCGCCAACCGCGCCCTCCTTGAGCTGAAGCGCGAAGTTGATGCCGGCGAGCCCGCAAGCGTGATCGATGGCGCCATTGGCCGAATCCAGGGATTGTTGAGCGCGATCGGCGACGGCTACATGCGTGCCGGCGTCGGCCTTTCGATGTTTCCGCCCGGCTGAGTTTGCGCGCTGCTCAGTTTCCGTTCGGCGCGCACGTCGCGCAGGCGATCGCGCCCGCGGCGAGCGGGCGCGATCAGCCACTTTCACTTCGCCGCGGCGAGTGCGCGCTGACAGCCGGGCGACAGCCGCGCCTGGTTGGCGGCAAGGCAAGAAATCACCTGACCGCCTCCCGGAGGAACACCGGCGCAATTGGCCCGGTAATCCGCGCCGCACGCCTGGCGCAGCATGGCAAGCGCCATGCGCGGCGGCACCGGCGGCTGGCCGGCCGGCATCGCACCCATCGTGGCACCGCCGGCCGCCGGCGCTGGCGCGGACGCAACAGGTGATTGGGCCGGCGTGGCGTCACTCGATTTTTGTGACGCTGCGCCGCCGACACTTCCCACCGCCTTCTGACAGGGCGGAGACAGCGTCGCGATGTTCTTTTTCAAACACGCGAGCGCCTCCGGTCCGCCGGGCTGCACGCCCGCACATTTCGCCTGATAGTCGGCACGGCAGGAGCTGCGGATCGCGGCGATCTGATCCTGGTTGGGCTGCTGCGCCAAAGCTTCACCGGCGAGCAGAAGCGAGAAGAGCAGCACCGATAAGGTGCAGCCAAGCCTGAGATATGTATATGTCATGATGACCTCCTCCTCAGTAGGTGTTGCGCCGAACGACGCGCCGGGTAGTGCGGCGCGCCACGCCGGCGACGCTCGCGGGCGTCGCGGGCCGGCCGACCCGGGCCTCGGCACTGTCCATCTTCAGCCCGATGCCGACGGTCCTGGCGCGGCTTGCCGTCGCCGCATGCGGCAGGGTGAGATTGATCGAGATGGGAATGGCCCACAGCAGCGCGGCAAGCGTGCCGGTCGCCGCGAGCTTCACCGGCAGATATTGCATGACATTGTCCTCCATGAATCGAATTGCACGACATCGTCGGCGACGCAGGGATGTACTCGCCTGCGCGCGCAAGAGAACTGAACAAAATTGACCTTGATGACCGGCGGCCTGAACAATTTTGACCACGCCGGAGCGGCGGAAAAAATCCACCTTCGCGCCCGGAATATCTGAACGGCGCAGACCGATGCCGCGACTAAAGCGATTTGTCGGATAGTGAATTCAACCTGCTTCGGCATTGCGCCGATGCGAGCGCGCTGATTGCGCCTCACTCAGCCCGCGATTGACGGGCTCCCGGCGCTGACTTCGCTCAGGGCCCCGCGCGCGCAATGCGCAAAGAACAAGAACATGATCGCGACACATTGCGTGAGCGCGCGCGACAGCGGCGGCAGCAGCGTCACGGCCTCATGCGCGCCTCGTCCCGGATCGAGCAAGCCTTCGGCTTTGGCGGCACGCAACAACCGCAGCACATGGGCGCGCGATACCGAAAACCGGCGCGCCAGTTCGGAGATGGAAATACGGACCGCCCTGGCCGGAGGCATGGTATCGCCGGCGTCGCCGGCGATGACGAGGCTGAACAGGATCACGAGGCCGGCATTGCGCTCGGCGAAAGGTCTGAGCTCCGGCGTGAACTGCAGTGCCCGCAGGCCGGTGCGATAATGGTCGACCACGCGGCGCACGAAGGCGGCGAGAAAATCGGCACGATCGAGCGATGCGCGCGCGGCCTGGCCTTCCGGCAGCAGCATCGCGACCGCATCGAAAACGACGCGCCAGCGCTGCTGCAGCATCGAGATCAGCAGTTCCGTCGGCTCGAGACGCTTGAAGCGGCGGTCGCTTCCTGCCGCCGGGACGACATAACCGAACAGGCGCAGCAACGACAGGATCGCCCGCGCGCGTCCCGGACTGCACACGTCCTGCTCGACGCAGAGCGACTTGAGGCGCTGAGCGGTCAGGCCGGAGGCCGGGTCACCGGGCCGGCGCGTGGCGTGCAGATAAAACGCCATGATGGAAATCACCAGGCGGCCGCGGTCATAGCCGACATAGTTGACGATGCGATTGCCTTTGTAGAGACGGACATTGTCCGTGAGCACGGCACGCATCGCGTCGGGAAAACGCGGATGCCGGATCAACGCGGCCACGGCCGCGGGCGACAGCTCGCCTCCCGCTTGCGCGAGCGCCGGAACGACCAGTTCGGCCGGACTGCGAACGTCCATTGCAACTCCCACCTCGGCCCGGCGAGCGTCGCCCGACGCTGCGCGAACCGAGGCAATAGGCGAATCTTGTACACTTGGTCAGGGGGAGCAAGCCCGATCTGAGCGCCTCGTTCGGCACGGCCTTGTTGCGCCGCTTACGCGCGCATCGCCGTCATTGCCGGGCGTCACGCCGATGTTGCGGCGACGTCGATCGTCGCGGCGTGGCGCGCTTTCGCCATCGCGGGCTGTCTTGGTGCCGCTGCTGCGAAATATTGCGTCCTCTAAAAGCAGCTTTCGCAAACGCCCGCTGACCGGGGATTGTTCGGCGTCAGCGAATGCATTGTTTCGTATTTTGCCGATTGTCCGAGCGGACCGCCGTCACCATTTCGTCGGAAATCTGAAAAATTCGCTTCTTGGTGACTTGCTAGCATTTTAGGTCCGCGACGGGTCATAGCGCATGCCGCTCCATTCCATCAGATCTAAGCTTGCCGGTTGCCTCATCGCCGTGGCGGCATTCCAATCCCCGGCGCTGAGTTCCGCAATGGAATCTCACAATGCCGGGCCGACACCGGTTCGCCAGGAGCAGATGTTGGCCTCGCTCCCGCCTCTTGACGCGCAACAGCCGGCCTCCGCTGAGCCGTTCGGACAGGTCGCTGTTCCAATCACGTCCGGCGATTCGTTAAATCGTTGGCGTTTCGTGGAAAATGAGATCGATGCCGAGGCCGCCATTGTCGATCGCTGCCTGACGCAGCAGGAATGCTCTGCGGCCGCGCGCAAGTTCCTTGACATTGTCGCACAGGGTCGCGCGCGCACCGGCTTGGCTCGGGTCGGCGTCATCAACCGGGCGGTCAATCTGGCCGTCGCTCCGGAGAGCGACATCGATCAGTGGGGCGTTCCGGACCGGTGGAGCCCTCCCCTCGAAACGCTGACGACCGGTCACGGCGATTGCGAAGATTATGCGATCGCGAAATATGTTGCGCTGTTGCGCGCGGGGATGTCCGAAGAAGACGTCAAACTCGTCATCGTGCGCAGGCGCGTTGCCGATGAAGAGCACGCGGTGGCGGCCGCTCGTGTCGACGACCATTGGTTCATTCTTGATAACCGAACGCAGGTGCTGGTGCCGGACCTCGACATCCAGGGCGCAACACCCCTCGTCGTTCTGGATTCCGGCGGAGCCAAGATAATCGTTCCCGGTCTAGCGGGGACCAATTGGGCTGCGAGCCGACAGCAACTTGTTGGGCACGGGAAAGCGCAGTCCGCGGCAGGGGTCGTCAGTGACGTCCCGGAAGCGGCCAAGAACAGCGACAGCTAAGTCTTTGAAAAAATGGCGCGCGCGAAGAGATTCTCTGCAAAATGAGGCAGCCGCCGTGTCAATTAAATGCACCGTCACCGTAATTCCTGCTCGCCCCCAAGCCCCTGTTACCGGTTCCGACGCAACTTCGCGACGCTGCGGCGGCACCTGACGAACCAACCGCAGCGGCACCGGCAAGCCCGTCAACTGAAGAAACCATGTCGCAGCAAGTCGGCGCCTGCGGCAATGACCGCGATCAACACCAGCTTCTTGAATGCCTCAGGCGCAATTTTATCGCGCATATGTTGTCCGACGTACATGCCGAGCACGACTGGCAACATCGCAGCCGTCGAGACTGAAACGTCAAGCCAACTGAACTCGCGGCTGGCCGTCAGAAGAATTGCCAGCAAGCCGGCGGAAACGACGAGATATAGCGATGCTTCCTTTGTGAACGCCCTTCCGCGCAGTCCCTTTGCAAGCAGAAATATGAAAACAAGCGGTCCCGGCATCGCCGCGATGCCTCCCAGAATCCCGCCGAAAAATCCGAATGTGATGCCGGCTGGTAAAACCCAGCGAGACTGAAGCTCAAGCTTCGGCGCGAGCAGCGTGACGCCGCCGACACCCATAAGCACCAGGCCTGCGATAATCTTTGCAACGTTCGCATCGAGCGCCAACAGGGCTCGAACTCCAAGGAAGAGGCCGGGAATCATGCCGAGAATCACCGGCATCAATTGCATGAAACACCGTCCAGTCTTTCCGCCCTCCAGCGCCTGCGGCAAGTTGCTGAAGATCAAAGGCATGCTCAGCAGCATGGCCGCTGATTTGATGTCGATGAACAGCGACAGCAGCGGCAGCGCAACGACTGGCATGCCGACCCCAATTATCCCTTTCAGGAAGCCGGCGACAATCAGGCTGCAAACCACGGCAGCAATGATGCTTGCCGGCTCGAAATAAAGCGCGTGCATCAACATAAATGGCCCACAGCATTGCGCGCTCCAGCCTTAGATTGTCGCAACGCAATCAACTTCGATATCGAACGGGCCTGGCCATGACGGCACATGAATAAATATGCGCGCAGGCGCTTCGCTGGGAAAATAGCGCGAGTAGATTTCGTTGAAGATACCAAAGTGAGAGTGTTCCGCCGTGCGATAGATATTGCATTTTAACACGCGATCCAGGGATGAGCCTGCTGCTTCGAGGCAGCATTTCATCTGTTCGAGCACAAGCTCCGTTTGGCGAATAAACGGCACGCTTTTAATCTCGCCGGTCTCTGGATCGAATGGAGGCAATCCCGATACATAAACGGTTTCGCCAGCCACAATCACTGGATAGATTGGACCCTTGCGGCGTCGTTCGAGATAAGTCGAAATCGGCTCGACGCGTATAGCAGTGCGCTTCATTCCAGCCTCCAAGTTGCAGCGCATTCTTGCTGCGAGGTTCGCAATTGTCTCGCGCGAACAGTTCGGCACATGCCGAACTGTTCTCGATTGATATGCTTCCGCTGTCGGCGATAGGGTCAAGGATGGTCGCGGCGGCAAATCTGGTGGAAGTGGCCGCTCTCGTGGGTGACACTGCGCGAGCGACGATGCTTAACGCCCTGATGGGCGGCCAGTCGCTGACGGCCACTGAGCTTGCTTACTGCGCCAATGTCTCTCGCTCGACGGCGAGCGGCCACCTGAGCAAGCTGGTTGCCGCGCGGCTTTTGACTGTCATTCGCAACCGCCGCTTCAGCTATTATCGGATCGCGTCCCCGCTGGTCGCGACAATGCTGGAGAGCATGAAGGTGGTCGCCGCCATAGAGGTGCCACCCCGCCGTCAGCCTCGATCAGCAAACGACGATGCACTCCGTTTTGCCCGAAGTTGCTACGATCACCTGGCTGGCCGGCTAGGAGTCGCTGTTACCGATGCACTTGTGGCCATGGGGCACATCGTGCTCACCGATGAAGGCGGTGAGGTCACGTCTTCGGGCGGGCGTTTCCTTTCCGCGTTCGGCGCTGATCTGACGCCGCGGACGCGGCGGATTTTCTGCCAGCCTTGTCTCGACTGGAGCGAGCGCCGTTATCATCTCAAGGGACTCGTCGGAGCTCGGATTCTGGATCGTCTATTGGAGCTCGGATGGCTCAAATGTGTGTCCGGCAGCCGTGCACTCCAGCTCACGTCGTCTGGAAGGGCGGGCTTGCCCGAAATCTTCCAGATCGAGGTCAACAATGAGTCGCTGTCGAGGGATAACCGGACCACCCGCAAAATCGGTGAAGACAGCGCCCATGAGGCGTAGCGCAGGATCGCACATCGTCACAGAAATTCCGGTTGGAGCGCTCAATCTGCCCCGTATCATAGAAGCAATGGTGCCCATCTTCATCGGCCATGGCGCACCATTTGCGCATACGAATCCCGCCTTTTCCGTCGCTTCCCAACGACGACAGTCCGACGAACGTCCTTATCTTTAGCGATCCGCGCCACGTCGCCGTCGCAGTTGCGGCTGATACGCAAGACTCGCTATCGTGACTTCCAGGGCAGGGCCCCGCGCCCGGAGGGACATATGCGGCTGTTACGATCTTCCTCGATTGCACTCATCGCAGCAAATTTGGCAGCAATTTTGCTTCTGGCACCGGGCGCGTCGAAGGCGGAGCCGGTCAAGATCCGCGTCTCCTGGATCGCGCCGCTGTCCAACTGGGCGTCGTTGCTCATGGAGAAGAAGGAGCTCGCCCGGCATATGGGGCAGAGCTACATCCTCGAGCCGGTCCACTTCGCCGGCACGCCGCAAATGATCACGGCACTCGCGAACAACGAGCTCGAAGTTGCGAACCTCACCTTCGCGACATTGCCGATCGCGATCCACAACGCGGGCCTCTCCGACCTGCGGATCATCGCCGATGAAGCCGAGGACGGCATCCCGGACTATTACTCGCAGGAATACATGGTGCTCGCCGACGGGCCGGTGAAGCGCGTTGAAGACATGAAGGGCCGCGTGATGGCGATCAATGCCGGCGGCTCGGCGGTCGATATCGCGATGCGCAAGATGCTGCGCACGGCAGGGCTCGAGCCGCAGCGCGACTATGTCCAGATCGAGGCGCCGTTGCCGGCCATGCGCGCCATGCTCGCCGACAAGAAGGCTGATCTGGTCCCGCTTGTTGTGCCGTTCTCGTTCGATCCGGAGCTGCGCCGTATCGCCAAGACGCTGTTCTACAACCGCGACGTCATGGGCGTGACGGAGCTGCTGTTCTGGTGCGCGCGGCAGTCCTTTATCGACAGCAATCGCGCCGCGATGGTGGATTTCATGGAAGACACGCTGCGCATCACCAACTGGTTTCTCGATCCGGCGAACCACGCGGAAGTGGTGGCGATCGGCTCGCGCCTGACCAGGCAGCCGCCCGAGCGCCTCGACTGGGTCTTCACCAAGCAGGATTATTATCACGTACCGGGAATGCGTCCGGACCTTGTCGCGCTCCAACGCAATGTCGCGCTCGTCAAAGAGCTTGGACTGGTCGACGCGGATACCGACGTGAACAAGTATTCCGACCTGACGCTTCTGGACGATGCCGCCAAGCGCTTGAAATAGCGAAGCCGCTGCCCCGCCGATGGACCCTCGCCAACGCGGGGAGCAAGCGGAAGAGGCATTCGAGGCGCTGCGATCGTTGCAATTTCTCGGGAAAAAGCTCTGGGAGAGCTCAGTGGACGCAACCAAGAAACACCGCATCTGGGCCCAGGGCGCGACCGATCAGGTCGGCCACCGCAACTACCTGGCGCAGCTCTTGCCGCATATGAAGGCCTGCACGGATCCCGACTTCGAGATCGAATTCAAGACCATGACGCCGTCGGTGACGACGGTGCACGCGCTGTCGGAAGCCCGCGTCGCGCGCGCGGTCATCCGCGGCGCCATTACGGCCGAGCGGGAGGGTTATGACGTTTTTTTCATGAACCACTTTCAGGACGTCGGCCTGTACGACGCGCGAGCCGCGGTGAAGATACCGGTGCTTGGCCTTGGTGAAGCGACCTTGCTGCACGCCTGCACGATGGGCCGCAAGCTCGGCCTGATCGCGATCCACCCCGCCTTCATACCAATCCATAACGACCAGGTTTATCGCTATGGCCTGCAGCAACGGATCGCCGGGATCCGCGCGACGAATGCCAGCATCAGCGATTACATGGAGGCCTTCACATCGCCCGCGAAAAAATCGGAGCTGCAGTCGAGCTTCGAACACGAGGCACGCCGCCTCATCGACGGCGGCGCCGACGTCATCGTGCCGACCGGGGGCATTACGATGATGTTGTTCGGCCAGGAACCGGACGCCAACGTGGACGGCGCTCCGATCGTCAATGGCGTGACCGTGGTGGTCAAGGCCGCCGAAATGGCGGTCAAGTTGAAGCATCTGGGCGTATCGGTCGCAAGCCGCATCCCGCAGTCAGGCTTTGCGCTGCCGTCCGCCCAGACGCTCGACGAGTTTCTGCACCACGGCTGAAGACATCGTGTCTGCGTTGATTGACCAGGCGGGCATCAAGAGCCGCCGCAGAATCATTTGGCCAGACCGCAGCTAAGGTATTGGCGCGCCCGAAGAGATTCGAACTCCTGACCCCCAGATTCGTAGTCTGGTGCTCTATCCAGCTGAGCTACGGGCGCGGGTTGCACCGCATGGGATAAATGCCGCCGAAGCGGCCTGCAGCGCGCGGCATAGCTACAGCCTCCGGCGTTTATTGGCAAGACGGCCGCAGCCTCGTTAACTGTGCCCGAAGCCGCCGCCGTCGGAATGGTGAAATCCGCCATCACTGCCGATGTTGACGGCGGATTGATTGTCCTCGCGGCGGTCGCGTTTGACGCCTTGACCTTGGCGAAATGCAAATACGACGAACGCGGCGACGCCGATCAGGATCGATAATCCGACAGCGGCATGCATGTTGGTTCCCCTTGCCCGAGCCGATTACCCGTGAGCCAACTATCCATGCGCCCTGGCGCCGCGATGCGCCGCAAGCTCGACGGCGCGATCGGGAATGGTGAGCCGCAGCGTCGCGCCGATGGTGCCTTCGACGAGGCGAATATCGCCGCCATGGGCACGCACCAGTTCGGCGGCGATGGCGAGGCCGAGGCCGGTGCCGCCGGTGCGGGTCGAGCCCTGGAACGCCTCGAACAGATGCTCACTCGCCTTCGGCGAAAAGCCCGGCCCGGTATCGGACACTTCGATCACCACCACCGCGCCTTCGCGGCGGCCGGTGATGCGGATCTGGTCGCGGCCGGGATCGCGCGTGGCGCGGCTTTCCATCGCCTGCAGCGCGTTGCGC
>DATHPQ010000115.1:0-31282 GCA_035483735.1 Xanthobacteraceae bacterium | reverse complement strand
CAGGTCTTCTCGCCGTCGAGGATATAGCCGTCGCCGTAGCGCTGCGCGGTGAGCGCGATGTTGGCGACATCGGAGCCGGATTGTTGTTCGCTCAAGGCGAAGGCGGCGATGGCGTCGCCGCTGCGCGTGCGCTTGAGCCATTCGCGCTGCTTGGCGTTGCCGAACAGACTGATCGGTCCGGCGCCGAGGCCCTGCATGGCGAAGGCGAAATCGGCCAGCCCATCGTGGCGCGCCAGCGTTTCGCGGATCAGGCAGAGCGTGCGCACATCGAGGGCGGCGGGCGCATCGGGATCGGGCGCGGTGTGCGCCAACCAGCCGTCACGGCCGAGCTTTTGCACCAGATCGCAGCAGGCGGCGTCGACGTCGCCGTGATCGGCAGGCAAGTTCGCCGCGCACCATTGCTCGAGGCTTGCCGCCAGCGCGCGATGGCGATCAGTGAAGAACGGCCAGGTGAGGAATGTTTTGTCCGCCATGGCTAGCTCTGCTCATTCCCACGCAAGCGGGAAGTCACCACCCGCCCGTCATTGCGAGGAGCGAAGCGACGAAGCAATCCAGCAACGGCAGTGCCGTCTGGATTGCTTCGCTTGCGCTCGCAATAACGCATCGTCAGTTGCCCTCGAACACCGGCTTTTGCTTGGCGACGAACGCCCGATAAGCGCGCTCGAAGTCGCCGGTCTGCATGCAGATCGCCTGCGCCTGCGCCTCGGCCTCGATGGCCTGGTCGAGGCTCATCGACCATTCCTGATTGAGTTGCGTCTTGGTGATGCTGTTGGCGAAGGTCGGACCGGCGGCGATCGCGCGCGCCAGCGCCAACGCTTCTTGCTCGAGCGCATCCGCGGCAACGAGCCTGTTGAAGAAACCCCAGCGCTCGCCTTCCTCGGCCGTCATCGCGCGCCCGGTGTAAAGCAGCTCGGCGGCACGGCCTTGGCCGATGATGCGCGGCAGGATCGCGCAAGCGCCCATGTCGCAGCCGGCAAGGCCGACGCGGTTGAACAAGAACGCGGTCTTGGTCTGCGGCGTCGCGAGGCGCAGATCCGATGCCATGGCGATGATGGCGCCAGCGCCGGCGGCGATGCCGTCGAGCGCGGCGATGATCGGCTTGCCACAATGCAGCATCGCTTTGATCAGATCGCCGGTCATGCGCGTAAAGGCGAGAAGCTGTTTCATGTTCATGGCGACCAGCGGGCCGATAATGTCGTGGACGTCGCCGCCCGAACAAAAATTGCCACCGTTCGGCAGAAACACGACGGCATGCACGTCGTCGGCATAGACAAGGTCGCGAAACGTATCGCGCAACTCGGCATAGGACTCGAAGGTCAGCGGATTCTTGCGCTCGGGCCGGTCGAGCTGAATGACGGCGACGGCGCCCGCCATACGCCAAAGGAAATGCTTGGGTCTAAGGGCGGCCATCGCGGTCATGCGCCGCTCTCCCATTCGCTGCGAAACGATTTGAGCTTGGCGGATAATTGGTCGGCATCGCGCGCCGACACGCTGCCGAGAAGCTCATCGACCCATTTCTCATGCGCCGCCGCCATCTCGGCGAACACGGCGCGGCCCTTGCGGGTGAGGCTGATGAACGAGGTGCGGCGGTCGCCGTTGCGCTGCGCGCGCACGACAAAGCCGTCCGACACCAGGCGATCGACGATGCCGGTGACATTGCCGTTCGATACCATGAGGAAGCGCGAGATTTCGCTCATCAGCATGCCGTCCGGCTGCCGGTAGAGCGCCGCCATCACGTCGAAGCGCGGCAGCGTCGCGTTGAATTGCGATTTCAGGCGCTCGCGCGCCGCGCTCTCGATCAGCCGGCTCGCGCGCAACAGCCTGACCCACAGGCGCAGCCGCGCCTTGCTGTCGGCCTCAGGCTTTCGCACGCGGAGCGGCGCACTCACCACGTTTCGCCTCCCGAGATCGAGATCGCCTGGCCGGTAATGCCGGCGCTGGCATCGTCGCAGAGCCACAGCACCGCATCGGCGGTTTCCTGCGGCTGGAAGAAACGGCCCTGTGGGCTATTGGCCTCGAGCATCTTGCGCACTTCCGCTTCGCTGCGTTTGGTCTTGGAGGCGACGTGATTGACGGCCTCGTCGAGCAGCGAGGTCTCGCTGAAGCCCGGACAGACCGCGTTCACCGTGACGCCGGCCTTCGCGGTTTCGAGCGCCAATGCGCGCGCGAGACCGACGACGCCGTGCTTGGCGGCGACATAAGGCGCAACGTAGGGGTAGCCTTTCAAGCCGGCGGTCGACGCGACGAAGATGATCCGCCCCCATTTGTGCTCGCGCATCCCGGCAATCGCCGGCTTCACCGAGAAGAAGGCGCCGGTGAGATTGACTTCGAGGATCTTGTTCCAGCTCTTCGCCGAGACATTCTCGGCTGGCGCGCTCTCCGCCGTTCCTGCATTGGCGATGACGATGTTGAATTTGCCGCGCGTCTTCTGTGCCTGCTGATAGAGTTTCTTGATCGAGGCTTCGTCGGTGACGTCGGCAACATGCGGATGGATGTTGGCATGGCGCTCGGCGGTGAATTCAAGGTCGGGCATGCGGCGTCCGCAAATTGTGACGTTTGCTCCCGCATTGGCCAGCGCAAAGGCGATCGCGGCGCCGATGCCGGAGCCGCCGCCGGTTACGAGCGCATGTTTTCCGGATAAGTTGGTCATTGTCATACCCTGTTGGCGGCCGGCTCGCTGCTTTGGGAAATCCGATAGAGCTGGTCGCGTCCGGGATGATAGGGCAGGGGCCATGATTCGCCACGGTCCCCGAATTTTGCCGCGGCATGCAGCGTCCAATACGGATCGGCGAGATGCGGCCGCGCCAGACAGACGAGGTCGGCGCGGCCCGCCATCAGAATCGAATTGACGTGATCCGGCTCGAAGATATTGCCGACCGCCATGGTCGCCATGCCGGTCTCGTTGCGGATGCGGTCGGAGAACGGCGTCTGGAACATGCGGCCATAGACCGGCTTCGCCTCGATCGACGTCTGTCCCGCCGATACGTCGCAAATATCGACGCCGGCGTCTTGCAGCATGCGGCCGATTTCGACCGCGTCTCGCGGCTCGATGCCGCCGGCGCCGACCCAGTCATTGGCGGAAATGCGCACCGAGATCGGCTTCTCGTCGGGCCAAACGGCACGGACGGCGTGAAAGATTTCGAGCGGATAGCGCATGCGGTTTTGCAGCGAGCCGCCATATTCGTCGCTGCGCAAATTGGTCAGCGGCGTGATGAAGGAGGAAAGCAGATAACCGTGCGCGCAATGCAGTTCGAGCATGTCGAAGCCGGCACGGTCCGCCATTTTCGCTGACGCCACGAATTGGTCGCGCACGCGTTCCATGTCGGCGCGGTCCATCGCGCGGGCGCGCTGATTGCGCTCCGACCATGCGGTCGCCGATGCCGATAGCAGCGGCCAATTGCCGCTGTGAAGCGGCGCGTCCATTTCCTCCCAGCCGAGCTGGGTCGAGCCTTTGGCGCCGGAATGGCCGAGCTGGCAGCAGATTTTGGCATCAGTTTCGGCGTGGACGAAATCGACAATGCGCTGCCACGCCGCTTCATGCGCCGGCGCATAAAGGCCGGTGCAGCCGGGCGTGATCCGGCCTTCCGGGCTGACACAGGTCATTTCGATAAAAACCAGACCGGCGCCGCCCTTGGCGCGCTCGCCGTAATGGACGAGATGCCAATCGGTCGGGCAGCCGTCGACGGCCTTGTATTGCGCCATCGGCGAGACGACGACGCGGTTCTTCAGGGTCATGCCGCGCAGCTTGAACGGCGCAAACATCGGCCGCCGCACCGTATTGTCGGCCGCTCCCGCGAGCCGCTGGAACCAGGCTTCGGCGCCTTCGAGCCAGCACTTGTCGCGCAGCCGCAAATTCTCGTGGCTGATGCGCTGCGAGCGGGTGAGCAGCGAATAATTGAATTGCACCGGATCGAGATGCAGATAACGTTCGACGTCCTCGAACCATTCCAGCGAATTGCGCGCGGCCGATTGCAGCCGCAACACTTCGGTGCGGCGCGCATCCTCGTATTTCGCAAACGCCGCTTCGAGGCTCGGCTCGCTGTGCAGATAATCCGCCATGGCGACCGCGCTTTCCATGGCGAGCTTGGTGCCCGAGCCGATCGAGAAATGCGCCGTCGCTGCGGCGTCGCCCATCAGCACGATATTGCGGTGCGACCACGTCTCGCACAACACGCGCGGGAAGCTCAGCCAGGCCGAGCCGCGGATATGCGTCGCATTCGACATCAGGCGATGGCCGCCGAGATATTTCGCGAAGATCTTTTCGCAGGCGCGGCAGTTTTCCTCCTGGCTCAGCGCGCCGAAGCCGGCTTTCTGCCAGGTCGCTTCGGCGCATTCGACGATGAAGGTCGCGGTGTCGGCATCGAACTGATAGGCATGCGCCCAGATCCAGCCGTGCTCGGTCTCTTCGAAGATGAAGGTGAAGGCGTCGTCGAATTTCTGTTGGGTGCCGAGCCAGACGAATTTGTTCTTTCGCGTGTCGATGGCGGGCTTGAAATAGTCGGCGAATTGCGCGCGGGTTCTGGAGTTCAATCCGTCGGCGGCGATGACGACGTCGTAGTCCTTGGCAAGCGCGCCGGCATCCGCGATCTCGGCCTGGAAACGCAGATCGACGCCGAGCTGCCGGGCCCGCTCTTGCAATAGCATGAGCAGTTTCTTGCGGCCGATGCCGGAAAAACCATGGCCGCTCGAGACGATGCGCTCGCCGCGATAATGCACGGCGATATCGTCCCAATAGGCGAAGTGACCACGGATGGCCGCCGCGCTCGCCGGGTCGTTGGCGGTGATATTGTCGAAGGTCTCGTCGGAGAACACGACGCCCCAGCCGAACGTGTCGTCCGGCCGGTTGCGCTCGAACACGGTGATGTCGTGGCCGGCGTCGCGCAGCTTCATGCTGATCGCGAAATAGAGGCCTGCGGGGCCGCCGCCGAGACAAGCAATCTTCATGCACTGCCGCCGTAGAGCTCGACCAATTCCGCAAGCATCGCACCATCGTGAAAATATTTCAAGCTTAAACATTTAGGTTTGAAGCTTCTTCAAGGGCTGCCCGCTCCCTTCCGCGCGACCGGGCGCTATGTAATCATGGCATTGGAATGTTTGGTGTTTTAGCGGCTGCGGCAGGGAAGCAGAAACTGATGAGCGACAATTCAACGGTTGCGGCCGTCATCGGCCGTGATCTGGCCGGTTACGGCGCCAAGCGCTGTTTCGGCCTGCTCGGCACCGCCAATTTCAAGGTTTCGCACGCGCTTACCGAAAACGGCGTGGAGCTGATTGCCGCGCGCCACGAATGCAACGCCGCCAGCATGGCTGACGCCTATGCCAAGGCGACCGGGGAATTGACTTTGGTCAGCGTGCATTCCGGACCGGGACTGACGAATGCGCTCACCGGCATCGGCGAAGCGGCGAAAAGCCGGACGCCGCTTGTCGTTCTGGCCGGCGATGTGCCGACAGGACAGGTGAAGAACAATTTCTATATCGAGCAGGCCGAAATGGTGCGCGCGGTCGGAGCAGTGTCGGAACGGCTGCACACACCGCATTCGGCGCGCGAAGATACGTTGCGCGCGGTGACCCGCGCCTTGCGCGATCGCCAGACCGTTGTGCTCAGTATGCCGCTCGACGTTCAGAACGCGCCAATCGCCACCAATCTGCCGCCGCTCGAATTGCCGTCCGCGCCCGGCCGGCTGCATCCCGACCCCGTCGTCATCAAGGATCTGGCGCAAGCGCTGGTGCAGGCGAAACGTCCGCTCGTTCTCGGTGGCCGCGGCGCCGTCATTGCCGGTGCCGAGCCGGTGCTGCTCGCGCTTGCCGATCGCATCGGGGCGCTGCTCGCAACGTCGGTCTGCGGCCACGGTCTGTTTGCGCAAAGCCCCTGGTCGGTCGGCATCAGCGGCGGCTTTTCGTCGCCGGTCGCCGACGAGCTGATCGCAGAGAGCGATTTCATCTTGAGTTTTGGCGCGAGCCTGACGCAATGGACGACCAAGCGCGGCAAGCTAATCGCGCCCGGCGCCGTCGTCGCCCAAGTCGACATCGAGGCGACCAAGCTCGGCTATCAGCAGCCGGTGCATTACGCGGTGCAGGGCGATGCGCGCGTGACGGCGGAAGCGCTGCTCGCCGAGCTCGACCGCCAGGACTTTGAGGCGTCGCGGCCCGGCCGCCGCAGCGACGCCATGCGGGCGCGCATCCGCGCCGGTGATAACCATCATTTCCCGCATCCTGACGAATCCAATGCGCAATTCATCGATCCGCGCACGTTGAGCAAGGCGGTCGATGCGCTGCTTCCCGTGGATCGCGTGGTGGCTTCCGATTCCGGCCACTTCTGCGGCTGGGTGCCGCGTTATCTGCGCGTGCCGAATGCGCGCGCCTCCTGCCTCAGCCATTCCTTCCAGTCGGTGGGCTTAGGGCTGCCGTCGGCAATCGGGCTCGCGCTCGCCAATCCGGGCAAGCTCGCGGTGCTCGGCGCCGGCGACGGCGGCTTCATGATGTCGATGGCCGATTTCGAGACCGCGCTCCGGCTCAAGCTGCGCCTTTGCGTGCTGGTCTATAACGACAGCTCATACGCCGCCGAAGTGCATTATTTCGGCCGCCAGGGTTTTTCGACCGACATCGTGCGTTTCCCGGACACCGACTTCGCCGCCATCGCCCGCGGTTACGGCGCGCGCGGCGTGACGGTGCGGACGCTGGCCGATCTCGACCCGGTCAAAGCCTGGGTGGCCGAAGGCGCGCCGGGCGTGCTGGTCATCGACGGCAAGATCAATCCCAGTCTGGAAGCGGACTGGCACGCCGAGCATTTTCCGAAGGATGTTCACTAGAGCGTGACTGTTTCAGATTGAATCGTTTTTCGCTCCAGGATTTTTTGATTGTGCATGATCTTTTCGGAAAACCGGCTTCCACTTTTCCGGATCATGCTCTAGAGATTTTGTCCGTCGGACCGTGTCGGCAGATAATGCAGCACGTGGCGCTCGGCGATGATCACGCCGAGATAAGCGATGCCGCCGACCAAGGTCAGCATCACGATCGAGACGAAAACCATCGGCGTGTCGGCCTGGCCTTCGCCAAACGACAGCAGATAGCCGAGCCCCTGATTGCCGCCGACCAATTCGCCGACGACGACACCGACCACGGCGAGCGTCGAGCCGATGCGCAGCCCAGCAAACATCGGCGGCATCGACGTCGGAAACTCGACTTTCCAGAAAATCTGCGCCCGCGTGGCCTTGAACGAGCGCGCGAGATTGATGAGGTCCGGATCGACGCCGCGGACGGCAGTCAGCACATTGACCATGACCGGGAAGAACACGATCAGGATCGCCACCAGGATCTTCGGATAGACCGTGAACCCCATCCACAGAATGAACAGCGGCGCAAACGCGACCTTCGGCGCGATCTGCAAGGCGAGAATGTAAGGCGACAGTGCGAACTCCGCCGTCGGCGACATGCCGAGCAGATAGCCGATGACGGCGCCGAGGAGGCTGCCGAGAATGAAGCCGGCCAGAACCTCGCCGACGGTCACAGCGGTATGAAACAGCAGATGATCGAATTGCCAGGCATGGACGAATTCACGCGCGACCATCGACAGCGGCGGCACGATGAATGTTGGAATGCCGAGAAGGTCCGGCCCCCATTGCCACGCAGCCAGAAAGATGACGAGCAGGCTCACGCTGGCGAGCGTGCCTTTGCGCATGGCGGCGGAGCGTGCATCGCTGCTCATGGCGCACCTCCTGCCGGCTGTTCCAGGCCAGCATGGACGATATCGAGGCGGTCCATCAGCCGCTCGACATAGTCGTTCACTTTGGGCAGGTGGCGGCGCGCGATCGGGTCGTCGCGCTGCGGCAGGTCGATGACGATTTCATCGATCACGGTGCCGGGCCTCTGACTCATCACCAGCACACGATCGGACAGCGTTACCGCCTCCGACAAATCATGGGTAATGAGCAGCGCGGTCTTGCCGGCCTGCTTGAGCGTGCGCGCCAAGTCACGCTGCAAGACCATGCGGGTCTGCGCGTCCACCGCCGAGAACGGCTCGTCGAGCAGCAAGACATGCGGATCGACCGCGAGCGTCCGCGCCAGCGCCACGCGCTGCCGCATGCCGCCCGACAGATGATGCGGGTAGTGGCCGGAAAACTCGGCGAGGTTGAAGCTTGAGAGCAGCCGTTGCGCGCGTTGCCGACGCTCGGCAAGCGGCACGCCCTGAATCTCCACCCCGAACATCACGTTTTCGAGGATCGTGCGCCACGGCAGCAGCAGATCCTTCTGCAGCATGAAGGCGACTTGCGCGTTCGGCCCCGCGACGCGCTCGCCGTCGACAAAGGCCGCACCTTCGCTCGGCGCGGTCAGGCCGGAGCCGATATTCAGGAGCGTGCTTTTGCCGCAACCGCTCGGCCCGATCAGCGAAACGACTTCGCCGTCGCGGATCGAAAAGCTGACATTACGGATGGCGGTGAGCGCGCCGCGGCCGCTGCGGTCGGCAAAACGCATCGTGACATTGCGGTATTCGAGGCGCGTGACCGGGACGGCGAGAGGACTGGACGCTGCGACAGAAGCCATGAAACAAATCGACCGTTTTCCGTGTGGGCCGATTGCACGCTTATCGCCGCCCAGATATGTCAAGTATAGTGGCAAAAGCCGGCAACGCCGATAGTCTAGAAAACATGGCGGTGCCTGTCGCCGCAAGCTTTTCACGAGGGGCTGATAATGATGTTCGTGCGTAGAGTGTGTTTAGAGCAGTTGCAATTTCCGAAAGCGGGCATCGCGCTATTTATTGGGCTTATAAGTGCCGCCGCTTTGTTCACAATGTCGCCGGCGCAGGCGGATGAGAAAATCACTTATCTCTTCCCGGCGCCGCCGCTGCTGCCGGCCTTCGGGCCGATCCAACTCGCCAAGGGCAAGGGCTATTTCTCGCAAGCCGGCCTCGACGTGAGCTTTGCGGTGGGCCGCGGCGGCGTCGATGTCGCCAAGGAAGTCGGCGCCGGCAATGTGCCGATCGGCGGCATTGTCGCGGATGCGCCGATCATCGTGCGGCAGAACGGCGTGCCGGTGAAAATGGTCGCGGTGTTCGGCGGCAAGGGCTTCATGCAGCTTGTCGTGCGCGCGGATTCCGGCATCACCAAGCCGTCCGATCTCAAGGGCAAGACCATTACCGTGATGTCCTATCAGGACACGACCTTCTATGCGCTGCTCGGCCTATTGGCGAGCGCGGGCCTGACCAAGGACGACGTCGATATCCAGGCCGCAGGTCCCGTCGGCGTCTGGCAGATGGTCGCCACCGGTAAGTCGGTCGGCATGGCCGGCGTGCCGGACTGGATTCCGCCGCTCGAGGCGGCCGGCGTGCAGGTCAACGTGCTGCCGACCGACGTGTTCTTCCCGCATATGGCGCAGGCGATTGCGGCCTCCGATCAGATCATCAAGGACAAGCCGGAGATGGTGCGCGCGTTCGTCAAGGCGGCGCTGCACGGCATGAAGGACATCATGGACGATCCGGCCGCGGCGGCGACGGACTTCGTGAAATTCGTGCCGGAATGGACCGGCAAGGAAGGCCAAGTCAAAGAGGCCTTCGACTATTACGACAAGCTCGTCTATCCCGGACAAAAGGTGCTCGGCGCCATCGATCCCGAGCGGCTGTCGAAGCTGCAAGATTTCTATCTGGAAAAGGGCATCATCCAGAAGAAGTCGCCGGTCGACGACCTCTATACCAATCAATTCGTGCAATAACGCATGATCCGGAAAAGTGGGAACCGGTTTTCCGAAAAGATCATGCGCCAGCAAAAAGTAGCGGCTTACTTTTTGTAACTGTCCGTGCCTTGCCAGCCGCCCGCGGAAATGTCGAAAATGACGCCGTCGGGGTCCTTGAACTTGCGCTCGAAATTGCCGTGACGTTCGTCGCCCAAATCAAAGAAGAATTTGCCGCCGTTCGCCTCGATACGCTTTTGCGTCTCGGCGACGTCATCGACTTGAAAGCCAAAATGATGAGCGCCGACAAAAGCCTTCGGGTCTTTGAGATCGGAGGCCTTGCTGCCGGCATTGCCTTTGAAATTGAGCAACGCCAGATTGATCACGCCGTCGCTCATATAGATCGCCGAACCGATCTCGAGATCCTCGCGGTCGATGCGCTTGAGGTCGAAGACGGTCTCGTAGAACTTCGCGGCCTTGTCGAGATCGTTGACGCAGACGGCGAAGTGGCGCAAGCGGGCCATGAGAAGCCTCCAAAGTTCAATGACAATGCTAGCCATTATCATACGCACGGGGCATGAAAGAGCTACTCCTTTTCTGCGCGCGCGGCGGCGGCAGCGCTCAAGTTTCGGTATGACGGCGCCATGAGTAGTCACGGGTAGCCAAGTGCAGCCATGAGTAAACGCCACGCCGAGATTGTCGGCGCCGGATTTGCCGGTCTCACCGCGGCCTGCGCGCTGGCGCGACGCGGCTGGAGCGTGCGGGTGCATGAGCGCGCCGACCGGCTGCGCACCACCGGCGCCGGCATCTATATCTACGAGAACGGTTTGCGTGTCCTGGAAGCCGTCGGCGCCTATGACGCCGCGATCAAAGGCGCGCCGTTTGCGCATACCCGCGAGGTCCGCGACGGCAGCGACCGGCTGATCTCGGTGCATCGCTGGGCCGGCAGCCGCGTGTTCAGCATCGTGCGGCAGAACGTCATCAATGCGCTCGCGGACTCGGCCAGGCGCGCAGGTGTCAAGATCACAACGGATTCCGCTGCCGCGGGCGCGACGCCCGATGGCGAACTGATCATGTCGGACGGGCGGCGGCTGAAGGCGGACTTGATCGTCGGCGCCGACGGCAGCAATTCGCGCTTGCGCGACACGCTCGGCCTTTTAGCCAAGCGCAAATATCTCGTCGACGGCTGTACCCGCCTGTTGATGGACAAAACCGCGGCGGAACGCGCCGTGAGCGACGGCGCGAAAACCGTCGAATATTGGTCGGGCACGCGGCGGCTGCTCTATACGCCGTGCAGCGAGAGCGACATTTATATCGCGCTCACCATGCTCGATAGCGACGAAGCCGCCAAGGCGGTGCCGGTGCGCAAGGACGAATGGAAACGGGCCTTTCCGCATCTCGAGCCTTTGATCGACCGCATCGGCGAGCAGGGCCGCTACGACCGTTTCGATCTGATCAAATTGAAACGCTGGTCTGCAGGGCGGGTGGCGCTGATCGGCGACGCTGCGCACGCGCTGCCGCCTAATATCGGGCAGGGCGGCGGCTGCGCCATGATGAATGCGCTGTCGCTTGCAGTCTATCTCGATCGCGATAACGACGTTGGGTCGGCGCTCGGGCAATGGGAGCGCAGCGAACGCCCGCTCACCGAACACACGCAGCGCATTTCTTATTTTCTCGGCCTGCCGACGACTTGGCCGCCGGTCTTGCGTGCCGCGGCGCTCGGTCTTGCCGGCCGCTCCAAGTGGCTGGTGCGCCAGCGCACGCGCACCGCGCTGCACCGGCCGACAGGAACCTAAAAACTGGAACGTAAGATACTCAAAACGGAATGGTGATGCCGTCGAGCGGCGCGTCGCAATTGACGAGGTCGACGCGCTTCCAGGCGATCATGATGCCGGAGCCGGCCCGCACCAGGCCGTGCAGCGCGGTGCCGCCGAAGATGCGCTGCTGCTCGCGCCGGTATTCGATCATCAGGAATTTCGAGCGCACGGTGCAGGAATTCGTCGCCGCCTCTTCGATGGTGACGTTGGCGACGACGCGGCTCGTGCGGGAGCGCGGCTCCTGCGAATACATGCGCGGGCTTGCAAGCCTGCGCACGCGGGTTTCGAGGAGACGCCGGTCGTCGTTGATCAGCGAGACGGTTTCGAAGCGGTCGGTCTGACCGGGCTCGCTAGGTACCCAGTACCAGGCCTCGGGCGTGAACAATTCGAGCCATTCGTCGAAATTGCCGTCATCGAGCAGCCGCGCCTCGCGCAACAGAAACAGCTCGCAGCCGCGCAGGTCGAGCGCCTGCCGCGCCGGCAGCCGGGTGATGCGGCCGGAGCCGACGATCTGCCGCCGCGGCGCTGTCGTCGCTTTACGTTTGCGCTTTCTTGCTTTGGCCATTTGGGATCGGATCACGACGCCGCGCGCATTTCACTGCGGCCGCTGGTCATATAGCCGAGCCAGGCCTGCAGCATGTTGCGGATATAGACTTCGCTCGTTGAATTCTGTCCGCGCCGCCCGCCATGCGCGTCCGGCAGGTCGCTTTGCAGGCCGCGGCCGATCTCGATCCATTCCGCGCCCTCGCTCGAAAGGCCGAGCCGGATGCGGTTGTAGATTTCAAGATCGTCGGTGAGCACCAGCGAGCCGGTGCCGTTGACGATATTGGCGAAGCTGATCGTGTTGCGGAACATCTGTTCCGGCGCGCCTTTGAGCCGGAAATTGTAGGTATAGACGACGGTGCGGTTGACCGAAATCGGATGCACGATGCGCAGCTGCTGAAACTGGCTCATGAACGACAGGTTCGGATAGACATTGCTGTTCCAGCGCCGCACTTCGAGTATGCGCCTGGTCTCGGCGTTGCCCTTGGCCTTTTCCATCGCCGCGATGTAGTCGCGGAACACCGGATCCTGCAGCGCCGCCACCAATTTAGCGTCGTCGTGATAGTCGCCGAGATAGGAGTGACCGTTGGGATAGGTCCAGATGCCGACCTGCGTCTCCCAGAAACTATAGGGGGCGCCGTTCTGGCGCATTTGGCGGATGGCGATTTCGCCGGAGCCGTCGGAATAGACCGCGTCCGATTGCTGCTGCGCGGCGTCGATCGACGAGCGATGCGTGAAGATCGGATGCGCGGCGTCGCAGAGATTTTCCAGGTAGATTTTCCAGTTGCCGTCATAGCCGTGTTTGAACACCCCGCCGGCCACTTCGATCTCGCCGCCGGGCGCGCGGTCGACCATGTCGTCGAACGACGTCGCCATATGGCCAAGAAAATCTTCCAGGCTCGGCCCGTCCTCGGCTTCGCTGGCAAAGACAAAGCCGCGATAGCTTTTGACGCGCGGCACTTGCGTCATCGCGGTCTTTGGATTCTTGGGGTCGAAGTCGCGCGGATAGCCGTTCTGCAACGGCACGGCCTTGAGCCGGCCATCGAGATGATAGGTCCAGCCGTGATAACAGCACTGGAATTCGTCGGTATTGCCCTTGTCGTTGGCGACGACGAGCGAGCCGCGATGGGCGCATTGATTGTGGATGACACGAATTTCGCCGTCAGCGTCGCGCACCAAAACCACCGGCTTCTTGCCGATGAAGGTGGAAAAATAATCGCCCGGATTTTTCACCTGGCTTTCATGGCCGACATAGATCCAGGCGGCGCCGAAAATGCGCTCGAGCTCGAGCTCGAAAATGGCGGGATCACTATAGATGCGGCGATGAACGCGCGCCGGTTGCACGAAAGAGGCGATGCTTTCGGTCGCGAGCGTTTCCGTGGACGGCATAGGCAACTCCCAACGCACTTGCCCCTGCATATGCCATAAGATGTCAGAAATTCATACGCCTTGCTGCGATGCAAGTGCAGCAAGGCTTCTCATTTCGTGCCGTAGGCGCGGTCGCCGGCGTCGCCGAGGCCGGGCAGGATGAAGCCGTCCTCGTTGAGGCCGTCGTCGATTGCCGCGGTCCAGACCGCGACGTCAGGATGTTCGCCGCGCAGCCTCTCGATGCCTTCAGGCGACGCGATCAGGCAGACGAACCTGATATCCCTGGCGCCGCGTTCCTTGAGCCGGAGTACGGCCGCGGAAGCGGTGTTTGCCGTGGCGACGACTGGCGCCACGACGATGACCAGCCGTTCGGCGAGGTCGGACGGCGCCTTGAAGAAATATTCCACGGCGACGAAGGATTCCGGCTCGCGATAGAGGCCGATATGCGCGACGCGCGCAGCGGGCACGAGATCGAGCATGCCGTCGGCGAAGGTGACGCCGGCGCGCAGGATCGGCGCGAAGACAAGCTTCTTGCCGGCGATCCTGGGCGACATCATCCGCGCCATCGGCGTCTCGATTTCGACATTCGTCAACGGCAGATCGCGCGTGACCTCGTAGCACAACAGCATCCCGATCTCCTTGAGGAGCAGGCGGAACGATTTGGTCGAAAGGTTCTTGTCGCGGATCAGCGTGAGCTTGTGCTGAACCAAAGGATGTTTGACCACGGTGACGCCGTCCATAACTCTCTCCCGGACTATCTGTCAGAACACAGTGCCGTCGCTGATCACCTTGAGCGGCGGTGAGCCGTCGGCGCGCTTTTGCCGCGCGATGACCCGTCCGGCCGCCCAGGTGCCACCTTCCAGTACTTTGGCAAGCGGCAGGGCTTGCGCATCCATACCGAGACGATGACGCATCTCGTCGGCCAGTTTGTCGAGAAGGGCGACGGTCAGCGCCCGCCATTCGACCACGAGCGCGGACGCGACATCGTGACCGCGCTCGGCATCAGCCGGGTCGCGAAGCCGCAACACGCCCATGTCGACGAACAGGCCGCCGTTGCGATATTCCGAGAGACCGGTGAGACCGTCGATGTCGGACACCGTAAGTCCCGACCATTGCAGCGGCTCGATCAGCGAATAAGCGAGCCATTGCGACAGTTTGTGCAGCGGCACAAGCCCGTTTGTTGCATTTGCTGTGGTCATTGACGGGTGACGCCAGCAATCGCCGAGCGGCACGCCGCCGAGCGTCAGCCGCGACGGCCAGATCGGCCCGAGATGACGCAGCAGCTCGGACAGGATTGTCGGCGCGGATATGTCGCCGCCAACCGCCAGCGCGGCATAGTGATCGAACAGGCCGCCCGGGCGCGTCGCGCCGTTGCGGCCGAATATGTCCGGCTCGCTTGCGATCAGCGTGCCGAGCCGACGCAGCAGATCACCGCGGCCTTCGACCCCGAGCAGCGGATTGAATGCCGCGACTTGAAAGCCGCGCACGAGCGTCGCGTCGGAAAGGTGCGCCAGCCCTTGGGCATCGGCCTGCAGCGGATTTTTCGGGTTAGATGAAAAAGCGCCTTCGGCAAACATCGCAAGGCTTGCGAGTGCCAAGCCTTCGGAGCGGCCGATATTCTGTTGGGTTACGGGATCGCGATACTGCCATTGCGGTCCAGCGCCGGCGTCGAGCAACACGCTCACAATCGCCAGATCGAAAGCCGCCCGCCCGCGCGCGGCAGTGTCCGGCCATTGGTTTCTTCGATCGAGCGACGCCCAGCGGTCTTCGCCGCTCCAGACAAAATGCCGCCAGCGCGAATGAAACGGGACGTCGAGCGCGGGATAGTTCTTCCGCGTGATATCGAGCACCAGATCGACGGCTTTGGGCAGTTGCGCGAGGTCGACGCGGAAATGCGGCAGCTTGTCGTCAAGCCCGAGCGCGAGCATGCGCTGCGCGCGCTCGCGAACCGCCGCCGCGCTCAACAGTGACAACGCAGCGGCAGTTTCGGGGCGCGCTGAAGAGTGCGAGTGCAAGCTCAGTACTTGTCGAGGGAGCGGCCGACCGAGTCGGTGAGGTCCTGCGGCTTCGGCGGCTCCGGCGTGTAATAGCCCGCGGCCTTCTTAGCGGCGAGTTCGACATGGGCGTCGGCGGGCACCATGTCATCGGGAATAGGAATGCGCTCGACGATATCGACGCCTTGCGAGACCAGTGCGTCATATTTCATGTCGCTCATCGACACGAAGCGGTCGATGCGCTTCAAGCCGAGCCAATGCACCGAGTCCGGCATCAATTGCTGGAAGCGCGCATCCTGGACGCCAGCGACGCATTCGGTGCGCTCGAAATAGGCCGAGGCCGCGTCGCCGCCTTCCTGGCGCTTGCGCGCGTTATAGACCAGGAATTTCGTCACCTCGCCGAGTGCGCGGCCTTCTTTGCGGTTGTAGATGATGATGCCGAGCCCGCCGGTCTGCGCGCTGCGGGCGCATTCCTCGATGCCGTGGATCAAATACGGCCGGCAGGTGCAGATGTCGGAGCCGAACACGTCGGAGCCGTTGCACTCGTCATGCACCCGGCAGGTGATCTGCGTGCGGGGATTGTTGAGCTTGTCGACATCGCCGAACAGATAAATCGTCGCGCCACCGATCGGCGGCAGAAAGACTTGCAGGTCGGGCCGCGTCACCAGTTCCGGGAACATGCCCGCGGTCTGTTCGAACAGCACGCGGCGGAGTGAATTCTCCGTGGTGCCGAAGCGCTCGGCGATGCCGGGCAGATACCACACCGGATCGATGGCGATTTTCACCACCGAAATGCTGCCGTTGTCGTGAACGACTTCGCCGTCATTCTTGAGCCGTTTCGCCTTCAGCGCCGCCTGCATTTCCGGCAAATCGAGCCGTGCGCGCGTGATCGCGATGGTCGGCCGGATATCGACGCCTTCGGCGATTTCCGCCTTGAAATTCTCCGCAACCAGATGGCCCCACGGATCGAGCGAAACGATGCGCTTGGGCTCGGTCCATTGCGCAAAGGGACCGATATTCGCTGCGGGATAGGTATTGGTAAGATCAGGGCGGCGGATCGGATCGAGCGCGCCGGACGAAACCGCAAGCGCGCGATAGACCGAATAGGAACCGCCATGGCTGCCGATCGCATTACGGTCCTGCGGATTTGACACCGTGCCGATGATGGGACCGCGCTCGCGCGGTGTGGCCGCGCCCCATTCGATCGGGAAGCGGAGCTTGGCGCCGGGCTCTGGATGCGACGTGAGGCGGATATGTTCGGTCCGATTAGGAATAGTCATCAGCGCGAATCCAAAAGGTCAACGGCCCGTCACGAAGACGAGCCGCATCTCCACCATCTCGATAAAATCGCGCGCCCTTTGCACTGGCCTGGGGCCCACTATCGGGAATTATACTGGTTCCCGAGGCGGAAACAATAATGCCGCTCCGGATAACGACCCGTTAAATATGGGGTTTAGGCCCCGTTATCCAAGGGGTACGCCCTTCTTCTCCGGGATCAGAAAAGCGGTGGCAAGAATGTCGAGCAAATAGATCGTCGCCAAAAGCGCGATCGCCGCAGTGAACGAATAGGCCGCAGCGAGACTGCCGACGACAAAGGGGCCGAAACCGCCGACCCCGCGTCCAAGATTGAACAGCACGTTCTGCGCCGTGGCCCGCGCTTCGGTCGGATAGAGTTCTGCCAACAGGGCCCCGTAACCGCCGAGCATGCCATTCACGAAGACGCCCATGATCGCGCCGCCGATCAAAAGCGCCGTCGGCCCGGTCAACTGCGAGTAGGTCAACACCATGATGAAGGCGCCGGCTTGGAACGTGAACAGCGCCGGTCGGCGTCCGATGCGATCGGCGAATTGGCCGAAGATCCAGATGCCGCACGCCATGCCCAGTACGGTGACCGCGGTCCATAGCGCGGATTGCGTGAGCGTGTAGCCGAACCGCGTCGACAAGTAGCTCGGCAGCCAGATCATCAGACCGTAATAGCCGAAATTCTGCACCGCGCAGAGGATCAACATGCCGAGACTGATTTTTGTCGTCGCCGCATCCTTCACAAGGAGGCTGAGGGGCATGCTTGCGCGCTCCGTCTTGGCGCGTTGCAAAAAGATCTCCGGCTCCTCAACCGTGCGGCGAACGGCAAAGGCAATCAGTCCTGGCACGAGGCCGACAAGGAACATTCCGCGCCAGCCGATGACGGGCAACAGAAGGGGCGTGATGAGCGCCGCGGCAAGGACGCCGGCCTGCCAGCCGAGCGCCACATAGGTGCAGCCGCGCGCACGATATTTTGCCGGCCAGGCCTCGGCGACAAGCGCCATGCCGATGCCGAACTCGCCGCCGAGCCCAAGCCCGGCGATGGTGCGATAGATCAACAAGTCCCAGTAGCCTTGGGCGAAAGCGCCCAGCCCGGTGAAGACCGCGAACAGAAGAATGGTCCAGGTCAGCACTCTGACCCGGCCGTAATAGTCGCTGAGGATGCCGAACCCGATGCCGCCGACAACGGCGCCGATCAGCGTCCAGGTGAAAAGCGAACCCGCCTGCGGGGGAGTGAGATGCAGATCCGCTGAAATCGCCCGCAGCATGAAGCCAAGAATGAGCAGATCAAATCCGTCCATCGCATAGCCGATGGCGGATGCCGCAAGCGCTTTCTTGGGAAAGGAGCCGATATGGTCGGCGGGTTCGGACAGGTCGGCATGGATCGCGGTCATCGCAGGCTCCTCGGAAACCGCGCAGTTTGACGGCATTCAACAGGTCCCTCAAGCCTATTAGTTCGGCGCTGTGGGCAACATTTTCAGGCACGGTACGGCCGCCGTCGCGCACCGAAATTCCGATGGCTGCAGCGGCCGTTATCCGCGGCGTTATCTGATGCCGGTCAGACCGCAGTTGAAGCGGTCTGTTGCGCCGGATGAGCTGCGACATAACGGCTTTGCGGCCGCTGCAAGCCGAGATTCTCGCGCAGCGTCGCGCCTTCGTATTCGGTGCGGAACAGGCCGCGGCGTTGTAATTCGGGCACGATATATTTGACGAAATCGTTGAGCCCGCCGGGCAGATAAGGCGGCATGATATTGAAGCCGTCGGCCGCGCCGGCAACGAACCATTCTTCCATCATGTCGGCGATCTGCTTCGGCGTGCCTTTGACCACGGCCTTGCCGCGCGCGCCCGCCATCCGCATCGCCAGCTGGCGGATGGTGAGGTTCTCGCGCTTGGCGAGGTCGATCGCCGATTGGGAGGCGTATTTGCTGGCATCCGTTATGGCCAGATTTTCAGGGACCGGCCCGTCGAACGGGTAGGGCGACAGATCGATGCCGCCGAGAATGGTGCCTAGAATTTCGCGCGCCACGATCGGATGAATGAGCGACTGCAATCGCTCGAACTTTTCATTCGCCTCGCTCTCCCTCGCGCCGATGATTGTGCTCAGCCCAGGCATGATCTTCATCTGGTCCGGGTCGCGGCCATGTTTCGTCATCGTCCCTTTGAGATCGCTGTAAAGCTTCTTGCCGGCCTCGAGTGTCAGCGGTGCGCAAAAGATGACTTCCGCGAATTCGGCCGCGACATTGATCATGTCGTCGGAGCCGCCGGCCTGCACGATGACCGGACGACCCTGCGGCGAGCGCGGCACGTTGAGCGGCCCGCTCACCGAGAAGAACTTGCCCTTGTGATTGAGCGTATGCAATCCCTGCGGATTGAAGAACTGTCCGCTCGCCTTGTCGCGGATGAAGGCGTCGTCGTCCCAACTGTCCCACAGCGCGGTGACGATCTGCGCAAATTCGCGGGCGCGTTCGTAGCGCTCGCTATGTCCGTAATGCGCGTCGCGGCCGAAATTTTGCGCTTCTTCCTGCTGGCCGGATGTCACCAAATTCCAGCCGGCGCGGCCGCCGCTGATATGATCGAGGGAAGCGAATTTGCGCGCAACGTGATAAGGCTCGTTGTAGCTCGTGGTCGCAGTGGCGACGAGGCCGATATGGCTCGTCGCACCGGACAGCGCCGAGAGCAACGTGATCGGCTCGAAATTGGCGATGTATTGCGCCGAGCGGGAGAGCGCATCGATATGGGCCTTTCGCACGCAGACATTGTCGGCGAGAAAGATCATGTCGAACTTGGCGCGCTCCGCTGTTTGCGCCAGTTCGCGATAATGCGCGATGTTGATGCCGGCGTCGGCCTGCGATTCTTCGTGCCGCCATGACGCGACATGGTGCCCGGTCGGGTTGAAAAACGCGCCGAGCCGCATTTTCTTCCGAGAATTGTTGTGTGCATTCGTCATGGCGTCCTCCGCCGGACAAAGTAAATTATCATACGAAGCGTGTCACGATGCCGATATGCGCCGCCCGCGCATTCGCCGATCCGAGAATGTAATTGGCAGGAGCGGCGTTACCGAGCCGATTTGACGATCGCGAAGTCCGACTGGGCTACCATCTGCGCGGTAGCAGGATTTCGGCACTGGGTCAGCCGCTTGCCGCTTTTGACAAGACGAAGCTTTGCCGGTTCGGGCGCGCGTTGTGCGTCTCGGCGATCCGCGGTCAAATCGGCATCAGGCGTCACATCGGCACCTCGCTGCGACTTCTCGCGCTCGGAGCGCATCAGGTCGAGACGTTTCCGGCGTATGAGCTTGTCGGTGCGGATTTCAGCATCGGCCAGCGCCATATAATGGTCGGCGATTGCCAAGTAGCGCGCCCGCACTTCTTCATTGAAGGGTTGGCCCGCAAGGTCGAAAAATTCGGCGGCGCGATCTTTGTAGTGACGAGCCCGAACGAAAGTTTCTAATGCCGACATTGCGGAGCGAAACCTGCGAATCAGGGTGGCAATTAGGCAAATATTCTTTCACTTGAAACCGGGCTATTCCGCGGCGGCGCTCGCAGGCGGCAATGTTCCACCTCGCGGTATGTCAGGAACCTTCTTTCTTGGCGATGTCTTGCTCCATTGTCAGCTCGGCGCGAAGGCTCTCGACATCGCGGAATATTGAAGCCACCGCGAGAACACGGCCACGGCTCTTATAGCGCAGCACGCAATCCTTCGCCTTGATGTCGCCATCCACCGCGATTTCGTCCCAGCGTTCCGCATGTCCGACATAGTTGATAGGGATGTCGTAGTGCTGGCTCCAGAAGAACGGCACGGCGTCGAAGTGGGCCTCATGCCCCATCATATTCATCGCGGCGGTTTGCCCTTGCCGCTCGGCGACGACCCAATGCTCAACCCGGATGCTCTCGCCGGAATAAGGATCGGGCCATCGCGCAATATCGCCCGCCGCGTAAATTCCGGCTGCGCTCGTTTCCAAGCGCGCGTTCACCAGGACGCCGCGGTCGATCTTCAGGCCGGCTTGTTCCGCCAAAGTCAGGCGCGGCCGCACCCCGACGCCGACCACCACAAGATCGGCTTCAATCGTGCCCCCGCTTTTGAGCATCGCGCGCTTGGCGTCGATCGATGTCACCGTGTCTTTGAGATGAAAGACAACGCCGTGCTCCTCGTGGAGCGCGCGCACGAAGTCGCCCATCTGCCCCCCGAGCACGCGTTCCATCGGCCGTTCCTCCGGCGCCACAACATGCACGTCGATATCGCGCGCACGCAATGCCGCCGCCGCTTCGAGCCCGATGAAGCTCGCGCCGATGATGACCGCGCGGCGCGCGGTCTTGGTCAAATCGATGATGGCGCGACAGTCCGCCAATGACCGAAGCGTGTGGACATGCGGCAGATCGGCTCCGGGGAAGGAAAGCCGAACAGGCTCGGCTCCGGTCGCCAGCAGCAAGCGGTCGAAACCGACTGTGTCTCCGCCAACGACGATTTCGTGCGCTTTAACGTCAATGCGAGCGACCTCGGCGCCGAGATGCAGAGCGATGCCGTTGTCCGGGTAAAACGCATCGGGGCGAAGCGGCAGCCAATCCTCCGGTGCGCTGCCGGCAAGATAGTCCTTCGACAGGTTGGGTCGGTCGACCGGCGGCGCCTGCTCCTGGCTATAGATGCTGATGCTGCCGCCGAAGCCGCGCCGCCGCAGCATTTCGGCCGCCGCGAAGCCCGCTGCGCCGCCGCCGACAATGACGATCCGGTTGACGCCGTCTTTCGGAGGCGCCGATTTGACCTTGGGCTGCGGCAACTTTTCTTTGACGAAGATCTTGCAGTCGCGCTGTTCGACCTTCCAGCAATCAATCGGGCTCAGGGCAGGGGCGCGTAGCGATTCGCCGCTGCGCAAGTCGAAGCAGGCATGATGCCAGGGACACCGCACGGAGGTGCCGACGACGAGGCCGTCTGCGAGCGGCCCGTGATAGTGGGTGCAATGGGCACCGACCGCAAAAATCTCCGAGCCGGCCTCGACCAGAAGCACGTCGTCGCCGCCGACATGGCCGACCAATCGGCCGTCCGCAAAATCGATGCGTGCGACGCCTTTGGTCAGATCGGGGCCGCTCGGAGCGGATACTTCGTCGGTCATTTTCACCTCGCGCAGGTGAGAAAGGGCAACAAAGGGCCTGACTAAAAGATGGCCCAGCAGGCAAAAGGTTCCAGAAAATCCGCCAAGCGTGGCCGGGGCAGGGTACCATTAGCAGTGGGTACCATTAGCAATTGACGCCCGGGCGTGCGGAATGCAAATCGGGTCAGTGGTAAGCAAGGCCGCCGTTCGCAATTGTGCCAGAGTAAACCCCAGACATGAGCATAACGTCCCAATCAAGGCTTTCAAAAGCACAGCACCGGGCGGTGACCGGCGCGGCGACGCAGCGGCAGCGTGACAGCGTGCGTCCGATCAAGCGCCGCGATGCAGCGGCGACCCGCGCGCGCATTCTGCAGGCGGCAATGCAGGAATTCGCCGCCAAGGGACTCGATGCCACCCGCATCGAGGACATCGCCGATCTCGCCGGCGCCAACCGCCGCATGACTTATTACTACTTCGGCAGCAAGGAGGGGCTCTATCTCGCCGCGCTTGAGGCCGCCTATTTCGAGCTGGTCGAGGTCGAGGAGCGTATCGATGTCGACGCGCTCGGCCCGATCGAAGCGATCGCGGCCATGGTTCAGGCCAAGTTCGAGCACTACGTCAAATATCCGCACTACGTCGAATTCGTGAAGATGGAAAACCTCTACCGCGCGCGGCATCTGAAGACGTCACGGCGGATCTCGGAGATGCGCGCGCCGCTGATCTCCATCATCAAACGTGTGCTCGATCGCGGCGCGGCGTTGGGCGTATTGCGCAAAGGCGTCGATCCGCTCGACCTCTATCTCTCCATCTGCGCGCTCGGCTTTTTCGTGTTTTCCAACCGCCACACGCTCGGCGTGATCTTCAATACCGACGTCACCAGCCCCGCGGCCGTGCGCCGGCGGAAGGCGCTCGTCGTCGACATGATCAAGGCTTACCTGAAGCCTTGATCCGGCGGGCGAAAGGAGAGGCCGCTTGACAGGCTTTCCGGCAAAATATTTAACTCACTCACGAGTTAATTAAGAGCGAGAAGTGTCGGCAAACCGGGCGCTGGCAAAGACGCGGGGAAGGAAGCGCATGAAGGTCCTCATCACCGGAGGAATGGGCGTCATCGGGGCCGAGACCAGCCGCAAATTCGTGCGCGAAGGCCACCGGCCGGTGGTCTTTGCTCGCCATTACGACGGCCGGCTGGTCGGCGACATCGCCGACAAGATCGATTTCGAGACTGGCGACATTCTCGACATGCCGCGGCTTCTTGACGTCATCAAGCGTCACAAGATCACGCATATCGTTCATGCCGCGGCCTTTGTCGGCGCGGTGTCCGCCGCCAATCCGGCTTTGAGCATCCAGGTCAACGTTATGGGCACGGTGAACGTGCTCGAGGGCGCGCGTCTCTTCGATGTCAAACGCGTGGTCTATACCAGCGCCAAAGGCATTTACGGGCCGGTGCTCGGCGAATACGGGCCGCCGCATTACAAGCCGATGCCGGAGGACATGCCGAAAGATCCGCAGCGTATTTACGATAGCGCCAAGCAGATGGCCGAACAGACTATCCTCTATTACGCCAACAACTTCGGCATCGATGCCGCGATCCTGCGTTTCGCCACGACCTATGGTCCCGGCAAGACCGCGCGCCACGGCAAGATGGGCGTCACCAGTCAGATCGTCGAAGCGCCGTTCAATGGCCAGCCGTTCCATCATCCTTACGGCGCCGAGGCCAAAGACGATTTCATCTACAACAAGGATTCCGCGCTGGGCATTTATCTGGCGACCGTCGCCGAGAAAGTGCCGAGCCGCATCTATAATATCGGCAGCGGCGAGGGACTGACGCTTAACGACATGGCCGCCGCGGTCCGCAAACGCATTCCAAATGCCGACATCAAGATCGGCCCCGGCGACAATTTCCTCGGCATGCCCTATCCGCCGCATGGCGTCTATGACGTGAGCCGCGCCCGTAACGAACTCGGCTTCAAGCCGGAATATGATTTCGACGCCGCCGTGGCGGATTACGTCAAAAGCCTCGAGCGCATGCGCGCGCAAGGCTACTAACAAGGCTACTGAGAATTGCCGACGGCCGTTTCGGGAACGGAGCTGAAAGATGCGCGATAAACTGGATTTGCCTCGCTTGTCGCTTGCCGAGCGCGATCGCCGCTGGGCGGTGACGCGACAACAGATGGAGGCGCGCGGCCTCGATTGTCTGGTGCTGTGGGGCTGGCCCGCGGTGTGGGATTTCTGCACCGCCAATGCGCGTTATCTGTCGCCGATCGGCGGCAATGCCGAATTCAATGTGCTGGTGTTTCCGCGCGTCGGCGAGCCGACGTCTTATGTGATGATGCCGACCTTCGTCGATGGCTGGCGCGCGGCTCAGGATTGGGTGTCCGACGTGCGGGCGCGGCGCAAAACTTGGGCGGACTCGGTCGTCGAGCGGCTGAGCGAACTCGGCCTCACCAAAGCGCGCATCGGCATGGACGGGCTTGCGGGCCCGCTCGATCCGGACGGCTGGCTGCCGCACAGCGTATTCACCCGGCTGCGGGAGCTTTTGCCGCAGGCCGAATTCGTCAATCTCGAAGATATGATGGAAATGCTGCGTACGGTGAAAAGCGAAGAGGAATTGCAGATCCTCGCGCGTGCCGCGCAGCTCGGGGATCTCATGCTGTCGACCTGCCGCGATACGGCCAAGCCCGGCGTCAAGGAGTCGGAAGTCTATGGCGGCATGATGGAAGCGATGATCGCCAATGGCGGCGAGGAGCCGACGCTGTTTCTGTGGGCCTGCGACGCGCTGCCTTATCCGCATCCGTTCCGCCTGCCGACGACGCGGCCGATCGCGCCGGGCGATGTCATCATCTGCGAGATCCATCCCAAGATCGGCGGCTATTACACCCATGTCGAGCGCACGTTCTGCCTCGGCGAGCCGCAGCCCGAGCAGCGTCGCATCTATGACGGCTGCGTCGCGGCTTACGAAGAGGGCATGAAGAACTTTGGCCCGGGCAGGCCGATCTCGGTGGCGATGAACAAAGTGCGGGATGTGATCCACGCGCAAGGTTTCGGCATGTGCGAGACCGGCATTCACGGCCATGGGCTCGCTTCGCTCGAATATCCGCGCTATCGCCATCACGCCATTGCGGCCGATCAGGCGGCGCTGAAAAAGCTCGGCGATGAATTCCGCCCCGGCATGGTGTTCGCGTTCAATATCGACCTGTTCGATCCGAAATTTCACGAGGGAAAGACCGGCTGCGTCTTCGCCGAGACGGTGGTGATCACCGACACTGGCGCACGGCGGCTGCATTCCTATCCGATGAATTTCCAGACCATTGCCGCCTAGAGCATGATCCCGAAAAGTGGCAACCGGTTTCGGAAAAGATCATACGCAAACGAAAAATCTAGACATCAGGAGTGCATGCGTGAGTGACACCAAGCCGAACTATCCGCCGATCCGCCGCGTCATCACCGGCCACGAAGGCGAAGTCGCCAAGGTCATGATCGATGGGCCGGCGACCAACGCCAAATATCCCGGCACCGGCAACGTATCCACCATGATCTGGTGCACCGACAAGTCGCCCGCGACGATGCCGGCAGGCAAGGACTTCGAGGACATGGGCGCACGCATTCTCGGCACGGCGCCGCCGGCGCACGGCACCCGTTTCGCGGTGATCGACTTTCCGCCGGGCAATAAGCCGCATATGCATCGCACCGAAACCATCGATTATGTGCTCGTGCTCGAAGGCGAGATCGAGATGGACATGGACGATTCTACAGTGAAGCTGAAAGCCGGTGACGTCATGGTGCAGCGCGGCACCAATCACGCCTGGGCCAACCGCGGCAATGCGCGCGCCCGCGTCGCTTTTGTCCTGATCGACGCCGAGCCACTCGGCATCGGCAAGCCTGTGGTCGGCATCGCGAACGCGCGCTAAAAGCTCAGAGCATGATCGCGAAAAGCGGAGACAGGTTTGCCGCCTTCGCGAAGCCCACTTCGGCGGGCGAAGGAAGGTCCGAAAAGATCATGCTCAAACGAAAACTCTGAGATGCTCGAATTCCGTAATATCAGCTTCTCGTTTCCGGGCCGCCGCGGCCCGGTCGAAGTGCTGCGCGACGTGTCGTTCTCCTGCAAGGCCGACGAGATCGTTGCCGTGGTCGGGCCGAGCGGCTGCGGCAAATCGACTTTGCTCAGCCTTGCCATCGGCCTGCGCAAGCCGACGGTCGGAGAAGTGCTGGTCGACGGCCGGCCGGTGAAAGGCGCGGACCGGCGGCTCGGCATGCTGTTTCAGCAGACGACATTATTGCCGTGGCGCTCGGTGCTGGAGAACGTCGAGCTCGGCCTCGAAATCCGCGGCGAGCGCAAGGCGCAGCGCCGCAAGCGTGCGCTTGCTTTGATGAATCAATACGGCCTCGGCGGTTTCGAGCGCAAATATCCGCACGCGCTGTCCGGCGGCATGCAGAAGCGCGCGGCGCTGGCGCAGACGCTCGCCGTCGAGCCGACCGTGCTCCTGCTCGACGAGCCGTTCGCCGCGCTCGATGCGCAGACCCGCGTCGTCATCGAAAACGACGTGGTGAAAATCTGCCGCGCCGGCAAGCGCAGCATGATCCTCGTCACCCACGACATCGCTGAAGCGATCTCGATGGCGGATCGCGTCGTCGTGCTGAGCCGCCGGCCGGCGACGGTGAAGCAAGTTTTCGAGATCGAGCTGAGCCGCAAAGCGGCAAGCGTTGCCGACGTGCAGAGCATGCCGGAATTCTCGCATTTCTTTAAGCAGATCTGGGATGCGCTCGATATCAGCGTGACTGGCATGAGTGCCGATATGAGCTCTGCGGCATGACGCTCACCCATCGCCTTCTCGTCATTCTCGGCCGGCTCGCGGTGCTGGCGGTGATCCTGCTCGGCGCCGAAATCGGCGTGCGCTCGGGCGTGCTCAGCGAGTTGTTCTTCTCGAGCCCGAGCCTGATCTTCAAGGCACTGCTGACGCAATGGCAGAACGGCAGCTTTCTGCAGGATGCCGGCATCACCGTTCTTGAAACCTTGCTCGGTCTCGTCTCAGGCTCGCTGCTCGGCATGGCTGTCGGCCTGCTGCTGCCGCAGCTGCGTCTTGTCTCGCACGTGTTCGAGCCGTTTCTGATGGTGCTCAACGGCATTCCGGTCATCGTGATCGCGCCGCTGTTCATCCTCTGGCTCGGGCTTGGCATCCTCTCCAAGATTGGCATCAGCATCTACATCGTGTTCTTCGCGATGTTCATTCCGGTCTATACCGCTTCGCTCCGCCTCGACACGACCTTCGTCGATGCCTTGCATGTCATGGGCGCGAGCCGCAGCCAGATTTTCTGGAAAGTGATCGTGCCGTCGTCGCTGCCGAGCGTCTATACCGGACTCAAGATCGGCTCGGGACTGGCGCTGATCGGCGCCGTCATCGGCGAGTTTGTCGCCTCGCGCTCCGGCCTCGGCCACATGATCCTCTATGCGTCCGGCACGCTCGACACGCCGACGCTTTATCTCGGCATCATCACGCTCGCCGTCTTTGCCGCAGCCTTGAGCTTTGCCATCGACGCGCTCGGCCCGGTGCTGGTGCACTACCGCTTTTCCGACGAAAAATGATCTGAGCCGGCTTTAAAAAAATTGCCGGCATATAGGGAGAAACCTTAATGCGTAAGCTGACAACGATCGCGCACGCCGCGCTGGCGGCGCTGCTGTGCCAACCGGCGCTGATATCCCAGGCCGCTCTTGCCGACAGCGTGAAGATCGCGCTGCCGGTGGCTTCGCTTGAATCGATGCCGATCTACATCGCGCAGACGAACGGCATCTTCAAAAAGCACAATGTCGATGTCGACGTCATCACCAGCCGCGGCGGTGGCGAGGCGATGAAGTCCTATATTTCCGGCGACGTGCAGATCGTCGCCACCGGATTCCCGGAAGTCGGCCTGATGCGCGCGCACAATGTCGACGTCGAATTGTTTTTCGCGCAGACCTCGCGCGTGCCCTTCGCCATGATCGGGAGGAAGGACGAGGATCTGAAATCGGTCGCCGATCTCAAAGGCAAGACCATTGCGGTGACCTCGCCCGGCTCGCTGACGGCGAACCTGGCGCGCTACTTCGTCCAGCAGGCGGGCCTCGATCCGGATAAAGATGTGAGCTTGGTCTCGGTCGGCGGCGGCGGCGAAATTCTGGGCGCGCTGAAAAGCGGCAAGGCCGACGCGGCGATGCTGTTCGAGCCGTTCGTGACCATCGGCATCCAGCAAGGCTTTGCCACCATGCTAGTCGATGTGCCGCAAAAGCTCGACGCGTTCTCGTCGTCACCGCTCTCGATCAGCAAGGCCTTCATCGAGAAATCCGGCAAAGACGCGCAGGGCGTATTCGACGCGCTCGCCGAAGCGCTGGCCTACATCCGTTCCGACCCGTCCGGCGCGCTCGATGTCGCTAAGAAGACCTTTGCCAATGCCGATCCAGCAGTGCTCTCGGCCGCTTATGATCGTTTGAGCAAATGGTATTCGCCCAATGGCAAATTCACCCGCGCCAATGTCGATCAGACGCAGAAAATCTCGGTCGACATGAAGATCATGCCGCAGGCCTATCCATACGACGAGGTCGTCGCGCCGATGGCGCGGGAATAAGGACACAGAAATAACGGCGCGGGAAATAAGACGGTATTGCCCGCTTCAGATAACGCCGCGCCGCCGGTCGGCGCGATCGTATGTCATTTACCTTTCACTGCCTGCGTCTTATGATCCGATAACTTCTTCGGTCAGCGACGACGAGGGCAGAGCCGGTAAAACTAGGCCGCGCGAGTTCAGTTCGATGCTCTCGAGCAAGACATCGATTGACCGGCCATAGGACGTGAGCCGATATTCGACATGCGGCGGGCTCGTGCCTTTGTCGTCGCGAGCAATCATGTCGAGCGTTTCGAGCTGTTTGAGACGCGCGGACAGCACTTTGGCGGAGATGTCGCCGGGCAATTGCCGCCGCAGCTCGGCAAAGCGCAGGCTTTCGTTGTGGCCAAGGAGCCAGACGATGTGCACGAGCCACTTTTGGGCGAGCAAACTCAGCACCGGATCGAGCGGGCAGCCAGATAGGCCCGCATGTCCGCCGGGATTTCCATTATCGGCCATCGCACCGTTACTCCAAGGTAACTTCTGTTCATCCGGCGCCGCCTCGCCTAAGTAGGCGGCAGCGACATTGCCTGTAGGGATGATAGCCCAATGGCACGAGCAGTAGCAAAACCCCGGCCGTACATTACTATCGCCGTCGGATCACACCCCGATCCTGATCGACTTTCAGTCGCAAATGGCCTTCGCCACCAAGTCGATCGATCCGGTTCTGCTGCACAACAATGCGGCTTTGATCGCCAACGCCGCCAAAATCTTCAATGCCATGACGATCCCGACCTTCGGGCATCCGTTGGCCGTCGCGGCGCTATTCGCGCTCGGCTTACTTGGCTGCCGTCCACCATTTTTCTCGCTGCCGTGACAGCATAACTCTTAAGGAGACAGTCATGTCCAAGCTCGAAATGCTCACGCCCCAGAATAGCGCGATTGCACTGATCGACTATCAGCCGGCGATGTATCAGGGCGTGCAATCGCATGATCGACTGGTGATTCTCAACAACATCCAAGTACTGGCCAAGGCCGCAAAGCTCTTTAAGATTCCCACCGTCCTCTCCACAGTCGCTAAGGACACTTTCTCCGGCCCGTTCATGCCGGAAGTCACGTCGCTATTCCCTGATCACGAGATCATAGATCGCACCTCGA
This sequence comes from Xanthobacteraceae bacterium, assembly GCA_035483735.1. GTDB lineage: Bacteria > Pseudomonadota > Alphaproteobacteria > Rhizobiales > Xanthobacteraceae > BOG-931. The sequence goes on along the minus strand of DATHPQ010000115.1, from coordinate 1,787 downwards.
TGAATTCGTGGCTCAGCGAAGGCTTCCGAAAGGCGGTCGCGGCTACGGGGCGGAAAAAGTTTGTGATCACGGGCCTGTGGACAGAGGCTTGCGTAATGTTTCCAACGCTCGACATGCTGCGGGAGGGCTATGAAATTTACATCCCTGCCGATGCTTGTGGCGATCTTTCCCTCGAAGCTCACAATCGCTCGATGGATCGTGCAGTCCAAGCGGGAGCTGTACCGATGACCACCTTTCAGTATGTGTTCGAGCTTCAGCAGGATTGGGCGCGGTCGGAAACTTATGAGGGCGTGCAGGATATTCTGCGCGCACATTCCCCTTATGGAATTCAGGTTCGGTTCTCGAAATGGGCGCTGGGTGAGCACGCCGCGGAGGCAGGCTCAAAAGTCGCCTAGTAGGCACTCAATCTTGGGGCTCATCATTGGCCGGCAGTACGCCGATGAAGCCGCCTAGAAAAATGGCGTGGAGGAGCGGTCATGAACGGACATTATCCGGAACTCGTTTTGCATCGAGGCTTGCTTACGACGTTGGACCGCTCCAATCCCTCGGCTACCGCCGTCGCCATTAAGGATGGCAAATTCGCTGCTGTAGGCCAGGACCACGAAATCACGGCCATGGTGGGGCCAGAGACACAAATCATCGATCTCAAGGGCCGGCTGGTGTTGCCGGGGCTGATCGACAATCACTTGCACATCATTCGCGGCGGCTTGAACTTCAACATGGAGCTGCGCTGGGATGGTGTGACAAGCCTCGCCGACGCCATGGCGATGCTCAAGCGCCAAGTCGCGATCACGCCGCCGCCGCAATGGGTGCGCGTGGTCGGCGGCTTCACCGAGCATCAATTCGCCGAGAAGCGCCTGCCGACCATCGACGAGTTGAACGCCGCGGCGCCCGACACGCCGGTTTTCATTCTGCATCTCTACGATCGCGCCATCCTCAACGGCGCGGCTTTGCGTGTCGTCGGCTATACCAAGGACACGCCGGAGCCGCCCGCTGGCGAAATCGTGCGCGACGCGCACGGCAATCCGACCGGTTTGCTCCTGGCCAAGCCGAACGCCGCGATCCTTTACGCGACACTCGCCAAAGGGCCGAAACTGCCGTTCGACTATCAGGTCAATTCGACGCGCCATTTCATGCGCGAACTCAACCGGCTGGGCTTAACCGGTGCCATCGATGCCGGCGGGGGCTTTCAGAATTACCCGGAGGACTACGCCGTCGTCGACAAGCTCGCCAAGGACAATCAGCTCACGGTGCGGCTCGCCTATAACCTGTTCACGCAGAAGCCGAAGGGTGAGAAGGCGGATTTCCTCAACTGGACCAAAACGACGAAATATAAACAGGGCGATGACTACTTCCGCCACAACGGTGCCGGCGAGATGCTGGTGTTCTCCGCGGCCGACTTCGAGGACTTCCGCCAGCCGCGCCCGGACATGCCGGCGGAAATGGAAGGCGAACTCGACGAGGTGGTGCGCATCCTGGCGCAGAACCGCTGGCCATGGCGGCTTCACGCTACTTATGACGAGACGATTTCGCGCGCGCTCGACGTGTTCGAACGGGTCAATCAGGACATTCCGCTCAAAGGGCTGAATTGGTTCTTCGATCATGCCGAGACGATCTCGGATCAGTCGATCGAGCGGATCGCCGCACTCGGCGGCGGCATCGCGGTCCAGCACCGCATGGCCTATCAAGGCGAATATTTTGTCGAGCGCTATGGCCACGGCGCCGCCGAGGAGACGCCGCCGATCGGCCGCATGATGCGGGCGGGCGTGAAAATCTCGGCCGGCACC
>DATHPQ010000114.1:0-7620 GCA_035483735.1 Xanthobacteraceae bacterium | reverse complement strand
CCGGCCGAACGCGCGCGCGATTTCGCGCCTGGCCTGACATGCCGCGCAGCTTCGCACCGTTCATGACTTTGACGCTCGCCGGCGCGCTTTTCGGCTGCACCTCGAACGACAGCGGCGAGCTTCTGATCGATCCCGGCCGCTACGCCGTCTACAAATGCGACGATCTTGCCGCGCGCTGGAAAATCGTCAGCGCCCGCGAGAAGGAATTGCGTGGACTGATGGAGCGCGCGGCGCAGACCAGCGGCGGCGCCGTGGTCGGCTCGCTAACCTATCGTGTCGACTACGACGCCGTGATCAGCGACGAACGCCTGCTGCAGCGCACCGCGGCCGAGAAGAATTGCGGGCTGCCGTTCCAGACCCCGAGCATTCAGGCGCAACCTTTGCAAGCGCAAGGCGCTCAGCCGCCCGCTGCAGCGCCGCCGCCGAGCCCGCAATACCAGAGCGACCAGGGCATTCGCTGAATTATCAATAGCTGCTAGTGGGGCAGTATCGCTGTCGCGTAGGCCGCGACGAGGCCCGCAACCGCCAGTGCAACGAGCGCTATGGCGCTGGGAACGGTCGCCCGTCCGCCGGCGAAGAACGCGGCATAAAGCGCCTTGAGGACATTATTCGAGGAGGCGGCGATCAGGACCGCCGCGGCAAGATCGGCATTCTGCACGCCGGAAATTCCACCCTGCGCCAGGTTGAGGACGAAGGGATCGATATCGGTAACGCCGACAACGGCCGCGAGCCCATAGATGCCGGAAATCCCGAACTGCGATTTGGCGACGGCCGAGACGACGGAGACCGCAACAAACAAAGCCGCGAAGATCGCCGCAGCCCCAAGTTCGAGCGGATTGCCGCTCTGCGCCGCAGGCATCGCGGCTTGCGGCGTCGTGTCGGACGGCTTGCCGTGCCAATATTGCAGCGCGCAGATGATGAAACCGGCAAGCGACAGACCGCACAGCGGCAGCGCCAAAATCCGCCCTAGCGCCAGATTGAAAATCAGCACCACCGCCAATATGCGCAGATACATGATCGCGGTGGCGAGCGTGATGCCGGCTTGCGATTGCCGCTTGAGGGCCGGATCGGCTTTGGCTTGCCGCGCCAGAACGACGGTGGTCGCCGTCGACGAATACATGCCGCCGAGCGCCGCCATCCACAGCCCGCTCGCGGCCGGCTTCCAATAGCGCTGCGCCAGATAGCTGGCATAGGAAAAGGAGCAGACCACGACCAGCGCGAGCCACACCTGACGCGGCGTGATTGCCGTCAGTGTCGTCACCGGATGGTCCGGGAGCAGCGGCAGTACGATGCCGGTGAGAATCAGAAATTCGCCGGCGGTGACGATTTCCTTGATCTCGATCCGCCGCGCCAGGCCGTGCAGCTGCTCGCGGCCGGTGAGGAGAAGCACCGAAGCCACCGTCATTGCCACCGCGACCCATGGATCGAGCGCCAGTGACACCGCACCGAGCAGGTAAGCGAGCACATTGAGGAGCGGCACGACGAGCCCGACATTCGGCTCGTCCTCTTGCGTCTTATGCTCGCCGACATGGGCGAGGTAATAGACAAGGAGCCAGGCGCCCAGGATCAAAAGCCCGCCGGTGAAGGGCAGGAAATGCACCGGATCGAACAGATAAAGCACGCCGCCGGCAAGCGCGAGCATCGGAAAGGTGCGGATGCCGCCCGGCCGCCGCTCGTCGGTATGGGCGAAATATTCCTCGAAGGCGAGGCCGAGGAAGAAGCTCAAGCCCAATAGCAGAGCGAGGTGAGCGGGCGACGGCGTCGTAATCATGCCAGCGATTATAAGGGCCGCATCGCGCGATGCGAATAGGCCGCACGATAGTTTTGCCGGCTTATAGCTTCACCCGCCGCAGCCGCAACGCATTGCCGACGACGCTCACCGAGGACAGCGCCATCGCCGCTGCCCCGATCGCGGGCGACAGCAGGATGCCGAACAGCGGATAGAGCGCGCCGGCCGCGACCGGCACGCCGAGCGCGTTATAGAGAAAGGCGAACAGGAGATTTTGCCGGATATTGCGCATGGTCGCGGCCGAGAGCTTGCGCGCGCGCACGATGCCATTGAGATCGCCTTTCACCAGCGTCATGCCGGCGCTCGCCATGGCGACGTCGGTGCCGTTGCCCATGGCGATGCCGACATCGGCCGCGGCGAGCGCCGGCGCGTCGTTGATGCCGTCGCCGGCCATGGCGACGACACGGCCGGCGCGGCGCAACTCGCCGATCACCGCGTTCTTGCGCTGCGGCAGGACCTCGGCTTCGACTTTGGCGATGCCGAGCTTTTTGGCGACGGCTTGCGCGGTGGTTTTGCTGTCTCCGGTCAGCATCACGATTGAAATCTTGTCAGCCTTCAGCGCCGCGAGCGCCGCCGGTGTCGTCGGCTTGATCGGATCGGCGATGGCAATGAGGCCGGCCAGCTTGCCGTCCACGCCGGCGAAGACGACAGTCGCACCGTCGGCCCGCAGACGTTCGGCCTCGCCGTTGAGCGAAGCCACATCGATGCTGCGCTCGGCGAGAAATTTCGTCGTACCGAGTGCGACGCTTGCGCCTTCGACCATGCCCAGCGCGCCTTTGCCCGACGGCGCCTCAAAACCGCTGGCGGGTGCCGGTGCAATATTGCGTGCCGCGGCCGCCGCGACGATCGCTGCGGCCAGGGGATGTTCGCTCGCCCGCTCGACGCTTGCGGCCAGCCGCATCAGCATGTTCTCGTCGAAACCCGGCGCGGCGACGATGCCGGTGACTTGCGGTTTGCCTTCGGTCAGTGTGCCGGTCTTATCGACCACAAGCGTGTCGACTTTCTCCATGCGTTCGAGCACTTCGGCATTTTTGATCAGGATGCCGAAATGCGCGGCGCGGCCGACGCCGACCATGATCGACATCGGGGTCGCCAAGCCCAGCGCGCAGGGGCACGCGATGATCAAAACGGTGACCGCGGCGACCAGCGCATAGGCAAAACGCGGCTCCGGCCCGAAGATGGCCCAGGTGGCGAAGGCCAAAACGGCAACCGCGATCACCAGCGGCACGAACCAGCCCGCCACCTGATCGGCGAGGCGGGCGATCGGCGCGCGCGAGCGCTGCGCGGTCGCGACCATGTCGACGATCCGCGCCAGCACGGTGTCGCGGCCGATTTTCTCGGCGCGCATGACGAAGGCGCCGCTGCCGTTGAGCGTGCCGCCAACGACTTTGCCGCCGGGCTCCTTGGTCACCGGCATGGCTTCGCCGGTGATCATGGATTCATCGACCACGGATTTGCCTTCGACGACGATGCCGTCGACCGGCACCTTCTCGCCCGGACGAACGCGCAAACTGTCGCCGACATGGACGTCGTCGAGCGGCACGTCGTCGTCGCTGCCGTCGTTCCTGATGCGGCGCGCGCGTGTCGGCGCCAGCCCCATCAAAGCGGCGATGGCCTGCGAGGTCGAGGCCCGCGCGCGCAGTTCCAGAACCTGGCCGAGCAACACCAGCACGGTAATGACGGCGGCGGCCTCGAAATAAAGCGCGATACCGCCGTGCATGTCGTGAAACGCCGGCGGGAATAATCCGGGCGCGAGCGCGGCAATGACGCTATAGGCATAAGCGACGCCCGTGCCCATGGCGATCAGCGTGAACATGTTGAGATGGCCGGTGCGCAGCGACTGCGCGCCGCGGACGAAGAACGGCCAGCCGCCCCACAGCACCACGGGCGTTGCCAAAATGAATTGCGCCGGCGTCGCGACGGCGCTTGCGAGATGGAACAGACCAAAATGCCCGCCCATTTCGATGATGAAGACCGGCACGGTGAGCACCAGCGAAATCCAAAACCGGCGCGTCATGTCGGCGAGTTCGGCGCCATCGCCGGCGCTGCCGTCTTCGGGCTCGAGCGCCATGCCGCAGATCGGGCAGGAGCCCGGTCCCGCCTGCCGGATCTGCGGATGCATCGGGCAGGTATAGATCGTGCCCGCAAGCAGGGGCGCGGCGGGTGCCGTGGACTTGCTCAGATATTTTTCCGGATCAGCGGCGAATTTGGTGCGGCAGCCGGCGCCGCAAAAATGGTAGTCGTGGTCGTTATAGGCGTAATGATGCGGGCTCTTGCCTGGATCGACTTTCATGCCGCAGACCGGATCGGTGACGTCCGAGCCATGCGCGTGCGTTACATGGTCGTGCGCGCTATGGCTGTGCGCACCATTGCGGTGTGCGCCTTGCCCCTGCCTGTGAGCCGAATGATCCAAGACCGACCCTCTTGCGTGTCTCTTGAAACCTATACCCGGTAGGGGTATATAGACGCCATGCAGACAAATGCCAAGACGTCGGTGACCAAACGGCTGAAGCGGATCGAGGGCCAGGTGCGCGGCCTCGCGCGCATGGTCGAAGACGACCGTTATTGCATCGATATCGTGACGCAGATTTCGGCGGTGCGCTCGGCGCTACGCCGCGCCGAGGAGGAAATCCTCGCCGATCACACCGCCCATTGCGTCGAGCACGCCATCGCGTCCGGCAACAAGGCCGAGCAGCGGCGCAAGGTCAGCGAATTGATTGAGGTTTTGTCGCGCAGCGACCGGTGATCGTGCGGTCAATGAAGGTCGTCATGGCCGGACTTGTTCCGGCCATCTACGTCTTTGCAGGCTACCCCCAAAGACGTGGATGCCCGCGACAAGCGCGGGCATGGCGAAACCAGAAATGGATTCCGCGTTAAGGGTTAGTGGGAGGGCTTGTAATGGTATCGTGGTTCCGCTTCGGCATATTCGGCAGTCTCAGTTTTGGCGCTGTATTGGCGCTGCCGATGCCCGCAATGTCGCAACCGCGCGAGGCGTGGATCAAATGCGTCAACCGGCCCCACATCTATTCCTATGACACACAGATTCAGAGCTGCACGGACCTAATTCGCGGCGGCCAGGAATCCAGACGTGACACAGCGGTTGCGTTCAACAATCGCGGCACCGCGTATTACATCAAGCGAGACTTGGATCACGCGATAGAGGACTTCAGCCAGGCCATCGCGCTTGATCCGAGCGATAGCGAACCATATCAAGGCCGCGCCTCCGCCTATTCGGATAAGGGCGATCACGACCGGGCGCTCAGCGACTTCACTGAATCGATTAGGTTGAATCCTAAGAATACGACAGCTCTCAGCAATATCTGCAACGAGTTACTTATCGTCGGCCAGTCGCAGGCGGCGCTTGCCGACTGTAACGGGGCTCTAAACCAGCAACCTAATGACACCAGTACGCTGTTGCATCGGGGAAACGTCTATCTGAAACTGGGCGAGTGGGACCAGGCCATTGCCGACTACGATGCTGCCCTGCGCGGAGATCCAAGGGATTTCGTTTCGCTCTACGGACGCGGGCTCGCAAAGCAGAAGAAGGGTGATATTGCCGGCGGCGAGGCTGACATGGCTGCCGCCAAAGCTGTTTTCGCCAGAATCGGTGATGTGTTTGCGTTGCGCGGAATAAAATAGCGCCTAGGACCGGCGCACTATTGTGGCCGTATCCGATCACTCGCTGGATAGTAATGAATAAACGCCTCAGTTCAGCAGGATAATCGTGCCGGCCGGGAGATTGAGCTCCTGCGCCTCGCTTGAAGTCGCGGGCCGGATTTCCGAAATGGAATAATTGTAGATCTCTTGATTGATCAAACGACGCTGCAATTCGCTGCGCGCCTCACGCTCGCTCGGAGCGGCGACGCCGTATTGCAGGTTCACCGTTACGCCGTCGCGGTCGGCAAATGAAACGGTGGTCACGTAAGGCACTTGCATTGCGCTTCCCTTTTTCAATTTTCTCTATCCAATCCGCTAAACTTTAAGAAAACGCTACCCACGGGATTCGAGCGCATCCCGAATTTCCCTATGGTTGAGATTTTCCAGCGCTTGGCGGGAAGATCAGCTCTTGTTCTTGCGTGCCAGCGCCGCGCCCCGGGCCAGTGCTTCGAGCTTCAATGCGGCGATTTCGCGGCGCATCGGGGCCATTCCGCAATTCGTGCTTGCGACGATTTTTTGCGCAGGCATGTGCTTTGCCGCTTCATTAATCACCGCTGCGACTTCTTCAGGCGTTTCGATCTTTTCGGTCGCGACATCGATGACGCCGATCAACACATCCTTACCATCCAGTAATGTCAGAACGCTCATCGGCACGTGCGAGTTGATGCATTCGACCGACACCTGATCGATTCGGCTCTTCGCCAAAGCCGGGAAGAACTTCTCGTATTGCCGCCACTCGTCACCGAGCGCCGCCTTCCATTCGATATTGGCGGGGATGCCGTAGCCGTAGCAGATATGCACGGCGCTGGTAGATTTGACGCCGTCCAGCGCGCGATGCAGCGCCTCGATACCCCAGGTCGCGGCGGCGTCCATATAGACGTTGAAGGCGGGCTCATCGAACTGAATCACATCGACGCCGTCGGCGGCGAGCCCGCGCGCTTCCTCGTTGAGCAAATCGGCGAATGCCATCGCGAGCTTGATGCGGTCGCCGTAATGCTCATCGGCGATGGTGTCGACGATCGTCATCGGGCCGGGCAAAGTGAATTTGAGCTTGTGCGTGGTGTGCGCGCGCGCGAGCCGCGCTTCGCGCGCATGCACGCGCGAGCGCAGCCGCAAAGGACCTGTGACCGTCGGGCACATCGCTTTGTAGCGGTCGTTGCGGATACCCATCTCGATGCGCTTGTTGAAATCGATGCCGTCGACGGCTTCGAGAAAACCGTGCACGAAATGCTGGCGCGATTGCTCGCCGTCGCCGACGATATCGATGCCGGCATCTTCCTGAAGCTTAAGCGCGAGCAGCGTCGCATCGTCCCGGCCGCTCGCGAGCTCTTCGCCTTCGAGACGCCACGGCGCCCACAATTTGTTCGGCACCGCGAGCCATGACGGCTTCGGCAGGCTGCCGGCGATCGTTGTCGGAAAGAGCGTGGTGGAAGACATCGTGTTGGTCCGATCGGATGCACGCGGGCACGTGCAAGAAGTCGTCACATACCAGTCATCATTTGCCAGTCAGCACTTGCCAGATATTGACTTGCCGGTCGTCACGTCAGTGACAGCGCGGCCGGCGGGCGCCAGTCGTAGAGCCAGTCATAGTGCCGGAGCAGGTGCTCACCGCCCATGACGCCCATCGCTGCGTTGCGCACCATAGCCGACACACCTTTGAGGTGATAGTGCTGGCCGTTGCGCGCGGCTTGCCGCTGCACCCGGCGTGTGCGCCCGCGCCGGATCGCGGCATAAGTCCGCAAAGCTGCCGCGGCGTCATCGGGCCGGCGCGCCAGACATTGCGCCGCGACCACGGCGTCTTCGATCGCCATGGCGCCGCCCTGCGCCAGGAACGGCAGCATCGGGTGGGCGGCGTCCCCTAGGAGCGCGGCCGCATCTTGGGTCCAGTTCATCAATGGGCGGCGCTCGAATAGCGCCCATTTCAGCCAGGCTTCGGGCAGGCGAACGAGGGCGCGCGCTTGCGGCGCCCAGCGCGCGGCGGTGAGCCGCGGCAACAGGTCGATGCGGCTTGCCGGCTCGCTCCAGCCTTCAGCATTCCAATCGTCGGCGGTGATGACGACGATATTGATGACTTTGCCGCCTTTGACCGGATAGTGCACGAGATGCGCGTCCGCTCCGAGCCAGAGATGGATCATGGGCTCGCGAAATTCCGGAGGCACCTCGGCGGCCGGCAC
>DATHPQ010000113.1:0-34504 GCA_035483735.1 Xanthobacteraceae bacterium | reverse complement strand
CCAGGGTGAAGAAGCCCTGCGCGTGGCGGACACGGCCCTGCCCGCCGCACATCGCGCATGCTTTCGGCTTGGTGCCGGCCTTGGCGCCGGAGCCGGAACAGGCCTCGCAGGTCACCGAGGTCGGAATGCGGATCTGCGCATTCTTGCCGACAAAGGCTTCCTGAAGCGTGATTTCCATATTGTAACGCAGATCGGCGCCTCGCTCGCGGCCGGAGCCGCGGCCGCGTCCTGCACCCGACATGCCGAAAATGCCTTCGAACAGATCGGAGAATGTGGTGCCGAACTCGGCGCCGAAGCCAGCGCCGTTGCCCATGCCGTGCTCGAAGGCGGCGTGGCCGAAACGGTCATAGGCGGCGCGCTTGTCCGGGTCTTTAAGAACCTCGTAGGCTTCGTTGACTTCCTTGAAGCGATGCTCGGCGTCCGTGTCGCCCGGATTGCGATCCGGATGGCACTGCATCGCCTGTTTGCGGAAGGCCGTCTTGATGTCGATCTCGGTCGCGGTGCGTTCGACCGAAAGAGTTTCGTAGTAGCAGCGCTTCATTGTTCACCCAACTGCCTGTTCAAGAACAAGCACCCCCGTTCTTATCCGGGGGTGCAATTCTGACAAGCGGCAACGGCATCGCGCGCCTCGCTGCTTTAGGCAGATTTCTTGTTCTTCTTGTCGTCGTCGACTTCCGTGAACTCGGCGTCGACGACGTCTTCCTTCTTACCTTCCGCGCCGGGCCCTTGCGCATCGGAACCTTGGGCATCACCGCCCGGCTGTTGCTCGGCTTGCTTATACATCGCTTCGCCAAGTTTCATCGACGCCTGCGCGAGCGCATTGGTCTTGGTCTTGATCGCCTCGGCGTCATTGCCTTTCAAGGCTTCCTTGAGGTCGGCCATGGCGTTCTCGATGGCGCGGCGGTCGCCTTCGCCGATCTTGGAGCCATGCTCGGCGAGCGTCTTCTCGGTGGCGTGGACCAGACCTTCGGCGTGGTTCTTGGCCTCGACCTCGGCCTTGCGCCTCTTGTCCTCCTCGGCATGCGCCTCGGCATCCTTGACCATCTTTTGGATGTCGCCTTCAGAGAGACCGCCTGACGCCTGGATGCGGATCTGCTGCTCCTTGCCGGTGCCTTTGTCTTTGGCCGACACATTGACGATGCCGTTGGCGTCGATGTCGAAGGTGACCTCAACCTGCGGGATGCCACGCGGCGCCGGCGGAATGCCGACCAGGTCAAACTGGCCGAGCATCTTGTTGTCCGCCGCCATTTCGCGTTCGCCCTGGAACACGCGGATGGTCACCGCAGTCTGGCCGTCTTCGGCCGTGGAGAACACCTGGCTCTTCTTGGTCGGGATCGTGGTGTTGCGATCGATCAGGCGGGTGAACACGCCGCCCAGCGTCTCGATGCCGAGCGACAGCGGCGTGACGTCGAGCAACAGCACATCCTTGACGTCGCCTTGCAGCACGCCGGCCTGAATGGCCGCGCCCACCGCAACGACTTCGTCGGGATTGACGCCCTTGTGCGGCTCCTTGCCGAACAATTGCTTGACGACTTCCTGGACCTTCGGCATGCGCGTCATGCCGCCGACCAGAACGACTTCATTGATCTCGGCCGCGGAGAGGCCCGCGTCCTTGAGCGCCTGGCGGCACGGGTCGATGGTCTTCTGGATGAGATCGTCGACCAGCGCTTCGAACTTGGCGCGGGTGAGCTTCATTGTCAGATGTTTCGGGCCCGAAGCATCCGCCGTGATGAACGGCAGATTGATTTCGGTCTGCGTCGTCGACGACAGCTCGATCTTGGCCTTTTCGGCGGCTTCCTTGAGCCGCTGCAGCGCGAGCTTGTCGCGGCGCAGATCGATGCCCTGCTCTTTCTGGAACTCGTCGGCCAGATAGTTGACAAGCCGCATGTCGAAATCTTCGCCGCCGAGGAAGGTGTCGCCGTTGGTCGACTTCACCTCGAACACGCCGTCGCCGATTTCGAGAATGGAAATATCGAACGTGCCACCGCCGAGGTCATAGACCGCGATCATGCCCGTCTTGGTCTTGTCGAGACCATAAGCAAGCGCGGCCGCGGTCGGCTCGTTGATGATGCGCAGTACGTCGAGGCCGGCGATCTTGCCGGCGTCCTTGGTGGCCTGACGCTGGGCGTCGTTAAAGTAAGCAGGAACCGTGATGACGGCCTGATCGACCTTGGAGCCGAGATAGGCTTCCGCGGTCTCTTTCATCTTCTGCAGGATGAACGCCGAGATCTGCGACGGCGAATAGGTCTTGCCCTCGACCTCGACCCAGGCGTCGCCGTTACTGGCGCGCGCAATCTTGTAGGGGACGAGCTTCTTGTCCTTCTCCACCATCGGGTCGTCGTAGCGACGGCCGATGAGGCGCTTCACTGCGAAAATCGTGCGCTCCGGATTAGTGACCGCCTGGCGCTTGGCCGGCTGGCCGACGAGCCGCTCGCCCTCGTCCGTAAAAGCGACGATCGACGGCGTGGTGCGCATTCCCTCTGCGTTCTCAATGACCTTCGGCGTCGTGCCCTCCATGACAGCGACGCAGGAATTCGTGGTCCCGAGATCGATACCGATGACCTTTCCCATGGTCTTAAATCCTCTCTCTAGCGGCAGGCCGGGCAGGCCCCGAAGGCGCCCGTTGAGTCCGGCCCCCTTATTTCACTCAAGTGCCCCGCGCGCAGGTGGCAAACCGGTAGCAACCCTATCCTAAAGCCCGCTGCGCTGGGGGATTTCCCTTGGCTCATATAGGAGGGCCCCATCGCCCCGCAAGACAGGATTGGCCGCAGACACAAGGTTTCCGAAGACCCAGCCCTCGGACTTAAGCCCTCCAGCTAGTCGCAGGTACGTTAAGTTAATCTTAGAGCCTCGCTCCCACGATGCGCGCTATCGCAGTCGGACTTGGCCGCTACTGGTGCCCGTACCCGCCGGTAGCCGCGCGTTCGGTCAAATCCTGTACCTGGCTCGCACCCACACCTTCGACCCATGTCGACCATCGGTCCTGCTTTGCGCGGCGATACCGTTTCAGCCTCGAAGCCGAAGGTGCCGATAGCGCCGCAAGGCCAGCCGCGACTGCTGTCACGCTACGGTTTCTATCTGCTGCACGCCGGCGAAGCGCTGGCGCTGGTTCTGTTCCTGAGCTTCTGCATCATGTGGGTGCAGTGGCAAATGGCGGCACCGCGGATTACCAAAGTATCGGGCGATTTCGTCAGCTTCTGGACCGCAGGCGAACTCGTGCTCGAGGGCCACGCCGCGGATGCCTATCGTGAGGTACCGCACTTTTTCAAAGAACTCGACCTGCACGGCGACGTCGAGGGTTGGGGCTATCTGGCCTTCTTCTACCCGCCCTTCTTCCTGCTGTTATGCGCCGGCCTGGCGCTTCTCAACTACCTGCCGGCACTCATCCTGTGGCTGACGGCGACCTGCGCCGGCTATGCCGCAGCTTTGCGCGCCATGCTGCCGCAGGATCTGCGTCAACAAGGGGTGCGGCTTTGGGTGCTGTTTCTTGGCTATCCCGCGGTCCTGGTGAACGCCGGATTCGGACAGAACGGCTTTCTCAGCGCCGGGCTCCTTGGCGGAGCGGCCGTCTGGCTTGAGCGGCGGCCGGAGCTCGCGGGCCTCTGTCTGGGTTGTCTTGCCTATAAACCGCAGCTCGGCCTCATCGTGCCGCTGGCGCTCGCGGTCGCGGGCCGGTGGCGATGCTTCACGGTGGCGGCCCTGACTGTCGTTGGGCTCGTGGCGGTGGCCACCATCGCTCTAGGCATGGACATTTGGCCGGCCTTTTTCGCCGACATGGCGGAAGCACGACGCAATTGGATGGAATTTCCCAATCCGCTTTATCTCCAATTCTGGATCACCGTTTTCGGCATGATACGCCTGCATGGCGGCTCGCTTGCCCTGGCCTATGGCGCGCAAGCCGTCGTCAGCATCACCGCGGCATTGATGCTGACAAGCGCCTTGCTGCGACGCCCGCCGGGCTCACGCTCGGGTGTGGCCGAGGGCGCGGCGATCGCGGCTTGCGTGCCGTTCTGCTCTCCTTTCATGCTGGAATACGATCTGGTTATTCTCGCGGTGCCGATGGCATGGCTGCTCGGTGAAGCGCTGCGCGACGGCTTCCGGCCTTACGAGCGATTGGCACTTGTCGGCACTTTTCTTGCGCCCATTGCGTTCAAGGTGACCGCATTCGATGGCGCGATGAAAGTCGGCGTGATCGCGGCGGCAGCACTGTTGTTCGTTGTTGTGCTGCGCCGGATGACCGCGCCGGCTTTGGCGCCGAGCTATGGCCCGCCGGCTTCCGACATATTGGCGGTGGGCGGTGCGAATGCCGGGCCCTGATCGCGCGGGGCGGGTACGGCCACACCGACATTGCGCCACGTAAAGATCGACGTGGCGGTAAAATTCCACACCGCACCCACCAGTATGCCGGCGCCGGCCGCAAGCCACCATGTATAATCGCGTTGGAACAAGACAACGGCGATGCCGACATTCGCCGCCGTGCCGATGGAGCAGATCGCCGCAAAGCTCACGAGCCCGCGCAGGACGGGCCAGAATCCCTTAAGCCGCATGTCGCGATAGGTCACGAGGTTATTGACGAAGAAATTGAATGTGACGGCGACCATTGCGGCGCAAAGATTCGCTAAAATGAAAGCGACGCCAAGACCCCGGTTCAGCGCGGCGAGCACAGCCAGGTGCACGAACAGGCCCATTCCGCCGACGGACACAAACATGATGAAGCGGAGCGGGATGACGTGACCGACAAGTTTGTCGATCAATAGCGCAAGATAATCCAGTATCGCCGTCGTATCGAGCTTGCTTTCGCCGTTGAGCCGCGTGCGAAACGTGTACGGAATTTCTTCGACGCGCAGCGACGGCCGCGCCGACAGCAGAATATCCAGGAGTATCTTGTAGCCCTGGTTCGACAGATTCCGAACCGCATGATCGAAGGCGCCCCGCTCGATCATGAAAAATCCGCTCATCGGGTCGGTCAGGTGCGACGGCAAGACAAAATTCGCGAGCTTGGTCGCCACGCGGCTGACGAACAGACGCTGCTTCGCCCAATCCCCGGTGCCTCCGGCCTCCATGTAACGCGAAGCGATGACGACATCGCATCTATCGGCGCGCAATCGCTCCAACATCTTGGGCAGCAAGGCTTCATCGTGCTGCAAATCGCAGTCGAGTACGGCGACGAACGGCGCGCTGGTGGCAAGGATGCCTTCGACGACTGCGGAAGCTAAGCCGCGGCGCCCGATACGATGCAGGAAGCGCACACGCGGATCGGAACGGCTCGCGTCGCGCAACACGTCGATCGTGCCGTCGCGGGAATCGTCGTCGACAAACATGATCTCCCACGCGAGGCCCGCGAGGCAGCGATCCAAACGCGCCACGAGTTCGCGGACATTGTCGCGCTCATTGAATGTCGGGACGACGATGGACAATAGCTTCGCCCCACCATCGGCAAGACGCCGATGGTCTTGCGGAACGGCAGCGGCTATCTCTTTGGTAGATTCCATATACATCGGCGTGAAAGGGCGCGATTTCTCAATCGATCCAGCGAATCAGGATGGTTGCTTGAGAGAATTGACGTTGCGTTAATCCCGGCTCCGACAGTCCTGCGGCTCAGGAAGGGCCAGGGGAGGGAACGCAGCCGCGGCGAAGGGGCGGAAATCGCAGAAATCGATGCATGATCGAGAAACGTAAGGGCGCGGGGACGGGCATGACCGGACCGGTCAGCTATGCGGGGCTACGGTTGCTCCCCGGTTATTTCGACCGCGGGCAGCAGACAGCATTGCTTGCTGACATCCGGCAGATCTTTGCTGTGGCACCGCCGTTCAGGCCCCGCATGCCGAAATCCGGCCGGCCGTTCTCGGTGCAAATGTCGAATTGCGGTCTGCTCGGCTGGATATCGGACGAAAACGGCTATCGCTACGCGCCGGTTCATCCCGAGACCGGCCGCCCCTGGCCGGCGCTGCCGCAACGGCTCGCCGCTTTGTGGGACGAGGTCGCCTCCTATCCGCACCCGCCGGAGGCGTGCTTGATCAACTTTTACAGGGCGACCGCGAAAATGGGCCTGCATCAGGATCGCGACGAGGCCGATTTTTCAGCACCGGTAGTGTCGGTGTCGCTCGGCGATTCCTGTTTGTTCCGCCTGGGCGGGCGCAACCGCGGCGACCTCACCCGCTCCTTTCGCCTCAATTCCGGCGACGTGGTCGTGCTGGGTGGGGACACGAGACTCGCTTTCCATGGCGTAGATCGTATCTATTCAGGCACATCCACCCTGCTCCTCGAAGGCGGACTGCCCGGGGGAGGACGAATCAATTTGACCATGCGACGGGTGACGCAGATACAGGTGCCGCAAATATACGGGTCCCAAGGAGACGGGGTTCCACCCCAACAGCCATAAAATTTTTCAGACGCAGCGGACCGCCGTTTAGGACCAATTCGATGCACATCCGATCGATCCGACTTCGCACAGGTTTTGGCGCCCGTTGTCTGGCCGCCGTCGTCATGGTGCTCGCCGTCGCGCTGACTTTGCCGGCGACTTTGCCAGCATGGGCGGCTGATCCGATTTTCCCAATCAGCTCTCGGCTCGGCATCGTCCCACCGCCGGGCATGGTCCAGAGCCGCAATTTCGTGGGCTTCGAAGATCCGGAAAAGAACGCCGCGATCCTTTTCACCACGTTGCCGGCGCAGGCTTACGATTCGCTCGACAAGACCATGGTGCCGGACGTGATGAAAAAGGATGGCGTCGATGTCGAAAAGCGCGAGCCGATCCAGCTCTCTTTCGGCAATGGCTTTATTCTCAGCGGCACGCAGGCGACCGACAAAGGACGCTATCGCAAATGGCTCGTGGTCGCGGCCGGCGGGAATGTAACAGCGCTGATCACGGCGCAGGTGCCGGACCAGGACGCGGCCTATCCCGACAAGGCGATGCGGGACGCGCTCGCGACGCTCGTCATGCGCGACAGCGTGCCCGACGCCGAGCAGCTCAGCCTGATGCCGTTCACCATTGGCAACATGGCAGGTTTTCGTATCGACGAAGTCTTGCCCGGCCGCGCGATAATGCTGGTCGATAAGCCGGCCGATGCGGCTCCTGCTCAAGCCAAAGACCAGAGCCAGAATCAGAGCAAAGACGCCAAGGACCAGAGCAAAGATGCGCCCATCAATGCTCGCCTGTTTATCGCGGCGATGCCCGGCGGCCCAGCGGAGCCCGGCGATCGCAGTAATTTCGCCCGCAACACATTCCAGCAAGTCGTCGGCATCAAGGCCGTGCAGATCCAGGACGCCGAGCCGCTGCGCATCGGCAGCCAACAGGGCTTTGAGACCCTCGCCAAGGCCAAAGACGCCCAGAGCGATACTGATGTGATGGTGGTGCAATGGCTGCGGTTCGGCACTGCGGGCTTCTTGCAAATGATCGGCATCGCGCGTGCCGATACGTGGCCGACCATGTTTACCCGGCTGCGCGCCGTGCGCGACAGCATCGACCCGAAATAATTTCGGCAGTTATCAGTTGCCGGTGGCTCTGGCGTTGTCGTTGTTTGAAGCCGGCGCCGTTTTCGGGCCACCCTTCGACACGCCGACCAGCGCCGGTCGCAGGATCCGCTCGCCGATCATGTAGCCCGGCTGCACCACCTGCACGACACTGCCTGCCGGTACTGTCGGATCGGGCACCTCGAACATCGCCTGGTGCAGGTTCGGGTCGAATTTCTCGCCCTGCGGCGAGAACTGGCGGATGCCGTTCTTCTCCAGGGCCTTTAACAATTCGCGCTCAGTGAGATCGACGCCCTCGATCAGCGCTTTGACGCTGGCTTCGGCGCTCGCCCGCAATTCCGCGGGCACCGCATCGAGCGCACGCCGCATATTGTCGGCGACGCCGAGGACGTCGCGCGCGAAAGACGTCACGCCATAGAGCCGTGACTCCGCGACTTCGCGGTCGGTGCGCTTGCGCAGATTTTCCATCTCGGCGAGCGTGCGTAGAAGGCGATCCTTCATGTCCGCATGCTCGCGCTCGAGCGCAGTCGACGGCGTGGGCGCTGCGGCCTGCGATGGCGCAGCCGCTTCGTCCTCAGCCCGAGCGGTCTGGTCCGTCATGTCTCAATCCCATCGTCTTTAAGCGTCTGCGACCCGCATATCAGGGCTTAACGGCTAAAAATCAAGCGCCGCGTCTGAACAAGATGAGCGCGCTTACGATTTTTCAGGCCAAAACTCAGCCGGCAAGCAGCTTACTGACGATCTTGGCCGTGTAGTCCACCATCGGCACGATCCGAGCGTAATTCAGCCGCGTCGGCCCGATGACGCCGAGCACGCCGACGATATGGCCGGAGGCGTCGTGATAGGGCGCGACGATGGTCGAAGAACCCGACAGTGAGAATAGCTTGTTCTCCGAGCCGATAAAGACGCGGACGCCTTCGGCCTGTTCGGCGCGGCCCAGAAGATCGATCACCTCGCGCCGGGTTTCCAGATCGTCGAATAGCAGCCTGACCCGCTCGAGATCGGCGAGCGCCTTGAGATCGTCGAGGAGATGCGCTTGACCGCGCACAATCAGCTTGCGCTCATCGCTCTCGCCGCCCGACCAGCTCGCCAAGCCGTCGGCGACGATTTTCTGGGTGAGCTGATCGAGTTCCGCCCTGCTCTCTCGCATCGTGCGTTCGATCTCGACCTTGACCTCATCGAGGGTGTGGCCGCGGATTCGGGCATTGAGAAAATTTGAAGCTTCTATCAGCGCCGAAGTCGGCAGGCCGACAGGGACATTAAGAACGCGGTTTTCGACCTGACCATCCTCGCCGACGAGGATGACCAGCGCCCGTTCCGGCTCGAGCCGGACGAACTCAACGTGCTTGAGGCGAGGGTTTGCCTTCGCCGTCAGCACCACGCCGGCGGCGCGGCTTAGACCCGAGAGCAGGCCCGAGGCTTCGGTCAGGACCCCCTCGACCGATTTCGATTGTCCGGACGCTGCCACCTGGGCCTCGATCGCCTTGCGGTCGCGCTCGGTGAGATCGCCGATCTGCATCAGCGCATCGACGAAGAAGCGCAGCCCCATTTCGGTCGGCAGCCGCCCGGCCGAAGTGTGCGGCGCATAGACCAGCCCGAGCTGTTCGAGATCGGACATGACATTGCGCACCGAAGCGGGCGACAAAGTCATCGGCAGGATGCGAGACAGGTTGCGCGAACCGACCGGTTCGCCGGTCGCGAGATAGCTCTCGACGATCAGGCGAAAAATCTCGCGCGACCGCTCATTGAGCTGGGCCAGGCCCTGCTGGTTGACGCTGAGGGGAAAGTCGTGACTTGCCAAGTGCGAAAACCCCCGTTACCGCGCGAGCCTATCACTCCGCCGCCGCCATCGCACGGGGAGCGGCGTTGTTACGCAGCAACGCCATGAGTTTGCTTATCGAACCGAAATCCTCTAGCCGGTCGATCGCGTTCACAACCGCCGCCGCATCGGCATCGGAGATAACGCCCCCGGCATAGGTACGGAATTTCTGCTCGATCTGCGCCCGCGAGAGCGGATTTTCAAAAGAGCCGAGCGGATTTTCACAACTTGCCGACAGCATCGTGCCGCCGTCCATCGCGATATCGACCTTGGCGCCCGAGCCCTTGATCGCCGGATCGGCATAGATCTCGATCTTCTGCGCAGCGAATCTGCGGAGCTTCGCATCGTCATACCGATTGGGCTCGAACTGCGCCAAGGTCAGCGCGTGGTCGTGCAGAATGATGGCTGCGGTGTAATGCGCCGACAACAGCGCCTCGAACTTCGCCTTATAGGTGCTAAAGCCGCCGTGCAGATCGAAGGCCGTCTGGCTGACGCCGATGCGGACCTGGCGCACATGCGCAGCATCAATCTTATGCTTCGCGATGAGTTCGAAAATGGCGGTGGCCAATCCCTGAATGACCGTCGCCGACGGCCAGAGCCGCAGCGCGATCTGTTCAAGCTCGAAGCGCTTGCCGAGGTCGGCAGTGGCAACATCCGGCAGCCCGCCATTGACATAGGCGTGGTAGAGGCCGCCGTCCTTGGCGGTGAGGAATTCGCGCGTCGCAACAAAATTCTGCTGCGCCAGCAGCGCCGCCATCAGGCCCGACAGCGCACCGCGGCATTGATGGAACTTCACCGTCGGCGTGCCCCAGGCGGCGTAAGTGCCTGCAGCCTGGCTACCGGCAAGGCCGAAGGCGCGCGCCATGGTGTCCGGATCGAAGCGTAACAGCGAGCCGACGGCGGCCGCCGCGCCGAACGGGCCGATAATGCCCGGCCCATGCCAGCCACGGGCGCGGAACGCCGGATAATCCAGTCCGATGCCGATCCGTGTCGTCACTTCTGCGCCGGCCGCGATGGCGACCATCAGATCGCGACCGGATAGGCCGTCGCGTTCCGCGATCATCAGCGCCGGCGGCACGATCTCCGGCGTGATGTGGGTCATGGTCGCGCGGTGCACGTCGCACATCGTGGTCGCGGTGACGAGATAGGCGTTGAGCAGCGTCGCGCCGGCCAGCGACAAATGCCCGCCGCCGATCACGCTCGATTCGCGGCCCTGCGCCAGCGCTGTGGCAAAGGCCGCGACCTGACCGGTTTCCTCGCCCCGATTGCCGGCGATGGCACAGGCGAGCGCATCGAGCAGGAGGTTTTTGCAATGCTCGCGAACCCGAGGCGGCAGACCGTCATAGGTCAGCGTTGCGGCGAATTTTGCGAGTATTTGTGTGGTTTCCGCCTGCTTCGTCGTTTCTTGTGTTCTTTCTTGCATCGCGACCTCCCCTGCATGCCGGACGGCCGGGAGGGTAGCGGCTCCGCGCAACTCAAGGCAATCGTCATGCGGCGTCAGGTCCGGGAGGCTACATTCCGCCCCGCCATTGCGCTTGTGACGGCGGAACACGTAAAAGACGCTTCGGCCAAAACGGCGTCGAATTGGGAACCGGGAGACCTGCATGCGGCCGAGCCGCCGACAACCTGACGAACTGCGCGCCATTTCGCTCGAGCGCGGCGTGGTGAAATACGCGGAAGGCTCGTGTTTCGTGAAATTTGGCGAAACCCATGTGCTGGTCACGGCGACGCTCGAAGACCGCTTGCCGCCCTGGCTCAAGGGCCAGGGACGCGGCTGGGTCACCGCCGAATACGGCATGCTGCCGCGCGCGACGCTGGAGCGGACTCGCCGCGAAGCTTCAGCCGGCAAGCAGAATGGCCGCACCGTTGAAATCCAGCGCCTGATTGGACGGAGCCTGCGTTCCGTCGTCGATCTCAAAGCGATGGGCGAGCGGCAGATTACAATCGATTGCGACGTGATCCAGGCTGATGGCGGCACGCGAACGGCCTCGATCACCGGCGCCTGGATCGCGCTGCACGATTGCTTCGCCTGGATGAAGGCGCGTCAGATGTTTGAAGGCGATCCGCTGCGTGATCACATCGCGGCGATTTCCTGCGGTGTGTGCTCGGGCGCGGCAGTGCTCGACCTCGATTATGCTGAGGATTCGCAGGCCGATACCGACGCCAATTTCGTGCTGACCGGCTCCGGCAATATCGTTGAGATTCAAGCGACGGCGGAGAAAACACCGTTCTCGGAAGATCAGTTTTCCGCGCTTCTGGCGCTCGCCCGCAAAGGCGTCGCCAAGCTCGTCGACCTGCAGAAGATGGCGGTGATGTGAGCGGAGAAAAACATCGCCACATCGCGGGCCGGTTGGTGATCGCGACGCACAATTCGGGAAAGCTCGCCGAAATGCGTGAACTGCTGGCGCCCTATGGCATCGATGCCATATCGGCGGGTGAGTTGGGGCTCAGCGAGCCCAACGAAACTGGAATGACGTTTGGCGACAACGCGCGCATCAAAGCGCAAGCCGCGGCGAACGTGGTAAAACTGCCGGCTTTTGCCGACGATTCCGGCATCGTTGTCGACGCACTTGACGGCGAGCCCGGGATCTATTCGGCACGCTGGGCCGGCCCCAACAAGGACTTTGCCGCCGCCATGGCCACAATCGAACAGAAGCTCAACGAGCGCGGCGCCACCGTGGCGAGCCAACGTCGCGCCCATTTCGTCTCGGCTCTGTGCGTCGCCTGGCCGGACGGACATCTGGAAGAATTCGAGGCGCGGGTCGACGGCATTCTGGTCTGGCCGCCGCGCGGCAAACAAGGCTTCGGTTATGATCCGATGTTTTTGCCCGATGGCCAACCTGACGACCATGCGCGGACCTTCGGCGAAATGTCGAGCGACGAGAAACACGGACTGCCGCCGCGCGGTAAGGGTCTATCGCATCGCGCCCGCGCCTTCCTAAAACTCGCGGAGGCATGTCTTGAATGATGTCTTGAACAACGATTCGGACAACGAACAGGCCTTTGGCGTTTATGTGCACTGGCCGTTCTGCCTGTCGAAATGTCCTTACTGCGACTTCAATAGCCACGTCCGCCACGCCGCCATTGACGAGCAGCGATTTCTCCGCGCCTTTCACACCGAGATTGGAAAGACCGCCGAACGCATGCGCGGCCGCACCGTGTCGTCGATCTTTTTCGGCGGCGGCACGCCGTCTTTGATGCAGCCTTCGACCATCGCCGGCGTGCTCAATTCCATCGCGCGGCAGTGGCGCGTCGCCCCCGATGCCGAGATCACCATGGAGGCCAACCCGACGAGCGTCGAGGCGGAGCGCTTTCGCGGCTATCGCGCAGCCGGCGTCAACCGCGTGTCGCTCGGCGTGCAGGCGCTCGACGATCGTGTGCTGGCCGAACTCGGCCGGCTGCACACCGCGCGCGAAGCACTTGAGGCAGTCGATGTCGCTCGCCAAGTGTTTGGCCGCTATTCGTTCGACCTGATCTATGCGCGGCCGGGGCAGCAGCCGAAGGAATGGGCGGCCGAACTCAAGACCGCGCTGGCCGAAGCCGGCGAGCACATTTCGCTCTACCAATTGACCATTGAGCCGGAAACGCCGTTTGCGACGCTGCATGAAGCGGGCAAATTGCGGCTACCCGACGAAGACACCGCGCGCGCACTTTACGACACGACCCAGGACATCTGCGCGGCCCAGGGTCTGCCGGCTTACGAAATCTCCAATCACGCCCGGCTTGGCGGCGAGTGCCGGCACAATCTCGTCTATTGGCGATCCCACGAATATGCCGGCATTGGCCCCGGCGCTCACGGGCGGCTCGATATTGACGGCGAGCGGCACGCCACCGCGACTGAAAAGCGTCCGGAGACCTGGCTCAGTCTGGTGGAATCGCAAGGCCATGGCGTTATTACTGACGAGGTGCTGACGCGCGAGGAGCGCTCCGACGAATTCTTGCTGATGGGGCTTCGGCTCGCCGAGGGCATCGATGTCGCACGTTACGAGGCTATTTCGGGCCGCAAGCTCGATCCGGCGCGGGTCGCGACGTTGCTTGAGCATGGCTTGGTCGAAACCACGGCCGACGGCTGTCTGCGGGTGACGCTGCCGGGCTTCCCGGTACTGGACGCCGTCGTGGCCGATCTCGCGGCCTGATAGGCGGTGAATTATTTACAAGCTAGCTTATTATCATGGCGGCGGAAGTAAGAAGTTTGCGGAAGGCCAATCGCCTTACTTAAACGGGCGCTTTTGTAGCTCTGTCTGCGCACTTAAGGCCACTCACCAAAGATAGCTAACCTGCAGGTGACACGCCGAAGCTCTTAGGCGCGGGCGAAATGACCTGTGGCCCGCCCGATGTGACGCGGAGCACGGCGAGGCCCCGGTCATTGGTGCCGTCCGACCGAAAACGGAAAAGACCGTCGATCCCGGAAAACCCCGATGGATTAGTCAAAGTCTCTTGGGAAAACCGCGCGGAGCCCTGAGTTTTGACCAAAGCCGCTATCAGCGCCACCGCATCATAAGCTAGCGTAGCAGTTCTGACGGGGTCTTGCTTGTAGCGCGCGCGATAGCGCTGGCTGAAATTCCGATAGCCGACGCCGTCCGGCGCGGCGAACCAGCCGCCGTCGAGCGCCGGTGTCGCATAGATGCGCGGATCGTCCCAAAGCCCGGTGCCGAGGAGCTGCAGCCTTTTGGTATTGACCCCCCGGGCGGCGAGCGCCGCGACAACCCCTGGCACGGCGTCGCCACCGTCCGGAATAAACAGAGCATCGGCGCGGGTCGACGCCTGAGCGATGTTGCCGACGGGGCCGGCCATGCCGGCCTGATCATGCGGATAGCGCTCAAGCCCGACGACCTGACCGTTCCGCCGCGCCACCACCTGCTTAAAGGCGGCTTCGACCACCGTGCCGTAGGGATTGTCAGGAATGAGCGCCGCGAACGAGTGTTTTCCCGTCGAGACCGAATATTGCACGATCCGATCGACGTCCGACTCGGGGAGGAAACTCAGGAGATAGACGCCGCTCGCGGCGACATTGGTGTCGGTGGAAAAGGCGATGACCGGAATGTTGCGGGCCCGCGCCACCTGGCCGACATAGGTGACCGACTGGGCGAACAGCGGCCCCAAAATGATCTCGGCGCCTTGGTCGAGCGATTGCTGCGCCCCGATCCGGGCCGCCTCGGCGGTGCCGCCGTCGTCTTTCACCAAGAGCTGGACGTCGGGCGCATTGAACTCGGCAATCGCCATTTCCGCGGCATTGCGCATCGCCTGGCCGGCGACGCCGGCATTGCCGGGCGCAGATAGCGGCAGAATGAGCCCGGCTTTGACTTGCCCGGCGCCGATGGTCGCACCCTGCGGGGCCTGCGAGCTCTCGGGCGCCGTCGCCGGCGACAGGTATTGTGAATTCTGGGTACAGCCGGCCGCGAACAGGCCGGCCGTCGCCAACAGCCCCGCAATCGAGCGGCGCCGGGTCGGCAAAATCACAGGCGTGATCGCCGACGGCTCTGGCTTCGACTGCGACGACAAGCGGTTCTCCTCACGGCGCGAAAATTGAGGCACCGGCGCCGGGCACATAGGGCATCGCCAATCTGACATATTGGCGGCGATTGGTTAACCAAAGGCAAGAATTAAGGAATCCGGGCTGCTAAGTGGGCACTTATCGCGATCCCCTGGCGCTGTCACTTGCCGTAATCATTTGCCGCAGTCATGACGCCGCGGCGCGGCAAAGCTAGATTGACGGCGATGAGCAAGCCGCACCGAGATCCTTCCCCCGCCGCCGGCGCAGCGCGGCATTACAGCCTCGCCGACCGGCAGATCGGAGCGGCGAAACTTAAAGCCGGTCTGCATATCGTTGCCACCCCCATCGGCAATCTCGGCGATATCACGTTGCGCGCGCTGGACACGCTGGCCGGCGCCGACCTGATCGCCTGCGAAGACACCCGCGTCACCCGGAAGCTCCTCGAACGCTACGTGATTGCGACCCCCCTTACGCCGTATCACGAGCACAATGCGGCGCAGGCAAGGCCGCTGTTGCTGCAGCGGATCGCCGAAGGTGCGGCCGTGGCGCTGGTGTCCGACGCTGGAACGCCGCTCGTTTCCGATCCGGGTTTCAAGCTCGTCCGTGCGGTTCAGGACGCAGGATTTGCCGTGACGACGCTGCCCGGCGCGTCGTCGCTGCTTGCGGCTTTGACGCTTGCCGGATTGCCGACCGATCAGTTCTTGTTCGCCGGATTTTTGCCGCCGAAGGAAAGCGCGCGCCGCGCCCGTATTGCCGAATTGAGCCGCATTCCGGCGACGCTCGTTCTGTTCGAGACCGGGCCGCGCGCGGCCGCGGCGCTGGCCGACCTCGCAGATGGGCTCGGCGGGAACCGGCAAGCCGCTTTGTGCCGCGAACTGACCAAACTTCACGAGGAGGTCGCGCGCGGCAGCCTAGACCTGCTCGCACAGGCATACACGGATCACGAGCCGCGCGGCGAGATCGTTCTGGTCATCGCGCCACCGCCGGAAGCTGAGCCGATGAGCACTGAGGAAACCGATGATCTGCTGCGCCAGGCGCTGGCGCGTGTGTCGGTCAAAGATGCAGTCGGTGAAGTCGCCGATGCCACCGGCCTGCCGCGACGCGAGGTCTATCAGCGAGCGCTCGCGCTGGCCAAAGCCGACAGCGAGGACGGAAACAAACAATGACGCGCCGCGCTGAACCGCTGCGGCCGCCCGAAGCGAGGTCGCAAAAGGCCAACCCGACCAAGGCTACGCCGCGCCCCGAGCGTGTGGCGGCCTTTAAGCTCGGATTATCCGCGGAAAGCCGCGCCGCGATGTTTCTGACCGCCAAAGCCTATCGCATCCTGGCACGGCGCTGGAAAACGCCGTTCGGCGAGATCGATATCATCGCCCGCCGCCGCCATACGCTGGTATTTGTCGAGGTGAAGGCCCGCGCCACACTCGAAGAGGCCGTGGAAGCGGTGACCGAGCGCAGCAAGCAACGCATCGTAAATGCCGCCGAGCTTTGGCTGGCGCACCGTCCAAACGACGGCAAGGGCGATATCCGTTTCGACGTCGTCGTAGTGACGCCTGGCAAAATCCCCCACCACATCCCAAATGCTTTTGACGCGAACTAGTCCCCTTGCTGCCCCCATGCCCCTTTGCTGCCGCCATGGCGGACCCCGATAAAATCGCGTAGAGACTCTCTCACCCCGCCGGACCCGACCCCAAACATGGCCCTCAACGTCGCCGTCCAAATGGACCCGATCGACCGCATCAATATCCGCGGCGATTCGACGTTCGCTTTGCTCTTGGAAGCGCAGGCGCGCTCCCATCCGCTGTCCTATTACACGCCCGACAAGCTTTCGCTGCGCGACGGCAAAGTGTCGGCGAGCGTTCGCCCGCTTGTCGTCCGCGACACGCCGGGCGACCATTTCGCGCTCGGCGAAGCGCGCCATGTGGAGCTGTCGTCATTCGACGTGATTTTGCTGCGGCAGGATCCGCCATTCGATCTCGCTTACATCACCTCGACGCATATGCTCGAGCGCGTGCATCCGAAGACGCTGGTGGTCAACGATCCGGCGCATGTGCGCAACGCGCCGGAAAAGGTTTTCGTCACCGAATTTCCCGACCTGATGCCGCCCACTTTGGTGACGCGCGACCTCGACGCCATCAAGACGTTCCGCGCCGAGCACGGCGACATCGTCATGAAACCGCTCTACGGCAAAGGCGGCGAAGCGGTGTTTCTGTTATCGCGCGAGGACCTCAATTTCGGCTCGCTCTACGACATGTTCTCGGCGACGTTTCGAGAGCCTTGGGTGATTCAGAAATTCCTGCCGGCGGTGAAAGACGGCGACAAGCGCATCATCCTGGTCGACGGTGAATTTGCCGGCGCCGTCAATCGCGTGCCGGCGCCGGACGATCTGCGCTCCAATATGGTGCGCGGCGGCACGGCGAAGGCGACCGATCTCACCGACCGCGAGCGCGAAATCTGCGCCCGGCTCGGGCCGGCTTTGCGCGAGCGCGGGCTTCTCTTTGTCGGCATCGATGTGATCGGCGGCTATCTCACCGAGATCAATGTCACCTCGCCGACCGGCATCCGCGCCGTGAAAAATCTCGGCGGCGCAGATATCGCGGCGCTGATCTGGGACAAGATCGCAGAAAAGCGCCGCTGAATTTTTCTCAGGCCCGCGCCGGAGCAGGCGCCGCGGCGCCAACGCCGGTGCGCGACGATTTCCGCACCATGAGCACCAGCGCGGCTGCGATGATGCACAGCGCGCCGGCAACGAAGAACGCCGGCAGGTAGGTCGAGTATTCGGTGCGAACGAGGCCGGCGCCGAACGCAGCACTGGCGGCGCCGATCTGATGACCGGCGAAGACCCAACCAAACACCATGCCGGCGCGTTCCGGGCCGAAGCGATCGGCCGTGAGCTTCACCGTCGGCGGCACTGTCGCGATCCAATCGAGCCCGTAGAACACCGCGAACAGCGACAGGCCGTAGAACGTGAAATCGGTGAACGGCAGATAGAGCAGCGACAGGCCACGCAAGCCGTAATACCAGAACAACAGCCAGCGATTGTCGAAGCGGTCGGACAGCCAGCCCGACCCGATCGTGCCGAAGAAATCGAAAATGCCCATCATCGCCAGAACGCTCGCCGCGGTAACGGCCGGCAGGCCGTAATCGTGGCACAGCGTCACGAAATGGGTCTGGATCAGGCCGTTGGTGCTGCAGCCGCAGACGAAAAAGGTTGCGAACAGCACCCAGAAGATCGGCACCCGCACGGCGTCTTTGAGAACGTTGATCGGCGACATCAGCAAAGACACAAGCCCGACGCCTTGCGCCGGCGGCGGCGTGATCTTGCTCTCGCCATAGACCGGCAAATTCAGATCGCTCGGCCGGTCGCGCATGAAGAGCGCCGCGAAGAATGCGACGACGCCCAGCATGCAGGCGACAAAAACCAGCGCCATGCGCCAGCCGTAGTCCGTCGTGAGGTGTGCGATCAGCGGCAGAAACACCAATTGTCCGGTGGCGTTGCTCGCCGCCAGCATGCCCATGACCAGGCCGCGGCGGTGATTGAACCAGCGCGTGGCGATCGTCGCCGCCAGCACCATCGCGGTAAGACCGGTACCGACACCGACAACGATGCCCCACAGCAAGACGAGCTGCCACACCTGCGTCATCGCGAGCGACGACAGGAGCCCGCCGGCGATCAGCACCATGGCCACCATGATGACGCGGCGCACTCCGTAACGATTCATGAAGGCGGCGGCGAATGGGCCAAACAAGCCGAACAGCATTATGCGCAGCGCCAGCGCCGAGGAAATCTGCGCATCGCTCCAGCCGAATTCCTGCTCGAGCGGCACGATCAGTACGCCGGGCGTCCCCATCGCGGCCGCGGTGACGAGGAGCGTCAAAAAGGTGACGGCAACGACGACCCAGCCGTAATGGACGTTGCGGCGGGCGAGAGTCGCAGCGAGCGCGGTAGACGCCATGGTGTCTTTCCAAATCTGCCGAATTCGGACCGGCGGGATTATATGATGAGCATCATCGAAGCTTGCCTATTGATGATGATCGTCATATTATTTGTCAAGGTCGTGACCAAACGCGGCGACGCGAGCGCATAGCTGAGGCGCGTAATGAGAGTGAGCCGGCAGAAAGCCGCCGAAAATCGCGAGCGGATTATCGAGGCCGCGGGAGCGCTGCTGCGCGCCAACGGCTTTTCCGGCATCGGCGTGGCCGATATCATGAAAGCGGCCGACCTCACCCATGGCGGTTTCTACGGACACTTCAATTCGAAAGACGATCTGGTGGCGCAGGCCTGCCGCAAAGTGACGGCGCAGGCGGCGGACAATTGGCAAAGGACCGCGGCGAAATCTTCCGGCGATGCTTATGCCGCTTTGCTCACGCGCTATCTGCAGCCGCGCCATCGCGACGAGCCCGGGCAAGGATGCGTGTTCGCGTCGCTCGGCGCCGATGCGGCGCGGAGCGGCACGGTGGTGCAGGACGCTTTCGCTGACGGGCTCGAGCCGCTGATCGACCTGCTGGCCAAATCGGCACCCGGCGCGACCAAAGCCGAGCGCCGCCGCCGCGGCGTCGCCGCGATGGCTGGCCTCGTCGGCGCGCTGCTTCTCGCCCGCGCCGTCGGCACCAAGGGCAACAAGGATTTCTCCGACGAGATTCTCGAGGCGACGCGGCGCGAGCTCCTGGCCGCCGGCAACCGCTGAAAGTGAAGTCCAAAAACGCTTAAGGTTGTTCGAGCTTGATCCCGGCGCGGTCGATCACGTCCTTCCACCGGGTGAGTTCTTCGTCGAAAAAGGCCTCCGCGCGGGCTGAGCCCTCGCCGACCGGCTCGACACCGAGCGCCAACATCTTTTCGCGGATTTCGTGATCGTTGCGAATCGCATCGACCAGCGTGCGGCTGAGCAGATCGCGCACGTCGTCGGGGAGCCCGCGCGGGCCGAACAGCTCGTTCCAGCTGGTGACGTGAAAGCCCGGAAGGCCGCTTTCACTCAGCGTCGGCACGTCCGGAAGCTGCGACAGCCGATTGCTGCTGGTGACCGCGAGCGCGCGGACCTGACCCGACTTCACCAGACCGAGCACCGCCGGCAATTGCGGAAACATCACCTGGGTGGTGCCCGCCATCATGTCGCTCAGCGCGACGCCGCCGCCCTTGTAGGGCACGTCGACCATCTTGGTGCCGGTTTGCTGCATGAACATTTCAGCAGCAAGGCGATCGGATGTCGCGCGCCCGGACGAGCCGAAATTCACCGCGCCGGGCCGCGCCTTGAGATAGGCGATCAGATCCTGCACCGAATTGATCGGCAGCGACTTGTCGACCACGAGCACGTTGCCGAATTCGGCCGTCAGCGCGATCTTGACGAGGTCACGGCGCACGTCGAATGGAAAGTCGTCGCGCATCAGCGGCGGAACGATCTGGCCGCCGAAGCCGCCGACCAGAAGCGTATAGCCGTCCGGCGTAGCGCGCACGACGTCGCCCATGCCGATGAGACCATCGCCGCCGGGCCTGTTTTCGACCACCACGCTCTGATTGAGCCGCGGCTGCAGCGCTTCCGCCACCAGCCGTCCCATCACGTCGGCGACCCCGCCCGGCGCGAATGCAACAATGAGTCTGATCGGGCGGGACGGATAAGTGTCGTCAGCTTGCGCGCCGGCGAAGGCCACGAGGAGGAACGCAAGCACACTCAAAGCTAAACGCTTCATTCCTTCAGCCGGCCTCCTTGACGAACGAGTCGACCAGCAGCAGCCGCAGATTGGAATTGCCCTGGCGCAACGCTTTGGCCGCCTGATATTCCGGCGACGCGTACCAGCGCCGCGCGTCGTCCGGCGAGGCGAACTCGATGATGAGAATGTTGTGCGCGGGGTCGCCTTCGAGGACCTCGGGCCGCGAACCGCGCGCCAGATAGCGCCCGCCGTACTTTTCGACCGAGGCCATGACCATCCGGCCATAGCCCGCCATCGCGCTCGGATTGAAAACGTGCGCCTCGCCGATCACATAGGCCGGCATTTCAACTTCCTGTTCAAGTTCCTGCCTGGGCCGCGTCGGCGACTTTCACTTGACCCGGCATGATCTTCGCCGTGCTCTGCGCCTTGAACTCGCCGTAGACGAATGGCCGATCGCGCGGCATCGACGTGTGCAGGTCTTCCGGCGCAACATTCGTCGGATCGGGATTCATCAAGAGCGGCCGGATCAGGGCGTCGTAGCTTGGATACATGAAGAACGGAATCGAATAGCGCTCGCGGCCAGAGCGATTGATGACGCGATGCAACGTGGAGGAAAAGATACCGTCGGTCCACACTTTCAGCACCTCACCGACATTGACAACGAAGGTGCCTTCGATCGGCGGCACGGCGACCCATTCGTTCTCACGATTGCGGATTTCAAGGCCGCCACTATTGTCCTGCGCGAGGATCGTAAACGCGTTGGTGTCAGTATGTGCGCGCGCGCCGAGATGCTCGCCGTCATCCTCCGGCCGTTGCGGCGGATAGTGCAGGATGCGCAGCGAATTCATGTCTTTCTTGAAATACTGCTTGAGCGTGCCGTCCGGGAGATCGAGCGCCAGTTCGAACAGCCTGAGCATCTCGTAGCCCAGCGCGTCGACCTTGTCGTAATACGCCATCATCCTTGCCTTCAGATCGGGCATCGCTTTCGGCCATGGAATGCGGCCGTGCAGCGGCTTGCCGGCCAGGAGGTCGGGATCGTCATCGTTAAGCGGACGGCGAAACTGAAAAGCCTCTTGCAGATTCTCGGAAAGATTCTTGGCGTTGCCCTTGGTCATGCCGTGGAGGTAGCCCTGGCCCTGCGCATCGGCGTTGCGCGCCATCGCTGATTCCATCTTGGTATCGAGCGGCAGGTTGTGGAAGTCGGCGGCGGTCTTGAAGATCGCCGCGATGTCCGCGTCGGCGATCCCGTGATTTCTGATGTACATGAAACCGACACGGCCGCAGACCTCGGCGATTTCGTCGGCCAGCGCTCGCCGCTTGGCGGGATCACCTGACCAGGCTGCGGTGAGATCGACAACCGGAACGTCGGAGAAGGCAAGCTTGCGAGCGGTCGGCAACATGAGTGACTCCTGGCGGATCTCGACGGCTTCTGCCGGATCAAAACGGCTTAACGGCAATTTTGTCCAGATCGGAGCGCGTGGAAAGGGCAGCAACGCCTAGCGCCCCGTTCACTGGATGAAATGTGCCTCCCGGGGGCGCGGGAACTCTGTTCATGTATTGTTCTTGACGTATTTTGGCGTTACGCTACTCTGGCGTTCAAGGGTGGGCGAACATGGTCCAGCGCGTCTCCACGGTTGCGTTCGAAGGTATCGAGATTCGCCCGGTCGACGTGCAGGTGCAGGTCGCGCCCGGTATGCCGGCCTTCACCATTGTCGGCCTGCCCGACAAGGCCGTGTCGGAGGCGCGCGAGCGGGTGCGCTCGGCGCTGATCGCGTCGGGGCTAGCGCTGCCGGCGCGGCGGATCACTATCAATCTCGCGCCCGCCGACTTGCCCAAGGAAGGCAGCCACTACGATTTGCCGATCGCGCTTGGGCTGATGGCAGCGATCGGAGCCATTCCCCACGATGCGCTGTCGGGCTTCACCGTGCTGGGCGAGCTTGGGCTCGACGGTTCGATCGCCCCGGTCGCGGGCGTCCTTCCCGCCGCCATCGGCGCCAATGCGCGCGGCGAAGGCCTGATGTGCCCGGCGGCTTGCGGACCGGAAGCGGCCTGGGCCAGCCCAGATATCGAAATCATCGCCGCCGCCTCACTCATTCAGCTCGCCAATCATTTCAAAGGCACGCAGGTTCTGTCGCGGCCGCAGCCGAAAATTCTGGACGTGGCCGGCCCGATGCTCGACCTTGCCGACATCAAGGGCCAGGAAAGCGCCAAGCGCGCGCTCGAAGTGGCGGCGGCCGGCGGCCACAATCTGCTGATGGTCGGGCCGCCGGGCGCCGGCAAATCCATGCTTGCGGCGCGCCTGCCGTCGATCCTGCCGCCGCTTGCACCGGCCGAATTGCTTGAAGTCTCGATGGTTGCCTCCATTGCCGGCGAGATCAAAGGCGGCGCTCTCACCAACCGCCGGCCGTTCCGCGCGCCGCATCATTCGGCGAGCATGCCGGCTCTGGTCGGCGGCGGGATTCATGCGCGGCCGGGCGAAATTTCGCTCGCGCATCATGGCGTGCTGTTTCTCGACGAACTGCCTGAATTCCAGCCGCATGCGCTCGACTCCCTGCGCCAGCCGCTCGAAACCGGCGAAGTCTCCATCGCGCGCGCCAATCATCGCGTCACTTACCCGGCGCGCTTCATGTTGGTCGCGGCGATGAATCCCTGCCGCTGCGGCCACGCCAGCGAGCCCGGCTTCTCCTGCCGCCGGGGCGCGGCGACGCGTTGCAGTGCTGATTATCAGGCGCGGCTGTCCGGCCCGCTGCTCGACCGCATCGATCTGCATATCGAAGTCCCGGCAGTGACGGCCGCGGATCTCATACTGCCGCCGCCAACTGAAGGCAGCCGCGAAGTTGCCGAGCGCGTAGCGCTTGCCCGCGAACGCCAGGTCGCGCGCTATGCCGGAATTGGCTTGCCGCACATCCGCAGTAATGCCGCGGTGTCGGGCGCCGTCCTGGAAGACGTGGCAAAGCCGGACGCGAGCGGCATGACGTTATTGCGCGAAGCCGCTGATGCCATGCGTCTGTCGGCCCGCGGCTACCACCGTGTGCTACGTGTCGCCCGCACGCTCGCCGATCTCGACGGCGTCGACAAAGTCGGCCGCCTGCATCTGGCCGAGGCCCTGTCCTACCGGGCGCTGGCCGACGAGGTGCGGCGCGCGGCCTAGAGCCATTAGCGACGCGCCAAAACCCGGCGAATCACGTAAAACTGCGGCTTGCGTGTGATGCAGCGCGTCCATCCGCCGGCTGCGGCGTCCTCCAATCGGGCATGCCATCCGTGACAAAACCAGAGCGCCCCCTCGCCTTCATCCTCGCATCGACCGACCACGGCACCTTGATCCTGAACCGGTTCGACGAATGTAACGGACCGGGCGGCCGCTTCGGCGCCGGCTATCAGCTTCTCGCCCGAGCATCTTATGACCCGATAGAGGTCGACTTGATGCTGCACCTCCTCGAGCTGCGTCGCAAACATCACGGCGACGGAATTCTCGCGGTCGACTGCGGCGCCAATCTCGGGGTGCACACCATCGAATGGGCCAAATACATGACCGGCTGGGGTGTCGTGATCGCTTTCGAAGCGCAGGAGCGCATCTATTATGCGCTCGCCGGCAATATCGCTATCAACAATTGCTTCAATGTCCGCGCCATCAATGCCGCGGTGTCGAACCGCTCCGGCTGGATGAAAATACCGCAGCCGAATTATCTGGCCAATGCGAGTTTCGGCAGTCTTGAACTGAAAAAGATGGACAGGACGGAATTCATCGGTCAATCGATCGACTATTCTGAAGACAAGATGGTCAATGTGCCGATGGTCCATCTCGATTCATTCAGCTTTCCTCGTCTCGATATCCTGAAAATCGACGTCGAGGGCATGGAGCTGGAGGTGATCGAAGGCGCGGCAAATTGCATCGGCAAGAATCGTCCGATCATGCTCGTCGAAGCCTTGAAGACCGATCCGGCCGCATTGCAAGTGCGGCTCGAAAGCCTCGGTTATTCGGTTTTTCCGGTCGGAAATAATTTCGTCGCCGTCCACAAACAAGACAGATGCATGGAAGGGGTCAAGTTCTCACCCGCTAAAGCGGCGTCGGCCGCGTAGCGCCTATCACGCACCGTTGCCGTGGATGGCGCCGCGCATGCCGATCGCGGACAAAAACTCCTGACGTGTCTCGGCATTGTCGCGGAACACCCCCACCATCCGGCTCGTCACCATGGTGACGCCGGGCTTGTGCACACCGCGTGTTGTCATGCATTGATGGGTGCCTTCGGTCACGACGGCGACGCCATGGGGCTTGAGCACGGCATCGAGACAGGACGCGATCTCAGCCGTCATCTTTTCCTGGATCTGCAAGCGGCGGGCATAAACCTCGACCAGCCGCGCCAGCTTTGAAATGCCGACGACGCGGTTGCGCGGCAAATAGCCGATATGCACGCGGCCGATGACCGGAGCGAGGTGATGCTCGCAATGCGACTCGAAGCGGATGTCGCGCAGCACCACGACTTCGTCGTAACCGCCGGTCTCCTCGAAAGTGCGTTTGAGGTATTCGCGCGGATCGTCGTTGTAGCCGGAAAACCATTCCTCATAGGCGCGCACCACGCGCGCCGGCGTGGCGCGCAGGCCTTCGCGATCGGGATCGTCGCCGGCCCACTGGATGAGCGTGCGGACGGCGGCCTCCGCCTGCTGGCGCGAAGGACGGCCGCCTTTCGCCGGTTCAGCAACCTTGAGCCGCGCACTCTTGGGGCGCGCACCCTTGGAACTCACCGCTTTGTCCATTTTGACTTCTCCGGCAGCCGTTGCATCGAACGAACCAAATTAGATCAGCCAATCCGACGTTAATAAAGCATCAACCGTCCCCCAAATGTGCGGGTTGGGGTCCCGCTGATCGCAAGCAATGCGCAAGACTCGTGGGCCAAAATGGCACCTGATACCGCATCAATAAACCGCGTCCGGACGTAGTGCCCCAAAGCCGCCGCCAAATGGCGCAGGGACCAAGTGGCACAGGGACCAAGCGGGACAGGATCAGCTCCGACCATGCGGCCTCGCACAGCGCTCCGAAAACCGGCCATTGTCACCCGCCGCGTGATCTCGGCGATCGTACGCGCTACAGCCGTGACCACGATGTCGTTCGGCGTCGCCTTCGGCTTCCTGTCGGCAACGACGTCACCGGGCGCGCATTACGATCCGCATCTCTTCGCCATCGGCGTCGCTGCCCTGTTCGGCGCGGCCTGCGGCGGCATGGGCATCATGCTGTCGCGCATCCGGCAGATGAAAGGCGAGCTCCGTGAGTTGGAAGGCCGCCTCGACGAAGCCGAAGATCGGCATTGGGAATTCAAGGAAGCTCAGGAGCGCGCCAAGAGCTTCTTCGAAGCGCAAGGCGACGTCATCGTGCGCCGTGATGGCAAGGGCATCATCACCTATGCCAACGATACGTTCTGTAAGCTCGCCAGGCGCAACCGCATCGAGTTGATCGGCACGAGCTTCGCTTTCGCAATCGAAGAACAGGGCGAAACTACAGCGCTCCTCGACGGCACGCGTCTTCACGATCAGAAAATCGCGACCGCCGATGGTGCACGCTGGATCGCGTGGCGCGAAGTCACGGTCCGCACCGACGGCGACAGCGAGGTGCAGAGCGTCGGCCGCGATGTAACGGATCGCGTCAGCGCCGAGCATGCGCTTGGCGAAGCGCGCGACGAGGCGGAAGCCGCAAGCCGCGCCAAATCGCGCTTCCTCACCATGGTCTCGCACGAGATCCGCACGCCGCTCAACGGCATTCTCGGCATGGCCGATCTTCTCGGTGACACGCCGCTCACGCCGGAACAGGCGACCTATCTCGCGGCGATGAAAACATCCGGCCACACGCTGGTGTCGTTCGTCGAGGACATGCTCGATCTTGCCAAAATCGAAGCCGGCCGGCTCGACTTGACGCCGCATCCGTTCGGTCTGTCGGGCTTTGTCGAAGATGCCGTGGAATTGCTTGGGCCGCGCGCCCAGGCCAAAGGGCTTGAAATTTGCGCTTATGTCGACGAGCGTTTGCCGACACGGGTCATCGGCGATGCCGCGCGTTTGCGCCAGGTGCTGTTCAATCTCGTGGGCAACGCCATCAAATTCACCGAGGCCGGTGGCATCTCGATCATCATCGAGCCGGATGAAATGCATGAGCATGTCGTCATTGCCGTGCGCGACACCGGCATCGGCATCGCGCCCGAGGATCAGGCTCGTATTTTTCAGGAATTCGAGCAGGCCGATGTCGGATCGACGCGACGATTTGACGGTATCGGCCTCGGCCTCACCATTTCGAAGCGCATTGTCGAGCGCATGTCCGGCGCGATCGCGATCGAGAGCACGCCGGGCAAGGGCTCGACCTTCCGTGTCACCGTCCCGTTACCACGCGATGGCGACAGCGATGAGCCGTCCTTCGCGGCGCCTGATCTTTCAAGTCACGATATTCTCATCGTCGCGCCCTTAGCCGTCGAAGCGTCCTTGCTGGCGCGACGGTTGCAGCGCTGGGGCGCGCACACGACCATCGTCCCCGACGACAAAGTGGCCGCGGCGCTGCTGCCGGAACATTCCTGGAGCGCGGTGCTGGTCGATCATGCGCTCGGTACCGAGGCGAGCATTGCCTTGGCGAACCAGTCCGCGACCTTCGCGCGCCGGGTCGTGCTGGTCACGCCGGCCATGCGGCATGAGCTCGCCGCGCTCAAAGACGCGGGTTTTACCGGCTATCTGATCAAGCCGGTCCGCGCCGCCTCGCTTGCCGCGCGCTTTGCCGACGACGACGCTTTCGATCATGGGCAGACCTCTGAACTGTTCGCTGAGCCGTTCTCCGACTCCATCGAAACGCCGAGCATCGCGCCCGATAGCGGTGGCCTCTCGATCCTGGTGGCCGAGGACAATGAGATCAACGCGCTCTTGGCACGCGCGCTATTGGAAAAGCTCGGCCATCGTGCGGTCGTAGTGGAGAGCGGCGGCGCGGCGATCGCCTGCTGGCAGGCCGCGCGCGACGCCGGCGCGCCGTTCGATCGCGTGCTGATGGATCTGCACATGCCGGGCATGGACGGACTGGAAGCCGCGCGCCGCATCCGCGCTATCGAAGCCGACGACGAAATCGTTCGCACGCCGATCATTGCGCTCACGGCAAACGCGTCCGCCGAGGATCGGCAGGCCTGCCGTGCCGCCGGCATGGACGGCTTTGTCGTCAAGCCGCTCGATCGCGAGCACCTCGCCGCGGCGCTCGCCGCATCGGGCGAGCCCGTTTTCGCCGCGTAAGGGTCACAACCTTCGCAGCGCGACTTCTTCGATCTGATGGTTTTCGCTCTTTTTCAGAATCAGATCGGCGCGCTGCCGCGTCGGCAAAATATTTTCGCGCAGATTGACCAGATTGATGCGATTCCAAATAGACGTCGCCGTTTCAGTCGCCTCTTCATCCGACAGCCGCGCATAGCGATGAAAGTAGGATTTCGGATCGGCGAATGCCGTGCTGCGCAAAGTCAGGAAGCGATTGACGTACCAGTCCAGCAGCACATCCTCGTCGGCATCGAGATAGATCGAGAAGTCGAAAAAGTCCGAAACAAACGGCACCGCCTTGCCGTCGCGCGGCAAGCGGCCAGTCTGCAGCACATTGAGACCTTCGACGATCAGAATCTCCGGTCGCTCGATCTCGATCCATTGATTGGGGATGACGTCGTAGATCAGGTGTGAATAGACCGGCGCCCGCACCGGATGCAGGCCGGCTTTGATGTCGGAAAGAAAGCGCAACAGCGACGGCAGATCGTAGCTTTCCGGAAAGCCCTTCTTTTCCATCAGGCCTTCGCGCTCGAGCACCGCGTTCGGATATAGAAAACCGTCGGTGGTGATGAGACCGACCTTGGGAACGTTCGGCCAGCGGCCGAGCAGCGCTTCCAGCACACGCGCGGTGGTCGATTTGCCGACCGCGACCGAGCCGCCGACGCCGATAATGTAAGGCATTTTGGCGTCTTCGGTGCCAAGGAAACCCTGTTGCGCGCGGAACAGCCGTTGCGTTCCCGCGACATAAAGCGAGAGTAGCCGCGACAGCGGCAGATAAATCTCCTCAATTTCCGACATATCGAGGCGCTCGTGCATCGAGCGCAGCCGGGTGACCTCCGCCGGCTTGAGCGTCATCGGCGTGTCTTGGCGCAACGTCGCCCACTCCGCGCGCGAGAACACGCGATAGGGCGAAACGTCCTGCTGGGTGCGTTGCTCCATAGCCTTCAGCTCGGCTCTCGGCGCTCAGCCGCTTTTGCGCGCCGCCTTTTCGTCAAGGCCCGATTGACGCGTACGCGCACCGAGCTCGGCCTCGACCTCGTCGAGCGTGATGCCGCGGGCATGGAGTAGGACGATGAGGTGATAAAGCACATCGGCGGCTTCCCCGATCACGCGCTCGCGCTCTTCGCTGATGGCGGCGATTACCGCCTCGACGGCTTCCTCGCCGAGCTTCTTGGCGCATTGCGCCACCCCGCGGTCGAGGAGCCTCCTGGTATAGGATACGTCCGCGCTCTCTTGCGCGCGCATCTCGACCCTTTTCTCCAGGTCGTGGAGGGTAAAATTGCTCATTGGCCTTCCTTAGCATCTCTCAAGACGGCCGGGGAGAGTGCGATTGCCGCTTAGATAGCGGCATTTCGCCGGGCTCGCTTCCTATTTAGGATTGCATTCATGAATTTGCCGACCCTCGATTTTTGGTTCGATTTCGCCTCGACCTATTCTTATCCGGCCGCCTTGCGCATCCGGGCGCTGGCCGACGAAGCCCAAGTTGCGGTCAGTTTTCGGCCCTTTCTGCTCGGCCCCATTTTCAAGACGCAAGGCTTCGACACCTCGCCGTTCAATCTCTTTCCGGCAAAGGGCGGCTATATGTGGCGCGACCTTGAACGGATCTGCGCCGACCTGACGCTGCCGTTTCTGCGGCCTGATACATTTCCACAGAACAGCCTGCTCGCGGCGCGCGTTGCACTGGTCGCTCTGAACGAGCCTTGGGGTGAAGAATTTTGCCTCGAAGTGTTTCGCAGCCAATTCGGCGAGGGCTGGCGTATCGACGATGCAACGGCGATTACAAAAATCCTCGCGCGACTGGAAATTACTCCGGAATCTGTCTTGGCCGCAGCTCAAAGCGACCACAACAAAATGCGTTTGCGAAACCAAACCGAGGAGGCCGAACGGCGCGGAATTTTTGGCGCGCCGACCTTCATCACCGCCGACAGTGAATTGTTTTGGGGTAACGATCGGCTCGAGCGCGCGCTCGCTTGGGCAAAAAAGAAAGGTCTCAATTGCGCATGATCTTTTCCGAAAACCGGTTCCCACTTTTCGGGATCATGCGCTAAGGATCAAGCCGCATCGGCAAGCCGGCATGCGCCATGTAATTTTTTGCTTCGCGCACCGAGTGTTCGCCGAAATGAAAGATCGAGGCGGCGAGCACTGCGCTGGCATGGCCTTCACGGACGCCGGCGACGAGATGATCGAGATTGCCGACGCCGCCCGAGGCGATGACCGGCACTGAAACTGCGTCCGAGACGGCGCGCGTCAGTGCGATATCAAAGCCCTGCCGGGTGCCGTCGCGATCCATCGACGTTAGCAGAATTTCGCCCGCGCCAAGTTCGACCACTTCACGCGCGTAATCGATCGCATCGATACCGGTCGGATTACGGCCGCCATGCGTAAAAATCTCCCAACGTGGCGGCTCGCCGGGCTTTGCCACGCTCTTCGCGTCGACCGCAACCACGACACATTGATCGCCGAATTTTTCCGCGGCTTCCTTGACGAATTCGCGCCGTGTCACCGCTGCCGTATTGATCGAAACCTTGTCGGCGCCCGAAGCCAGCAACACGCGGATGTCATCGATGGTGCGTACGCCGCCGCCAACGGTGAGCGGCATGAAACAGGCTTCCGCCGTGCGCCGGACCACGTCGAGCATGATACCGCGGTTCTCATGGCTCGCAGTGATGTCGAGAAAGGTGAGCTCGTCGGCGCCGGCGCCGTCATAAGCGACGGCGGCGGCAACCGGATCGCCCGCGTCCCGCAGATTGACGAAATTCACGCCTTTGACGACTCGGCCGTCCTTGACGTCGAGGCAGGGAATGACGCGAACCTTGAACATACGCGGCCCTACACCGCCTGGCGCCGGCGGCGCCAGCGCGAGAGGCCCACGACAAAAGCAACGACCGCCCAGATCGCGAGCAAAAACTCACCGAACGGCACCGTGATAAAGCCCAAATAACCCATGTAAATCATAGTCGTGAGTGTCTGACTGACATCGTTGCCCTGCAACAGGCACGGCGAGCGAATCTGCATCCCGCCTTGGCAATTCGAGACGTCAGCGACGAAAGCACCGGCAAAGCTCATGATAAATGGCGCAGCCATGAGCAGCAGGATCAAAATCAGCGTTATGCTCAGCCAAAGCTCGACGTGGCTTTTTTTTGTTGAGCCTTTTTTGGCGGGACCTTCTTCGGATGGACCGCCGACGGATGGATTGGCTGGTACACTCACGACGCACCTGCCTGCTGTCGCTCGGCTTTCAAGAGCGCGATAGCCTGCGCTGCATCGAGCCGACCGTCATAGAGCGCGCGTCCGGCAATAGCGCCTTCAAGCTTTCTGGCGCGCGCTTCGAGCAGGGCGCGCACATCGGCGATTGACGCGAGCCCGCCCGAAGCAATCACCGGAATCGAGATCTTCTCGGAAAGCGCGATGGTGGCATCGAGGTTGAGACCCTTGAGCATGCCGTCGCGCGCGACGTCGGTATAGATGATGGCAGCGACGCCGGCATCTTCGAAGCGCTGCGCGATATCGAGCGCCGAAAGCGTTGATGTCTCAGCCCAGCCCTCCACCGCCACTGTGCCGTCGCGCGCATCGAGCCCGACAGCGATCCGGCCGGGATAAGCGCGTGCCGCCTCTTTGACCAGCGCCGGATTGCGCACCGCCGCAGTGCCGATGATCACGCGTTTGATGCCCTTGCCGAGCCAGGCTTCGATCGTCGCCTGATCGCGGATGCCGCCGCCAAGCTGCAGCGGAATTTTGACGGCGCCAAGGATGCGCTCGACGGCGGCGGCATTCACCGGCTTGCC
Organism: Xanthobacteraceae bacterium; assembly: GCA_035483735.1. Taxonomy (GTDB): domain Bacteria; phylum Pseudomonadota; class Alphaproteobacteria; order Rhizobiales; family Xanthobacteraceae; genus BOG-931. The sequence continues at coordinate 3,027 of DATHPQ010000113.1, read as the reverse complement.
GGCAAACGCTCCGTCGAGATCGACGATGTGGAGATATTCAAAGCCCTGCTCTACGAAAATCTTGGCCTGCGCCGCCGGATCGTCGTTGAACACGGTCGCGCGCGCCATGTCGCCTTGTTGCAGGCGCACGGCGCGGCCGTCTTTCAGATCGATGGCCGGAAACAGAATCACGGCATCCACTTCAAGAAATTCGCGATCAGCTCAAGCCCGAGTTTTTGGCTCTTCTCGGGGTGAAATTGCGTGCCGACGATATTGTCACGCCCGACGACGGCGGTGACGGCGCCGCCATAATCGGCTTCCGCGATGAGATCGGCGCGGTTTTCCGGCTTGAGCTGATAGGAGTGCACGAAATAGGCGTGGCGGCCGTTTGGCCCAAGCTCAAGGCCCGCAAGCAGCGGGTGCGGCCGCGTTACGTTCAACGTGTTCCAGCCCATATGCGGAATCTTCAAGCCCGCATCGATCGGCGTAATGCGGTCGACCTCGCCCGCGATCCAACCGAGACCCTCTTTCACCTCGTATTCGAGGCCGCGCTCGGCCATGAGCTGCATGCCGACACAGATACCGAAGAACGGCCGGCCGCGTTGACGCACGGCCTCTTCCAGGGCTTCGACCATTCCCGGCACGGCATCGAGGCCGCGCCGGCAATCGGCAAAGGCGCCGACGCCGGGCAGCACGATGCGATCGGCGCGCGCCACCACGGCAGGATCCTGCGTCACCATGATCGGCTGATCGAGGCCCGCCTCATGCGCCGCACGCTCGAACGCCTTGGCGGCCGAATGCAGATTGCCGGAGCTGTAATCGACAATGGCCACAGTCACCGCTGTGCTCCGGGCTCGGGAAACAGGCCGATCACGCCGGAAGCGTAGGGCGTCTGCTGCGGCGGTGTTTTCGCCAAGGCCAGATACGCGGCCATTGATGTTGTCGGAAATGTCGGGGGCGGCGTTAGCGAAGACGGCCCAGCGGGCGGAAATGCAGGCTGCGACGGCACATTGCGCACCCAGGCGGCGAAGAACCGATGTTCGGCGTCTTCAAGGTCGCTGCCGGAAACGACGCCGACATTCTTCCAGCCCCGCCGCTTCAAGGTAAAGCGCTGCAACGAACTTGCTTCGAGGCCCGCCAGAAGGGAGATCAGGATGGCGACCAGTGAGATCAATGCGCCGGACGCGCCGTAAACACGCATCGCCGTTTCGACGCCGATCGAGATCACCAGATAGACAACCAGCACAACCCATAGCCGGCGCCACAGCATCCACAGCGGCGTGAGCAGAAACGCCCACCAGTAAAAGCCGTCGCGCACAAAGATGAAACGCGCCGGATCAGGCAATGCTCCGGGCGTCCGCACTGGCGGCTCATGAACAGTGTAAACAGGCATAAGCAGGCTCGGTGTTGCGCTGTGTCTTGCGGAACCGAGGCGCAGTAGCCTCAGATCCTGACCATTATTTAGTTACTGAGAGTGCCCTTCGTCGAGGGCACCTCGTTGGCCGCTCGCGGATCGATGGCGACAGCCGTCCGCAACGCCCGCGCCAGGCCTTTGAAGCAGGATTCGGCGATATGGTGATCGTTGCCGCCATAGAGCGTGGCGACGTGCAATGTCATCGCGGCATTCATGGCGAAGGCCTGGAACCATTCCTGCACCAGTTCGGTATCGAACGGCCCGATCTTGGCGCGGCCGAACTCGACCTTGAAGACCAGAAACGGCCGCCCCGAAATGTCGAGCGCGACGCGGGTCAACGTCTCATCCATCGGCATATGGACGCTCGCATAACGCGTGATGCCCTTCATATCGCCAAGCGCCTGTTTCACTGCCTGGCCGAGCGCGATACCGACATCCTCGGTGGTGTGGTGCTGATCGATATGCAGATCGCCCTTGGCTTTGATGGTGAGATCGATCCGCGAATGCCGCGCCAGCAGATCAAGCATATGGTCGAGAAAGCCTATTCCGGTCGCGACCGACGACGCGCCGGTGCCGTCGAGGTCGATTGTAACCTCGACGTCGGTTTCCTTGGTCGTGCGTTTCACGGATGCTTTGCGCATCGTGGGATCTCCAAAGCCCAACAGAGCTGTATTCCGCGCCTTTTATCAGGGCTTTATCCGCCCCGCCAACCTTTACCGCACCGATTTGCAATGCCGGTGGCTAACTCCTAAATCATGGTTTAACCGCAGGTTTTTCAGCCCGAAACACCCCGCTTATGATGCCCAATGAATCCGGCCAACCCGGCCTCTGGCACGGCACGACGATCCTCACCGTCCGCAAGGGCGGCGTGGTGGCGGTTGGCGGCGACGGCCAGGTCTCGATCGGCCAGACCGTCGTCAAGGCCAATGCCAAGAAGGTGCGGAGGCTTGGCAAGGGCGACGTGATCGGCGGCTTCGCCGGCGCCACTGCCGACGCTTTCACCTTGTTCGAGCGGCTTGAATCCAAACTCGAGCAATATCCCGGCCAACTGACGCGCGCCGCCGTGGAGCTTGCCAAGGATTGGCGCACCGACCGCTATCTGCGCCGGCTCGAAGCCATGATGATCGTCGCCGACAAGGATGTGTCACTGGTGCTGACCGGAACTGGCGATGTGCTCGAGCCCGAAGCCGGCATTGTCGGCATTGGTTCTGGCGGCAATTATGCGCTTGCCGCCGCCCGCGCACTCGCAGATGGGCCGCTCGACGCTGAGGCCATCGTGCGCCGTTCGCTCGATATTGCAGCCGACATCTGCGTCTATACCAACCGCAATGTCACCATTGAGACGCTGAAGACGTGACCATGACGCCAGGTGCAGCGCCGCCGCCCGCATACGCGTTTCGTCTCATGCTTGCGGCGGACTTGCCGATGGTGCGCAACTGGCTCGCAGCGCCGCATGTTGCCGAATGGTGGGGCAATCCCGAAGAGCAATTTGCTTTGGTTCGCGACGACCTTGAACATCCGGCAATGCAGCAGTTCATCGTCGCGATCGACGACCGGCCATTCTGCTATTTGCAATGCTACGATCCCAACGCCTGGCCCGATAACGGTTTCGGTATACAGCCCGACGGCACGCG
>DATHPQ010000112.1:0-24823 GCA_035483735.1 Xanthobacteraceae bacterium | reverse complement strand
CGCGCGCGCCGATTTGCGCCATGCGCTCGGCCTTGCCCGCATCGACGTCGTAAGCGGCGACGGTAAAGCCCGCGGCGATGAGACGGGTGGCATAGACCTCGCCCATCAGGCCGAAGCCGACAAGGCCGACAGGAGATTGAGAGGGCATTTATCTTTCCTCGGGCTAGGCGAGCAGCGCGATATTGAGCTCGCGCGCCACCGTGTCGAGACTGTCGCGCAACGCCTTCGGCATCGGCACGCCATGGGCGCGGCGGTCGAGCAGCTTGGTGTGGCTCTGTTCGCCCGGCAGCCAGATGCGCTCGACGCCGGGCAGCTTTTGCGAATTGCGGATGTCGCGGATCATTTGATCCACCGCACGCTTGAACTCGCCGACCGGCATGAAGGTCTCGATCGATAAAGCCGCGATCGCTTGCCCGGTATTGGTCGCCTGGCCGGTATTCTTGACGAAATCGATGACATCGCGGCCGAGCGCCGCGCGATTGAGCGCGCCGGCCAGGAGCCCGATGATCAGGCTTAAGCCATATCCCTTGTAATCGCCGATCGGCAGGAGGTGGCCCTCGTCGGCGCGTTTGGGGTCGGTGAGCGGCTTGCCGTCACGATCGATCATCCAGCCGACCGGCATCTGTTCGCCGCGCTGCGCCTTGAGCCGCACTTTGCCGTAAGCCGCGACCGTCGGCGCCATGTCGAGCACGATCGGCGGCTCGTCGCCCGCCGGTACCGCGACCGCCATCGGGTTGGTGCCGAGCAGGCTCTCGCTGCCGCCCCAGGGCGGCAGGTGATTGTTGCTGCCGACGGCGAAATAGAGGCCGATCATATCTTGAGCGAGCGGCATGGTGACATAGAGCGACGCGGGCCCGGCGTGATTGCTCATGCGCGCGCCGACCCAGCCCACGCCGGTGGCCTTCGCCTTCTCGATTGCGAGTTCGGCGGCACGTTTCATCACCAGATGGCCCATGCCGTTATCGCCGTCGATCAAAGCCGCCGACGGCCGGTCGCTCACCACGCGGATATTCGGCTTCGGATTGATGCCGCCGGCACGGATGCGGCGCGTATAAAGCGGCAAGCGGATCACGCCATGGGTGTCGCTGCCGCGCAGGTCGGCTTCGACCATCAGGCGTGCAAGCGTCTGCGCGTCATCCGCCGGCAGGCCCGCGGCAACGAAGGCGCCGGCGACAAAGCGCTCGATCCGCTCGGCCGGAATGCGGTCACTGGTCTCTTGCGACATCGATACTCTCTTGGGTGTTTCCTTGGATGGTTTCTTGGATGTTTTCTTGCGGCAAGGGTGGCATGTTCGGGTGGCATGTTCGGCCGCGAGCAGGCGAGGCTAGCTTAAAGTGCGGGCGGATCATAAGATCAATTGCATTGCGGAGGTAAGTCTAGATGAGCACAGTGACCGCGGAGAAGATCAAAACGCTCGATGGCTGTTTCGGCAATTATCCGCAGACCCAGGCGCTGAAAAGCGGCGCCATCACCTCCGACCGCATTGCGCTCCGCCTCACCGAAGTCAATCCGATCTACAAATCCTTCTTTATGATGGTGCGCGAGCTGAAATTCGACGTCTGCGAGATCGCGCTCGTCACCTATCTGCAGGCCAAGGCTTTCGGCAAGCCGCTCACCTTGATGCCGGCGACGATGATGGGCCGCTTCCAGCATGGCACCTTGCTGTACAATTCCGAGCGCGGCATCGTCACGCCGGACAATCTCGCCGGCCGCCGCGTCGGCGTGCGCTCCTTCGCTCAGACCACCGGTTGCTGGATCCGCGGCATCCTGTGGAAGGATTACGGCGTCGACCTCGCCAAGGTGAAATGGGTGACCTTCGAGGACGCCCATATCGCCGAATTCCGCGATCCGCCGGGCGTCGAGCGCGCGGCGGACGGCAAGGACATGACCAGGATGGTGCTCGACGGCGAGCTTGATGCCGCGATCTTCGGCACCGTCATTCCCGCCGACCCGCGCTTGAAGAGTGTCATTCCCGATCCCGATGCGGCGGCGCAGGACTGGTACCAGACATACGGCACCGTGCCGCTCAATCACATGGTCGTGGTCAAGAATGCGCTGTCGCAATCCGATCCCGGCGCGGTGCGCGAAGTCTTTCGCATGCTGCACGACAGCAAGAAGGCCGCGGGCCTGCCCAAGCCCGGCGCCATCGACACGCTGCCGTTCGGCTTCGATGCGGTGCGGCCCGCGCTCGACCTGATGTCGGCCTATGCGCTGGAAATGAAGATCATTCCACGCCGCTACTCGGTCGAGGAATTGTTCGACGATACGACGCGGGCGCTGCAGCTGTGATCGCGCAGGCGCGGCGGGCTAACGCCTCGTAAACCTTTGTGGCAATTATTTCCTATAAAACCTCAGTTTTCGACACAATCGGTCACGGTCCCGCCCCGCCGGTCTGTTGAAGTTCCCTCCTGTTGGTGGGGAGCCGTTGTTGATGCGTTGCCGGGGGATTGCCTTCATCCTCGCAGGTTTTGTTGCGCTCGCTGCCGGCGTCGGTAGCGCCGCAGCGGACCCGCTCGATTCCTCGATCACGGTGATCGGCAACCGGCATGCCGGCGCCGATATGGTGCGCTCGTATTTCCATGCCGGCGCTGGCGGCAAGCTTGATGCGCAGGCGACCGATGACGCGATCAAGCGGCTCTACGCCACCGGCCTGTTCAGCAACGTCAAGATTTCGCGCGCGGGCGACCGCATTCTGGTGATCGTCGTCGAGAATCCGACGATCGGGCGGCTTGCCGTCGAGGGCAATCACAAGATCAAAGACGAGGATCTCAAGAAGGATCTGCAATCAAAGCCGGGCGGTCCGCTGTCGCGCGCCAATATCCAAAGCGACGTTGTACGTATGCTCGATTTATACAAGCACAGCGGCTATTTCGACGCGCAAATCGTGCCGAAGATCATCGAGCCGAAACCCGGCAGCAATATCACCGCGGTCGATCTCGTCTTCGAGGTCAAGGAGGGCGCCAAGCTCGCGGTGCGGCGGGTCATATTCACCGGCAACAAGGCGTTTTCCGAGACCAAGCTTCGCGCCGTGATCAAAACCGGCGTCACCAATGTCGTGAGTTTCCTCCTCAACAACGATACTTACGACGCTGACAAGATCGAGAACGACCGCGACCTGCTGCGGCAGTTCTATCGCGATCATGGCTATGCCGATGCGCGGATTTCATCCGACGGCAGCTACGATGCCGCGACCAAATCCGTCACCGTGACCTTCAAGATCGACGAAGGTTCGCAATATCGTTTGGGCGCGGTCGGGCTCAATTCAAATTTGAAGAGCGTCGATCCGGCTTCGCTGACCTCGGCTCTGCGCATGCAGGCCGGTGACACCTATGACGCGGCTGCTGTCGATAAGACGGCCGAGGATCTGTCAATCCAGCTGGCCAAGAACGGGGAGCCCTTCGCCGATGTCGTCCCGCATGTCGAGCGCAAGCCCGGCCGCCAGGTCATCGACATCGTCTACACCGTGCAAAACGGCAAGCGTCTCTATATCGAGCGCATCGATATTCACGGCAACATCAAGACCCACGACGAGGTAATTCGCCGCGAATTCGATTTCGGCGAGGGCGATGCCTATAACCGCGCACTGGTCGATCGCGGTGAACGCCACCTCAAGCAGCTGGGCTATTTCAAGAACGTGAACATCACCACGAAGCCCGGCTCGGCGCCGGACCGCGTCGTGCTCGATGTCGCGGTTGAAGAACAGCAGACCGGCAATTTCTTCGTTTCCGGCGGCTATTCCAGTCAGGACGGCTGGCTCGGCTCGATCACAGTCAGCGACACCAACTTCCTCGGCACCGGCGATATCGCCAAAGTCTCGACGATCTACGGCCAATATGCCCGCGGCGTCGACGTCTCCTTCACCGATCCGTGGTTTCTCGACCAGCGGCTCTCCGCCGGTATCGATCTGTTCGGCAAGCAGACCTTCGCGAACACCAATCAAGACTTCAATACCGAGCTGTATGGCGGCAAAGTCGTGTTTGGCACGCCGATCAACGAAAACCTGAGCGTGAGCACGAATTACTCGCTCTATAAGCAGGGCCTCTCGCTCGACCCGTCGGTCGGCACCGCGTCGCTGCCGATTCAGCAGGCGGCGCAGATGGGCTCCTACTGGGTGTCGTCGATCGGCAATGGTGTGACCTATTCGACGCTCGACAATCGGAGAAATCCGACTGAAGGCGTATGGGCCACGGTCAACAACGACGTCGCCGGGCTGGGCGGCGCGGCCAAGTTCGCTCGCACCACGCAGGACGTCCGCTACTATCACGAACTCGGCGGCGACGTTGTCGGCATGGTGCGCGGGCAGGGCGGTTATGTCGCGCCCTGGGGCGGCCAGCAATTGCCGCTGCTCGACGGCTTCTTCGGCGGCCCGCAGCTCGTGCGCGGCTTCGCGCCGAACGGCTTTGGCCCACGCGACATCACGCCCGGCACGACCATGGATAATCTCGGCGGCAACGCCTATTGGACCACGTCGGCCGAGCTGCAGGCGCCGGTGCCGTTCATCCCGCAGGATGCCGGGCTGAAAGTCGCCGCCTTCACCGATGTCGGCAGCCTATGGGCCACCAGCGCCTCGAGCGCGACGACGATCGCCGCGCTGTCGCCGTCGCAGCAGATCGCCAATTCCAGCGCCATCCGCTCCTCGATCGGCGCCGGCTTGATCTGGGACTCGATGTTCGGGCCGATCCGCGTCGACTACGCCTATCCGCTGACCAAGCAGCCCTACGACGTCACCCAGCGCTTCCAGTTCACCGCCGGCGGGTTCTAGAGCATGATCCCGAAAAGTGGGAACCGGTTTTCGGAAAAGATCACGCTCCAGCAAAACCAGTTCGCTTACTTCATCCGCGCCTTCACGGGGTCTTTGACGTTCTCGAACTTGGCGATCTCGACATTGCGGATTTGGCCGTTCACCTTCTCGGCGCGGCGGATATAGACCGTGTTGATGACGTCGCGGGTTTCCGGGTCGATCGACACCGGCCCTCGCGGGCTTTCCCAGGCCATGCCTTTGGCAGCGGCGACAAGGCTGTCGCCGTCGGCCTTGCCGCCGGTTTTTTTCAAAGCCTCGTAGATCAGGTGCATGCCGTCATAACCGCCGACCGAGAATAGGTCGGGATTGCGCTTGAACTCGGCATTGTAGGCGGCGACGAAATCGTGATTGAGCTTGGAGTTGTCATTATAGTCGTAATACATCGAGGTGATGATGCCGATCGCGGTGTCGCCCATCGCCTTGACGGCGCTTTCATCGGCAAGCTCGCCGTGGCCCAGAAGCTTGATCTTGGTCGTATCCATGCCGCGTTCGACCAGCGCTTTGCCGAGCGCACCCGGCTGCGAGCCGCCAGGGATGAAGACGAAAATCGCGTCCGCTCCGGAATCCTTGGCGCGCTGCAGAAAGGCTGAGAAATCCGGGTTCGCCATCGGCATCTGTACCGAGTCGATCACTTCGCCGCCGCCGGCCTTGAAGGCGCCGGTGAAGGCCGCTTCGGCGTCGTGGCCGGGGCCGTAATCCGACACCATGGTGAAGACTTTTTTGATCCCGTTCTTGGCGGCCCAGGTGCCGAGTGGCTCGCAATCCTCCGGCAGCGTCGTGGAGGTGCGCACGATATAAGGCGACTTGGTGGTGATGATCGAGGTCGCCGCATTCATCACGACCATCAGCTTCTTCGCCTGCGCGGAAATATCGGCAACTGTCAATGCTTCGGGCGTGATGACGAAGCCGGCGAGGACGTCGGCATGATCGTTGACGATGAGATCCTGCGCGATGCGCTTGGCATTGTCGGGCGCGCCGCCGTCGTCTTTGCGGATGATCTCGATCTTCTTGCCGGCGACCGTGTCGCCGTGCTGCTTCATGTAGAGCTTGATGCCGTTATCCATCTGCGCGGCCGCGTCGGTGAACTGGCCGGTATAGGTCATGATCAAGCCGATCTTGACGGTGTCCGCGTTCGGGCTCTGCGCGTCGGCTATTTGGATCCAGGCCGCGAAAGCGAGAAATGGCAGTGCCAAGAAAACGCAAAACAAATAGCCAAAGCGGCGCAGCCGCAAATAGCCAAGACGGTGCCGCAGTGTCGCCCGCATGGTCGTCCTCCCCTCAAATTTTCTTTTCGCTTGGGGCATTGTGCCACAAGCGTCTTCAAGAAGAACAGGCCCGTGCGGTTTTGTCCGCGGTCCGGCTTTATGGGGCAGGGCTTATGGGGCGGCGCCTATAGGGTCGCGCTTGTGGGGCAGGGTCCCACCCGTTGGTTCTGCGGTCAGTGCGCGGGTGCAATCGCGGCTGAGCTCGCGAGCTTGACGACGTCGTAGTCGTAAAGCTGCTTGCGGAATTCGGCATGCGCCACGATTTCGCGGTCGCGGATCGCAAGATCGCCGGACAGCGAGTCGTAGCGCAGCCCGTTCTTGCGCGCGCCGGTTTGCACTTCGGCGACGCGATCGCGCCGCAGCCCTTCGTAGGCCAGCAAAGCCGCCGGCGCGGTGTCTCGCTCCGCGCGCGACAATATGGTCGCCAGCGTAATGCCGTCCTCGATGGATTGATTGGCGCCCTGGCCGAGATGCGGCAGCATGGCATGCGCGGCGTCGCCGAGCAGCGTCAGCCTGCCCTTGGTCCAGCACGGCAGCGGGTCGCGATCATAGAGCGCCCAGAGGAATGTCGTGCGCACATGCCGTAGCAGCTTCTCGACCTGCGTATCCCAGCCGGCAAAATCCGCCCGCAGTTGATCGGGATCGCCAGGCTCCGACCAGGATTCCTCGATCGCCTTATTCGCGGGTACGAAGCCGACGAAGTTGATCAGTTTGCCGGCGCGCAGCGGGAAAACCAGGAAGTGCTTGCGTTCGCCGAGCCACATCTGCCAGCGATCCATCGGCCAGTCCGGCACGTCGGCATGCGGCACGGTGCCGCGATAAGCGGCCGAGCCGGAGAACACCGGACGAGACGGCGGCGTCACATATTTCTGCAGTTCGGAATGGATGCCGTCGGCGGCAACGACGATGTCGCCTTCGGCAACGGCGCCGTTGGCAAACATGACGCGGGCACAGGCTTTGTTTTGTTCGAAACCGGTGCAGCGGTGTCCGGTGTGAATGATCTCTTTCGGCAGCGCGCTCGCCAGGATGTCGACCAGGTCGGCGCGGTGCATGCCGAAGGTCGCGTTCCAGCCCGAGGAATCGGTGACCTGCACCGGTGCGATCGGCGTGCCGTCATAACGGAAATAGCGCGACGCCGACCCGACCCTGGCGCCCCATGTCTCGATCTGGTCGCCGAGTCCGACCCGCTGCAGATGGCGCATGCTGTTGGGCGTGATGTAGACGCCGGCGCCGATCTCGCCAAGCGCCGGCGCCTGCTCGTAGACCGCGACCGGGAAGCCCTTGGCGATCAGCGCATTTGCCGTGAACAGGCCGCCAATGCCGCCGCCGACAATTACGATCTTCGCTTTCGTCATGATGCGTCCCTGGAGAATCCTCCGCCGCCCTTTCGGGTTGTCGTTTCGGGCTGTCAGCGCATTTGTCCTTGCCCAGATGCAACGTCTAAAGCCTAAACGGCAACTACCAAAATAGCATAGGGGGTCATCATGAGCGAAGTTTGATGAAGATCAACGTGCGATCGGTACGTCTTCGGTCGTTATTTCTTCCCATCCAGGAGCCAGCCGAATTTCTCCTGCGCCTTGCGGGTCACCTCCGGGCTCGGTGTATTGGTGGCCGGGAATTTGTCGCGCCAATGATAGGGTCGGCAGGCATCGATCACGGCGACCGAATGCGTCATGTCGCCTGCGGCGCGCTTCCAAGGCGGCAGCGCCGGATCGGCGGGAGAGTCCCACGAGCCGTTGATGAACTGGATCGACTGCGACGGGTCGGTGCGCGACAGCATGGCCCAGAGCAGATGATCAAGATTGGTGACGTCGACGTCGTCGTCGACCACCACGACATATTTCGACGCATAGGCCGAGGCGCCGCATTGCGCGGCGATATGGCCGGCCTGCACCGCGTGACCGGGATAACGCTGGGTGATCGATACGCCGTGGAACAGCCGCGCGCCGCCGATCTCGTGGCACCAGACCTGCCGCACGCCGGGTACGCCGGCATTGGTCATGTTCTGCTTGATCGTCGCCGAGCGCAGCACCGCGCGGTAACGCGCCATCTCGTCGGGACCGGCGCCCATCGGCGGCACGCCGAGCAGGATCGGATCGTTGCGGTGGTAGATCGCTTTGATGTCGAGCACGGAGGTGGGCTTGGCGCCGCCGGCATAGTGACCGGTCCATTCGCCGAACGGGCCTTCGATTTCGGTCTTGCCCTCGGTGACGAAACCTTCGAGCACGATCTCGGCATGCGCCGGGAACGGTAGGCCGGTGACCTTGCCGCGCACCATCTGGACCGGCCGGCCGCGCAAGCCGCCGATGACGTCGATCTCGAAAATCCCGTAGGGCACTTCGAGGCCGCCATAGAAGAATGTCAGCGGGTCGCCGCCCAGCACCATGGCGACCGGCATCGGTTCGCCGCGCTTGAAATATTTGGCACGGTGGATGTCGCCGTGATGGCCGGCGGCGATCAGGATGCCGACCGAGGCGCGATCGTGCACCTGGGCGCGATAGGCGCCGGCATTGAGCCAGTCCTCCTCCGGATCGCGGGTGATGCTGTAGGTGCCGGTGCCGATATAGCGGCCGCCGTCTTTCTCGTGCCAGATCGGCGCGGGAAATTTGGTGACATCGATGTCATCGCCCATCAGCACGTTTTCAAGGACCGGACCGTCCGCGACGATCTGATGCGGGATGATTCTCTGATCTTTCAGATAGGCCTCGCGATAAGCGTCGCTCAATTCCCATTTCGACAGGTGATCGGGAAAGCCGAGCGTCATGTTGCGGCGCGTGCCGGCGAACATGTTGAGCAGGACGCGAAAGCCCTTGGGGCAGCCCGGGATATCGTCGAACACGACACAGGGTCCATTCTCGGCCCGCAGCACGGCTTCCGCGGCAAGGCCGATATCCTCCTGCCAGCTCGCGCCGGAGACGTTGCGCACTTCGCCGAGCCGCTCGGCTTGAGCGAGCCATTCGCGCAGATCGTCATAGGCGATGCTGGCCTTGACGTTGCTCTGTTCCATTTTCGGCGCTCCTCGGATGACGCATAATTGCGATGCGTGATCACGTCGTATGATTGTATGACATTACGGCGCGCACAATGGCGGCTGCGCGGCCCTTGTCAATGCACGCTTTGAGGGTGTGCTGCGCCGGGGCTTGCACCAAGCTCGGCGCCAATGCGCGCCGCTAAATTCGGCGTAAACAGCCGCGTCTGGAAACGCGTAGGCTTATTCGACTTTTTCGAGCGGCGCTTCCGCGCGCGCGCGGAGCCTATAAAAGGTCATCGCAGACGCGGCCGTCTTCTGCTGCAGCTTGGCGAAGCTTTGCGCGTTCTGCTCCGTCTCGGCGGCGCTAATGGATCCGGCCGGGCCGCGCATCTGCAGAATGGCCCGCGTGATCTCCCAGTTCAGGCCGATGGCCTTGGCCAGCACCATAAGGTGGTCCGGGCGATGATGGACGACGGCGCGCTCGATGTGACCGACCGGCAGGTCGCACAACAGCGACAAGGCGATTGTCACCTCGTCGAATCTGCCGGCGCGGGCGAAATCGGCGAGCGCCTGGCTGTTGAGGCCGCCCGAGCGATGCAGCGCTTCGACATGAGGGCGCGCCTGCGCATAGCTCGCGGAATTTTCGCGCATCTGGGTCTGGATCTGATTCTTAGCCTGCGCGACCAGGTAGCGGTAAAGCTGGACCTTCTGCCGGTCGGCGCTTTCGAGCTGCTGTTGCACCTCTTGGGAGGCGGCGGCGAACAGGCTCAACAGATGCTGCCGCGGAATGTCGGAGCGAGACCAGATGCGCAGTGCGAGCTCGCCGTCCTCCCGTGAGCGCGTCACCAGCGTGGTATGGCCGAATTCCGAGAATTTGGCGCCGGGATTCTGCGCGGTGCTGCGCACGACCTCGGTATCGCCGCGCTCGACGAGAATATCGGTGACCGCTTCGCCGATCGTCTCGCGCAGCGAGATTGCGTAGAGATGATCCTGACTCTTGGTCTTGGCGCCCTCGATCAGGGTGGCCTCGTCGAGCGCCCGTGAGTGCGACAGGATCGGGCCCGCAACCTTGATCTCGTCGTCGAGCGCCAGTAGGCGCGTGGTCTTGATCGGCGCCTTCGGGCTCTTCGCGATCAGATCGCCGAATTCGGCGCGCGCCGAACTGTCGATGGCGGTAACGAGCCGGCTCATCACCTCGTCGAACATCGCGATATGTTCTTCCGAGAAGCCCTCGCCGTTCATGATGAACAGGTCGGTCAGCCGCCGCATCACGGTGGCGCGATGGCGCAGATCGGTGTGGGCGATGGCGTCTTCGAGGTCGTCGATCAGCGATTTTTCCGCCGCGCTCGAGGCGGCGGACGGCGCGCCGGATACGTCTCGCGCGGCACTTTCCCTCACGCCCGGAGCTGTCGATGGCGCGTCTTTATGCAGCATCGACGATTGCTCCCGCGATTTCGTAGCCGTCGAACTTCAGTTCGGACGCCGGACACGGCTTTTGAATGAGATAGCCCTGAATGGTCGACACGCCTGCCATGCGCAGAATGCGAAGTTGATCTTCGGTTTCGACGCCTTCCGCAGTGGTCTCGATATCCATGCTGTGCGCGAGCGCGAGCACGGCGGAGATGATTGCGGCGCAATCGGCGCGGTTGGTCATGTCGCGGGTGAAGGACTTGTCGATCTTGATCTTGTCGAACGGGAACATCGTCAATTGATTGAGCGATGAATACCCGGTGCCGAAGTCGTCGAGCGCTACCGTGATCCCGAGATTTTTGAGCTTGCGCAACAGCGCAACGCAGTCGGCGCCATGTTCGAGCAGCGCGGTCTCGGTGACTTCGAGCTCGAGCCGTTCCGGCGGCAGCCCGGATTCAACGAGCACGCACATCACGTAGTCGAGCAGGCTCGAACTGCGCAATTGCACGGCGGACAGATTGACCGCCACCTTCACCGATGACGGCCAGTTCACGGCTTCGCGGCAGGCGGCGGCGAGCACCCATTCGCCGATCTGCAGGATGGTGCCGGATTCCTCGGCGAGCGGAATGAACTGGTCGGGCGGAACGAGGCCGCGCTCAGGGTGGCGCCAGCGGATGAGTGTCTCGGCGCCGCGCATTTTGAGCGTGTTGGTGTCGACGATCGGCTGGAAATGGATTTCGAATTCCTCGCGCGCCAGCGCGCGGCGCAGCTCGTTTTCAAGCGTGTGCTTCTCCACCGCCGCCTGCCCGAGCGCCGATTCGAAGATCGCATAACGGTTCCGGCCGGAGGATTTGGCGTGATAGAGCGCGAGGTCGGCCTTCTTCAGCAGCTCGTCGGCATGCGTGCCGTGATCGGGCGCCAGCGCGATGCCGATGCTGGCGCCGATGCCGACATCGATCCCGCCGATGGAAAACGGCTCGGCGATGAGCGCGATGATCTTGGCGGCGAGCGCTTCTGCCGCCTCGGTCTGTTTCGAATCGTCGAATTGGATGATGGCGAATTCGTCGCCGCCGAGCCGCGCCAAGACGTCGGCTTCTTGCAGGGCATCCTTGAGCCGCTCGGCGACTTGCTTGAGCAATTCGTCGCCGGAGGGATGACCGAACGTGTCGTTGACCTGCTTGAAGCGGTCGAGGTCGATCATGAGAACGTTGAATTCTTCGCCGCGCCAGCGGTAGCGCGAACAGGCGTCTTCGATCTTCTCGACCAGCGACGGCCGGTTGGCGAGCCCCGTCAAGGCGTCGTGGTGCGCCAGATAGGCAACGCGGGTCTCGGTGCGCCAGCGCTCGGTGATATCCTCATGCGTCGTCAGCCAGCAGCCTTCGGCCATCGCATGGCGCAGGATCATGACGACGCGGCCGTTGCCGAGCTTCTCGACGTCGGTCGAATTGCGGAACTGCGCGGCGATATATTCGGCGGGTTCCGGCCCGTTATAGTTGCCGCTGCTGCGGCGATAGTCGACGATCTGTTCGTACGTCGTTCCCGGTCTCACCAGCTCTTCCGGCAGGTTGTAGATCTGCCGATAGCGTTCGTTGGCGACAAGAATCTGATGCTCGGCGTCGAACATGCACAGGCCCTGAGACATGTTTTGCAGGGCGGCGGTAAATCGCGCGTTCGATTTTTTCAGCGCCTCGGTGCTTTCGCGCAAAGCGCGTTCAATGTTCTTGTACGCGGTGATGTCGTTGTGAATGGCCACCCATCCGCCGTCAGTCATCGGCTGATGATTGACGGAGACCACACGGCCGTCGGTCAGCTCGTTTTCCGAGGCGAAGGGGAGGCCGTCGGACACCTGATTGACCCGTGTGGTGATATATTCCGCGGAGCCGACCGGCGCCATGCCGGCAGCGATCCGCGCTTGGAGGATCGACTGCAGCGTTGTGCCCCGCTTTATCTGGTCCGGGCAGAGCCCGTACATCTCGGCATAGCGATCGTTACACATCACGAGCCGCTTATCGTCGTCGAACATCGACAGGCCGTGCGTCATGTTGGCAAGTGCGGTGTGCAGCAGATGATTGCTCTGCTCGATCGATTGTTTGGAGCGTTGCAGTTCGGCATTGGTGGACAGCACGCGCGCGCGTCCGGCGGCGCCGAGCGCCATGACCACGAGCACGATCGCCGTCAGTATGGTGCCGGCGACAATATAGTGTTGCAGCGTCTCGTCGGCCTGCCGGAAGATTCCTTCCTTGGACATGCCGACGACGGCGACGAAGGGAAATCCGGCGACAGCCCGGTACGAAATCAGGCGGATGACGTTGTCGAACCGGGCGCTGCTGTTGCCGGTGTTCCAATAATTTCCGTCCGGCGCCTGGCGCAGTGCGCCGAAGACCGGCGAATTGACGATGGAAATGCCGGCGTAATTTGGCGACGCCGAACTGCCGCCGCCGCGCGCGCGCACGACGCCATCGAGCCCGACGAGGGACACGACGCCACCGCGGCCGATATCGAGCGAGCCGAAGAAGCTCTCGAGCCGGTGCACATCCACCGACGTGACGACGACGCCGTCGAACGCGCCGTCCGGCTTGCTCAGCCGCCGTGAGAATTGAATCGCCTGCTTCTGGCTGATACGTCCGATGATCGGGGCGCTGATGTAAAGCTGGTCTTGAGGACGTTCAACCTGGAACTGGAAATGCGCACGATCGCCGACATAGATCGGCGTCGTGATCGGCCCTTGCGTCGATTGTTTGATGAAGCCCGCGGCGCTCGAAATGCCGAACTGAACCGTCATGTCGCCTTGCGGCTGGGTGGTCTTGGCCCAGGCTGCGATGTCGAAATTGTCTGGATCGCTCTGATAGGCGCGCCGCAGCGCCAAGAGCTCGCTGTCGGATTCGCAGAAGATGCGCCGGATATATTCTTCGAGAACCCGGGTGAGATTGCTGCCCTGACGGACCGCGTCCTGATAGGCGCGCTCGTGTTCCCGGCTGGCGAGCAGATAGATGCCGCCCCAGACAATAGCGATGACTGCGACGCCCAAATAGGTCGTCGTTTGCCGAAATGCACGCAGCCGCTCTGTCATTCCGGGTAACTCGTGGATGTCGGGCCGTCCGCATGTTTATGTGACAGATATTTGTTACTGTGCAGTTGCGGGCAAAACCCAGAAACGCGCTGGATACAATGCGGTAACCTTTAGGACCGCCTACCGCGCCTCATCGCGGCGCAATTCGGCCGCGGCCGGCTCGCGGATCTTGCGCGCCGCAGCAGTTATCGCGTGCGGGCAATTTCCGGCGGTATCCGCCTGGCGCTGGCACCGTGAGATCGACGCAAGTTTTCGCCAACCACGTTGCGAGATAACCGCTCCGGTCGCGGGGAGGGGGCCGGGGCTGCCCCTCCAGTCGCGGCGCTGCCGTTCCTCGCCTGCAGGGCAGCCTTCACGCCGGCGAGGCTTGTCGGGCTGCGTTGAGCGATGTAGCAAGCGGTTTGCGCGCCGAGCGTTCGCCAGGCGGAATAAGCCGGCGTCAGCGCGTCGCCGAAAGGGCGCCAAAGCAGGGGAGGCGGCGGGGAGGGGAAATGACCGCAACGACAATAACAACATCAATAACAATGGACGCGGTCCGGCGGCGCTCGTTTCGCGAAGTCTGGGTGATCAGCATCGGGCACGCGCTGACGCATTGGTACCCGGCGACGTTCTATATCCTCCTGCCGCTCATCGGTAACGAGCTCGGCCTCGATTACGCGCAGATCGGATCGATCCTCACCTGCCAATACGCGGCCGGGGCCATTGCCAATGTACCCGGCGGCATTTTCGTCGACACGGTGGGCCGCAAGGGTCTGCTGATGGCGATTTCGCTGTGCTGGATCGGCTTCCCCTACCTGATCATGGGCGCCTCGCACACCTATTGGATGATTCTTCTCTGCGCCACGCTGGTCGGCATCGGCAACAATATCTGGCACCCGACCGCGATCCCGTGGCTCGGCGACCGCTTCCCCGATCGCAAGGGCTTGGTCATGTCGTTCCACGGCATGGGCGCCAATGTCGGCGACGCGGTTGCGCCGCTTGTGGTCGGCTGGCTGTTGGCGTTCTACAGTTGGCGCAGCGTCGTCGTCATGAATGTGATCCCCGGCATCGTCGTGGCCGGGATTATCCTTGTTTATGTCGGGCGCCTGCAAATGGCCGATATTCGCGCCGGCCTCATCAAAGCCAGACCCGATAAGATTCCGCGCGCCGAGCGGCTGCGCATGTTCGGAGAATTGCTGCGCAACCGGGCGCTCGTGACCTTGTCGATCGGCTCGACGTTCCGCTCCATGACGCAAGGCGCGCTGTTGACGTTTCTGCCGGTCTATCTGGCGCGGGTGATGGAATATCCGACGACGTGGATCGGCGCCTGCATGTTCGCCTTGCAGGCTTGCGGCTTCATCGCCGCACCGATTGCCGGGCATCTGTCCGACAAGGTCGGCCGCCGGCAAATCATCATGTCCAGCATGTCGATGACGGGCGTTATCATTCTCGCCATGACGTTTGCGGGCGGCACCAAGTGGTTCGTCCTCTTGGTCGCGGTGCTCGGATTCTTTCTCTTTGCCGTGCGTGCGGTGCTGCAAGCCTGGCTTCTGGACGCGACACTGCCCGGCATGGGCGGCAGCGCCGTCGGCATATTGTTCGGCATGCAGGCGCTCGGCATGGCGATCGGCCCGATCACCGCCGGCGTCATCGCCGATCATTACGGCATCATGGCCGCGTTCTATTTCCTCGCCGGCACCATCATCGTCGCCAACCTCCTGATCTTCGTCACGCCGGCCGGACTGATCAAAGAGCGCAACCCGATCGGGGAAGGGCCGTAGCTTTGCGAAAGCTGTGGCCGGCCGCGTCGAGGTTCAATGTTTCAGGGAGCGTCACGCCATGAGCCGCCCGCAGCAGGCCTTTCCTCCGATCCGCGATCAGCGCGGCGAGCCGCATGTGCGACGCTTCGACGAGCAGCGCTGGCTCATCGACAATATCATCCGCGCCAACGGCATCGATTGGGACCAGCCGCGGTCGCTCTATATCCATGCGCCGTGCGGGATCGAGGCCAATGCCGATTTCGCCGGCATCCGCGAGCGGGTGAAGAAGATGGCCGATATCGGCCCGGCCTTCGCCGCCGTCGCCCGCCGCCGCGAAGCCAAGGCGAATGCCGCAGCGCTTGCCGATCATAAAGTCACAGCGCGCGATAATTTTTTCATGGCAGCGGTGCATTGGGGCGCCGCACAATGGCCTTACGACGAGAACGACGAAACCAACATTTCCTACAACAACAAGAAGCGCGAATGTTACGCCAAATATGCCGCGCTCGCTGATCATCACGTCGAAGCGGTCTGGGTGCCGTTTAAGGGCAAGGCGATACCGGCCTGGCTGCATCTGCCGCCGCACTATACGAGCGGCAAGGTGCCGGTCGTGATCGCCGTCCCCGGCATGGACAGCTACAAGGAAATTCAAGTCGCGCTTTATGGCGACAAATTTCTCAATCGCGGCATGGCGGTGCTCGCCATCGACGGGCCCGGCCAATATGAAGCGCCGATGATCGGGCTTTACTTCACGATGGAAAACTGGGTGGCGACGGGCCCGGCTTTGGTCGATTGGATCGCCGGGCGGCCGGAGCTTGATGCCACGCGCATCGGCGTGTCGGGTACGAGCTTCGGTTCATTGTTCGGCACCGTGCTCACCGCCAACGAGCCGCGCATCAAGGCCTGCGCGGTGATGTCGGTCTGCCACGAGCCGGGCTGTCACACGATCTTTCAGGAAGCCTCGCCAACCTTCAAAAAGCGCTTCATGTATATGTCGGGCATCACCGACGAAGAAGCGTTCGACGAGTTTCGCAAGAAGATCACGTGGGAAGGCCACGCCGAGAAGATCAAGGCGCCCTATCTCTGCGTCGCCGGCGAAGCCGAGGAGCTGAGCCCGCTCGAACACTCCGAGCGCCTGATGACGGCGCTCGGCGGACCGAAGCAGATGGTGGTCTATCAGGAATCCCGCCACTCCGTCGGCAATGTCCCCGCCGCCAATCTCGGACCGTTTCCGCCGATCCTCGTCGCCGATTGGCTTGCCGACCGTCTCGCCGGCAAGCCTCTTGTCAGCGAACGCTGGTACGTGGCGGGCTCGGGCGAAATCAGCAAGACGGCGTATTGATCGAGAGCGCGTCTGTGCCGCTGCGGAGATTAGGCCATGCAGATTTCGGTCATGCAGTTTCCGCGCCGGAAATTTTTACAACTCGCCACAGGCGCCGCAGCGTCCGCCGTGGCATGGAGCGTGAAGGCGGAAACTTATCCGAGCCATCCGGTCCGAGTTGTTGTCGGCTTTCCGCCCGGACAATCGGCCGATATCAGCGCGCGTCTTCTTGCCCAATGGCTGTCGGAGCGGCTCGGCCAGCCTTTTGTCGTCGACAATCGGCCGGGCGCAAGCAATACGGTCGCCACCGATCTCGTCGTACATGCGCCGCCCGACGGCTACACGCTGCTCTGGATCAGCACCAGCAATTACATCAATGCGACGCTGTACGCGACGCTGCCGTATAATTTCATCCGCGACATCGAGCCGATCGCCGCCAGTACCCGCGGGCCGCTGGTCATGGAAGTGAATCCGGAAGTGCCGGTCAACAGCGTTCCTGAATTTATTGCCTACTGCAAAGCCAATCCCGGCAAGATCAACATGGCGTCGGGCGGCATCGGCAATTCGACACATATGGCCGGCGAGCTGTTCAAGATGATGACCGGCGCCGACATGACGCATGTGCCCTATCGCGGTTCAGCGCCAGCGCTCACCGATCTCATCGCCGGCCGCGTCCAGGTGATGTTCGATCTGATGCCGTCGTCGATCGGCTATCTCAGAAGCCGCAAGTTGCGCCCGCTGGCGATGACGACTTTGGCGCGCTCCGACGCGCTGCCCGATGTGCCGAGCATTGCCGATTTCGTGCCCGGCTATGAAGCGAGCGCCGTCGGCGGCTTCGGCGCGCCGATCGGCACACCGCGGGAGATCATCGACAAGCTCAATGCCGAGATCAACGCCGCTCTCGCCGACCCGGTGATCAAATCGCGTTTTGCCGATCTTGGCGGCGCGCCGCTTCCCGGCACGCCTGCCGATTTCAAAAAGCTGATCGCCAAGGAGACCGAGAAATGGGCCAAGGTGATCCGCGCCGAGAACATCAAGCCTGAATAATCGCTGCCGCTTTGCGCCTTCAAGGGCGGTGCTCTCGAACTGTGGTTAATTATCCCATTATAAGCGAATCGGCGGCGATGGCCGCCGAACCGCGGATTTTCTCCACGCATTCGTAATTTCTGCCGTTGCAGATAGGCAGCTGCGAGCCGTCGGCCTGTTCGCCGACGCCAGCGTGGCTGCGGCACTTTTACGATCAATTTTGGTTTTGACCCTAACCTTCATGCAAGCACCCAAGGCTGGGACGCCGGCCAAAGGAGACAACAAGCCGTGCTTTCGCAAGCAAAGGTGGCGTTGAGATAGGAACGGACTGGGACACACGCGATGGCACTAGCTCGTCAGGCACTGGCAACATTTCCCGTTGCCGACAATCAGGCACAGCGCGAATTCGACTTCTCCGACGCCGATTTCCAGGCGTTGTCGAAGATCGCCTATGAGCATGCCGGCATCGTGCTCCCGGACGCCAAGAAGAACTTGCTCTACGGCCGGTTGTCGCGACGGCTGCGCACGCTTGGGCTGCCCTCGTTCGAGGACTACCGCCAATATCTGAGCGAGAATTCCGGCGAGGAGCTGCAGCTCTTCGTCAACGCGCTATCGACCAACCACACCAAGTTCTTCCGCGAGCAGCACCATTTCGAGCATTTCGTTTCGGCGGTGGTGGCGCCGTTTCTGGCCGCCAATCCGACCGGCGGGCGCTTGCGCATATGGTCCGCCGGCTGCTCGAGCGGCGAGGAGCCGCATACGATTGCGCTGATCCTGCATGCCGAGATCAAGGATCTCGCGTCGCGCGACGTGCGCATCCTCGCCACCGATATCGACACCGAAGTGCTGCGCAAGGCGGCGCAAGGCGTTTTTTCCGCCGAGGCGGTCTCGGCGGTGCCGGCGAAATATCGCGGGCCGCTGGGCAAGGCCGACGGCGACAATGTCGCCATCGACCGCAAAGTCTGCTCGCTGATCTCGTTCGGCCATTTGAACTTCATGGACGACGGCTGGCCGATGCGCGGGCCGTTCGAAGCCATCTTCTGCCGCAACGTCATGATCTATTTCGACGGGCCGACCAAGACCAAGCTGGTCGACCGTTTCACCGATCTGCTGCGGGTGGGCAGCTGGCTCTATATCGGCCATTCGGAATCGCTGCTCGGTTCCCATCCGCGGCTGAAACTCGCCGGCCGCACCATCTACCGGAGGACGGCGTGAGCCGAACGCAGGAAACCAAGGCATGTGCAACTGAGACGGAGGCAGAGGATGCCTTCGCAAAACATTGAGTTGTTCAAATGAGCGCAACAAGCAAGAAAGTGCGTGTTTTGATCGTCGACGACTCGGCGCTGATGCGGAAGCTCTTGGCCGCGGTGCTTTCCGTGGATGAGGGCATCGAAGTCGTCGGTGAGGCGCCGGATCCGTTCGAGGCGCGCGAGAAAATCAAGGCGCTCGATCCCGATGTCGTGACGCTCGACGTTGAAATGCCGCGCATGAACGGCCTCGACTTCTTGCGCAAGATCATGGAGCTGCGGCCGACGCCGGTGGTCATGATCTCGAGCTTGACGCAGGCCGGCGCCGACACCACGCTCGAAGCGCTCGAAATCGGCGCGGTCGATTTCGTCGCCAAGCCCGCCGATAACAGCGCGATGCTGCAGCTCGGCGGCGAACTCATTCCCAAGATCAAGGCGGCCGCGCAAACGCGGATGCGCCGACGCGTGCCGCCGCCGCATCGACAGCGCAGGGCTGTCGGCGGAGCGAGCAGCACCAGCGATAAACTGATCGCCATCGGCGCTTCCACCGGTGGCGTCGAAGCCTTGAAGGCGGTGCTGATGCTGTTCCCGGAAGACGTGCCGCCGATCGTGATCGCCCAGCACATGCCGGAGCGTTTCACCGCCGCCTTCGCGCGCCGGCTCGACAGCGAGTGCCGGATGCGGGTCTGTGAAGCGGCGCACGATCAGCCGATCGAGCGGGGCAATGCCTACATCGCGCCCGGCGGGCATCATCTCGAAGTGGCGCGGCGCGGCTCGGGCCTGGTTTGCGCGCTCAATGATGGGCCGCTCGTCTCCGGTCACCGGCCTTCGGTCGACGCTTTGTTCCATTCGGTGGCGCGCGTCGTCGCGCCGCGCGCCGTCGGCGCCATTCTTACCGGCATGGGCCGCGACGGCGCCAACGGCCTGCTCGCGATGCGTCGGGCCGGATGCATCACGCTCGGTCAGGACGAGGGCACGGCGCTGATCTACGGTATGCCGCGCGTCGCCTTCGAAATCGGCGCCGTCGAATCCCAGCACGGCCTGTTTGATATTTCCGAAGCCATTCTCAATGCCTGCGCCGGCAAACACGCGCCGGCGATGGCCTGACGGGACCGTTTATGACGCAAGGTGCTGAGCTGGTCGCTGATAGCGTTGCCGCCGATACGATCGTCTTCGATCTGCCGCCGGAGATCGATGCCGCCGGGGCGGCAGCGCTGATCGCCGATATGATCAAGCTGCCGCAGGCGCACGCGATCAGCCTCAATGCCGCGGCGGTGTCGTCGGTATCGCTCGGCTATCTGCAGGTTCTGGTTTCAGCGTTCAAGACCTTTCCGAAACTGACGGTGTCCGCGGTGTCGGCGGAATTCGCCGAAGCTTTTGGCGGCTACGGCATCGCCTATCCGTTTGCGGAGCCTGCTGTTGCGGATACGCCGGCAGCTGAAATCGAGGTGCCGGCAATTGTCGAGACGATGCCGGAAGCCGCACCGGTCGAAGCCATATCTATTGAAGCCATGCCAGTCGAAGCTGTGGCGCCTCCGCTTGTGCCGGACGCGCTGGCGCCTGAGCCTGCTCCGGCGGTGCAGGCGGAAAACGATTCTGAAGCGGATGCCGGTGCCGCGCGTACCATTCTGACCATCGACGATTCGCGGACCATGCGCGACATGCTGCGGCTGGCGCTGGGCGGCGCCGGTTTCACCGTGGTTCAGGCGGTCGACGGCCAGGACGGGTTGAAGGTGCTGCCGCAGCAGCCGGTCGACGTGATCATCACCGATATCAATATGCCCAAGCTCGACGGCTATGGCGTCATTCGCGCCGTGCGCAGCGACCCGACCTACGACGACACGCCGATCCTGGTGCTGTCGACCGAAGCCGAGCAGGGCAGCAAAGACATCGCCAACGAAGCCGGCGCCAACGGCTGGATCGTCAAGCCGTTCGATCCCGAAGGCCTGGTCAAGCTGATCAATACAGTGTGCGAATAGGTCGGGTGCAAGAAAAGTTAGAAGAACAAACAGGTGTAAGACAATGCCAAATGCAGCAGCTTTGAAGGTTCTCGTCGTCGACGATCAAGCCAGTGTTCGTCAGATGACGCGAATCTCCCTTGAGAAACTCGGCATCCGCCTCATTCACGAAGCTGAAAACGGTCAGGTTGCGCTGGCGACGGTGATGGCGCAGCCGATCGACCTCATCATTTCCGACTTCAATATGCCGGAAATGGACGGTGTCGGCCTGTTGCGTGCGGTGCGCAGCCACATGGCCATCCGCAAGGTTCCTTTCATCCTGGTCACCGGACGCGGCGATCGCGAGCTCGTCGTCAAGGCGGCGCAAGCGGGCGTCAACAATTACATCGTCAAGCCGTTCGACGAATCGACCTTGCGACAGAAGTTGGAAGCCGTGCTCGGCAAAAT
Organism: Xanthobacteraceae bacterium; assembly: GCA_035483735.1. Classification (GTDB taxonomy): domain Bacteria; phylum Pseudomonadota; class Alphaproteobacteria; order Rhizobiales; family Xanthobacteraceae; genus BOG-931. The sequence continues at coordinate 3,568 of DATHPQ010000112.1, read as the reverse complement.
CCATTGAGTGGCGGCGGCTGCCGAAAGAGTGCCCATGCCCGATATGTCCGAAATCGGTTCCAACGAATTGCAGGCCTTGCTCCGCGCCATCGCGACGATGAGTTGCGAGGTCGCCGAGCAGCTTGAATTCAACTCAAGCGGCATCGGCCAGGACCTGGTGAAATGCGGCTCGCTCAGCAAAGACGTCATGATGAAATTGCAGGCTTTTGACCGCATGCATCAGGAGCTCGACGTCATCAGTAATGTCGTGCAGCATTGCTCGGAGCTGATGTCGAAGGCCAATGTCGGGGCGCGGGAGGTCGAGACCATCGTCTCGCAGATCACGCTCGCGCAGTTTCGGCACCGGCTGCAGGACGTGCTTGCGAACTGCAGCCCGGCATTTGCCCGCATCGGGGTCGGGCTGGGCGCCGAGCCCGAGCAGGTTTTTTAGCTCGCCGCTTTTCCATCGACAGTTGTTGTTTGTGTCCGCTCGCGTCTTCCGAGTCGCGGGCGCATACGAGTTTGTACGGAGCTTAAAATTAGAAATATCACAACGGCACGCACCTACGGTCTGGGAGATTGATGATCCAGGTCATTGATCCGGGTCATAACCGCACGGATGCAGGTCATGCTGTTGAATGAAGTGCTGCCTCACCCGGCGGAAACACCCTATATCGGTTCGGCCGACGCCACCTCGGCGGCCAAGGCGCGGTGCCCGACCCGCGATTTTCAAAAGCTGAGCTTCTGCAGCGTGCTGTCCGGCAATGACGGCGAGCGGCCGGTTCGAGCCACCCACGAGACGATCGCGGCCCGCCATAATATCTATCGCGCCGGCGAGCCGAACGAGGGCGTGCAGGTGGTTTGCGACGGCTGGGCGGTCCGCTTCATCCAGCTGCCCAGCGGCAGACGCCAGATCCTGTCGGTGATCATGCCGGGCGATCTGATCAGCCCGGCCGCTGTTTTCGAGCGGCAATTTTTGTTCTCCGTGCAGGCCGTCACCCGCGTCCACTTCTGCACGTTCCCGTTCGCCGAGGTGCGTGCGCGCCTGCGCGACAATCCGGCTTTGTTCGATCTGTGGATTCAACTCGCCGCGGCGGCGCATCGCGATGCCGACCGGCGGCTGGTCGATCTCGGCCAGCGCACGGCGCAGGAACGGATCGCGGGCCTCCTCGTTCACGTCATGCTACGTTCGCAAGAACGCGGCGAGGTGCATGACGATGAATTCCCCTTCCCGATGAGCCAGCAGCAGATCGCCGATTTCACAGGTCTCACGCCGGTCCATACCTGCCGGGTGCTGAGTGCGCTGCGCAAGACCGGCGTCTGCGACGTCGGCCACGGCGTCGTCAAAGTCATCAACCGCGTCGCGCTGGAGCGGATCGCGGCGCTCTAGAGCGTGATTGTTTCAGATCGCATCTTTGTCGCTCCAGGATTTTGATTGAGCATGATCTTTTTGGAAACCTGCTTCCGCCCTCGGATCAAGTCCGAGGGCATGCTTTTCCGGATCAGGCTCTAGGCCGCGATCGCTTCCAGGCGGCGTCGCGTAACCGCAGGGCCGAACCCTGCGATTACGATAAAGACGACCATCATGGCGCCGGCGATAAATCCGAACACGCCGGTCGTGCCGTAACGGCCGAGGAAGAATGCGATGATGAAGCCGGAGAAGATCGCGGAAAACCGGCTCCACGAATAAACGAAGCCGACGGCTTGGGCGCGAATTCGCGTCGGATAAAGCTCGGCCTGATAGGCGTGGAATGAGAACGACATCCAATTATTGCACAGCGTGATCAGAACGCCGAAGACGATGACGCCCACGGCCGTGGTTTGCTGCGCGAACAAGAGGCCGAATGCGGCGACGCCGATCGCGGCCCAGGCGATTTGCCATTTGCGCTCGAAACGGTCGGCAAAGACGACGCCGACCAGGGGGCCGATCGGCGCGGCGATGGCGATGATGAAGGTATAGGCGAGCGACTTCGTCACCTCGATGCCTTGCGACACCAAAAGCTGCGGCACCCAGCTGGAAAAGCCGTAATAGCCCACCGTCTGGAACAGATTATAGATCACCAGCATGACGGTGCGGCCGCGATAGACTTCGTCCCAGATTTCCATCCACGAGCCGGATTTGCGCTCGGCTTCGCCGCTCAACGCTTCTGGCGGCGGCAAAGGCTTTCCCGTATCGGTCTCGATCTTCCTTTCCAGATCGGCGACGATCGCCTCGGCTTCGGCCATGCGGCCGTGCTGCTCCAGCCAGCGCGGCGATTCCGGCAATTGCCGGCGGATCCACCAGATCACGGCGGCGCCGACCGAGCCGATCAGTACCACCCAACGCCAGCCTTCGAGGCCGAGAATGGTCTGCGGCACGAGCTGCCAGGCGAGGAAGGCGACCACTGGAAGCGCTGTGAACATGATGAATTGATTGTAGGCAAAGGCCGGCCCGCGCTGCGATTTCGGCACCAGTTCCGACAAATAAGTATCGACATTCACCAGTTCGACGCCGAGCCCGATGCTGGCGATCAGCCGCCACAGATCGATGCTCTGCGGCGAGGTCTGGAACGCCATGATGAAGGCGCCGGCCGAATACCAGAGCAGCGCGAAGGTGAAGATCGAGCGGCGGCCGAAACGGTCGGACAGCCAGCTGAACACCAGCGTGCCGATGAACAGACCCAAGAACAGCGCGGCGACGAAACTGGCAAAGCCCTCCAAGTCGAACAGGCCCTGGGTGGTCGGCTTGAAGATGCCGCCCTTGAACAGGCCGATCGCGATATAGGCGGTGAAGAACAGGTCGTAGAATTCGAACCAGCCACCAAGCGACAACAGCGTGACCAGCCGCCGCGTATGCGGCGAGGGCGGCAGCCGATCGAGCCGTGCCGCCACCGTGACCTTTGCGTCCGTCGCCATCTATGCCCCCAGCCTTCGCTTCCCCGAGTTTTTTATTGGCTTCAGCCTAGCAGAGCGCGCGGGGCCGGCCCACCCCTTTGCCGAAGCGCAGCTCCTTGATCAGTGCTTAGCTGATCAGCTTTGGCAATTTCCTTTCGCCGCCTGACGACCGTCGCTTTCCGGCTTGACCCGCAGCGCCTTGGTCAATTGCCCGGTGCCGTAATAGGTCACGACCGTGATCGTGAGTTCGACGATTTCCCGCGGTGTGAATTGCTTGGCGAAGGCGGCGTAAGTCGTGTCGTCGACATCGCCGCCATGGGTGTCGAGCGTTTCGGTATAAGCCAGTAGCGCGCGCTGCTTTTCGTCGAACAGGTCGCTGGTGCGCCAGTCCGGCAGCGCGGCGATCTGCGCGTCGGTGGCGCCGCAGGCTTTGGCGATGGGAACATGCTGGTCGAGTTCGTAATCCGAATGCAGGATTTGCCCGGTGCGCAGGATCGCAAGCTCGCGCAAAAGCGGCGGCGTCACCACGTCGTAACGCAGCGCATAGGCCATATCGAGCCGCGCCTTGGCGAGTGCGGGCGCAAAGCCTTGCACCAGATGGATATTGAGCGGCTCGCCGCCCCTGGCGCGGATCTTGGCGAACATGTCCTTGAGATACGGATCGGTCGGATCAGGCAGCGCCGGCAGGCGCGATACGCTCGCGTCTGTGACGGAC
>DATHPQ010000111.1:0-6173 GCA_035483735.1 Xanthobacteraceae bacterium | reverse complement strand
TGCGGTGATGAACCCGGATCCCCACAGGGCCAGCGCGACGATCCTTCGGTGCTGCAGCCATGAGAGCAGCAGAAGGCATCCGGCGAGAGCCGGCGTGAAAACCGTGATGGCCAGCAGCGTCGGGAGAACGGGCGTGCTCATTAACGCAACGACTTTCGCAAACGCGGACCAGGCATATCTTTGCCAGTACCCGATGGGTCCTTCCGGCCCGTAAAATTGTGTCTAGGACTTAAGCTAAATGTCGCGCTCGCCGGGGCGACCTTCGTTTTGTGTTCCGCTAAAAACCGCGCTTAGCGAACATCCGCGCGTCGATAATTGGTGAGATTCACCTAAAATAGTTGGCCTCTGTGCTCCATCGAGAATACGTTCGCATAGAGATTGGCAATCCACTGTTGGCCTTCTTGCGTGACTCGAAGGTAGCGCAAAGCATCTCCGATGTAAGGCCGGACTGTTTTCCAGAAAAAATCCGGATAATTGGCTCGCAGATCTGCGACGCTGTTGTATTTTAGTTTGCTGCTCATTCCGGTCTCGCGAAACTCGTTAAATAGGGCAGCCTGCTTTCGCAGGTAGTTGATGTCCGCGAGTTGGCCGATCAGATCCGCTGCGCGCACGAGGCCCGGAAAATCGTCAGTGGACTCGTGTTGCTCATCCTCGGGAACCGGGAAGCGCGTGTGTTCTATGTTGGCTTCGATCGCCGCGGCATCCAAATGGACGAGGGCCTTCGCGGAGCGTTCGCGTACAAACAGTTTGGACCGAGCGACATGATACGGCGTCATTGATGCGTCTGTGGCGCCCTCCGGGAGGGTCACCTTATCACCGGCCAGGTTGGTGACATAGGAGCCGTCCCCATCGCCTCGACAGATTCCCCGCACGTACCCGATGTCATGACACAGTAGTGAGATGATGAAATGTAGCCAGTCGTGTGGAGTTACACCGCCGACGCTAATGTGCCGGCCGCGCAGAATTTCCTGCCCGACAAGCGTGACCATGATGGTGTGATTGACATCGTGGTATGCGGCATCGCTGGTCGCGATATTTTCAAGAGCAAGCTGGGCGACAAAGCTGATCACTCCGGGATATCCGGGCTCCATAGTCCCGTATGTCCGTTCGTACATCGCTCGAAGCTCGCGGATGAAGGCTTCTATAACTATCAATGTTGCGTTGAACATATGAACCAACCTCCCTGCACGCATATAGGGGGCGCCGATGGTCCCAAGCTTATCACGCGGCGGCCGATAAAGCGTTCGGCCTCCCATTGAGCCGATGGTTCGCGGCACTTCCCGCCAATTCGTCGGCTTCAAAACATCAGTTGGACCGAAGCGGGATGCTCATCAGTATCACGTGCGACGTAGGTGCGTGGAGCGTGCTTTCAAACCCCGGAGCAGCGCGACACATCGGCCAGGCACGATTTTTTGATCTGCGGTCTCTTTCACATCAGGCCAAATGCAAATGTCCGCATCTGGCCGCCCTTAGCAGACATCGAGTTGGGGCACTCGGCTCTCCGCTTTCGCGGGCAAAGCGGATATAAGGTCGGCGCGAGAAAAAAGCTCGGTGAATACGCGAGCCTTACTCCCGCTCGATCGCCGCGACCCGGCCTTTCTCGACGGCGAGCGCGAGCTTGCCGTGCTTGAGGGCCAGCGCCTTCTCGCCGAACAACTCGCGGCGCCAGCCCATCAGCGCCGGCACTTCGGCGGCGTCGTCGGCGGCGATGCGTTCGAGATCGTCCACGGTGGCGATCACTTTGGCGGCGACGTGATGGCGTTCCGAGATCATGCGCAGCAGCACCTTGAGAAGCTCGACGGTCGCCGCCCCGTTTGGCGCCGGCTGGCTGCGCGACTGATGCGGCAGGGTCTTTGGATCGCGCGCCAGCCCGTGATTGACCGCGGCGACGATGGCTTCGCCCCAGCGCGAGCGCTCGAAACCTTTGGGCAATGAGCGCAGGCTTTTCAGCTTCTCGATCGTGGTCGGCGCCTGCACCGCGATATCGGCGATGACTTCGTCCTTCAGCACGCGCGAGCGCGGCACGTCGCGGGACTGCGCCTCGCGCTCGCGCCAGGCGGCGACGTCGATCAGAACGGCGAGCTCCTTCGGTTTGCGTACGCGGGTCTTCAACCGCTGCCAGGCGCTCTCCGGATCCATGCGATAGGTCTCGGGCGAGGTGAGCACGCGCATCTCATCTTGTACCCAGTCGACGCGGCCGCGGCCTCCGAGATCGGCCACCAGCGCCTGGTAGACGTCGCGCAGATGCGTCACGTCGGAAATGGCGTAGCGCAGCTGCGCCTCGGACAGCGGCCGGTGAGTCCAATCGGTGAAGCGATGCGACTTGTCGAGCGTGTCGCCGGTGATGCGCTGCACCAATTGGTCGTAGGAGATGGAATCGCCATAGCCGAGCACCATGGCGGCGACCTGCGTATCGAAGATCGGATGCGGAATGAGCTTGGCGGCATGCCAGACGATTTCGATGTCCTGGCGCGCGGCGTGAAAGACCTTCATCACCTTCTCGTTCGCCATCAGCTCATAGAAAGGTTTGAGGTCGATGCCCGGCGCCAGCGCGTCGATCACCAAAGCCTCGTCGGCCGAGGCCATCTGCGCCACGCAGAGCAGGGGGTAATAGGTGGTCTCGCGCAGGAACTCGGTATCGATCGTGACGAACGGCTGCGACGCCATCCGCGTGCAGGCGGCGGCGAGCGCGGACGTCGTCGTGATCGGCTGCATTGAAACTGAAGCTGTGGAATCGAACATCATCGGCAAGGAGCAGTGTCGTTCAGGTGCCACAGGTGTGGCAAGACCGGAATGCAACTAGGGGCGAAATGGGAACCCCACTAAACGCCCGCGTATTCGCTCCGTCAGGATGAATTCCCAAGGGCTTGGCATCGGCCCGACCGGAACTTCGATAATCGTCGGGCCGTCGCGGTGGACGAGGGCGCGGCGGAGCGCCTGGCGCAATTCGCCGGGGCTTTGCACGCGGCTTGCCTCGGCGCCAAAACTCTTGGCAAAGGCGACGAAATCCGGATTGGCGAGATCGCTGCCGATCAGCCGGTTACCATAGCGTTCCTGCTGGATGCGCCGCACATTGCCGAAGGCGCCGTCATTGAACAGCACCGTCACCAGCGGGATGCGATGCCGCATCGCGGTAGCAAGCTCGCTTGCCGTGAACATGAAGCCGCCGTCGCCGGAAACCGCCACCACAGGCACGTCGGGCCGCGCATGCTGCACCCCGAGCGCGGTGGCAAAGCCCCAGCCGAGATTGTCCTGATAGCCGGGCGAAATGAACGTGCGCGGTTGATAGACCGGAAACAGCAAGCGCGAGGCGAAGCCGATTTGCGTGACTTCGTCGACGAAAATGCCGTCCTCGGGCAATTCGGCGCGAATGGCGTCCAAATAGCCGATTTGGGGGCCGAGCTTTTCCAGGCGCTTGCGCCACGCTGCCTGGCGCTCGCGCATTTCGGCGGCGCGCGACGGACGTTTCGCATTGTGCGCCGGCAATTCGGTGAGCAACGCCTGGAGTATGGGTTTGGCTTCGCCGGTCAGCGCCACCGCCGGCGGATGCTGGCGATTATGTTCCAGCGGATCGGCATCGACGCGGATGATTGCGAGTTCCTTATCGATGCCCCATTGCGAAAATTGAATCAAAAGCCTCGTGCCGACCGCGAGCACGACATCGGCCTCGCCCCATAGATCGCGGCCGAGCGGCAAAGTGACGCTCAGCGGATCGCGACTGTCGAGCACGCCGCGGCCGCGCCGATAGCCGAGCACCGGCGCCTGCAGCATGGCGGACAGTGCGGTGACTTCGGCCGACGCATCTTGCGCGCCGCCGCCGCAAATGATCAGCGGCCGCTTTGCCGCGCCAAGCCGCTTTGCCGCCCGGCGCACCGCACCGATATCGATCTTGGCCGACGGCGCCGGCAGCGGCGCCTGCACTGTCACCGATCCGGATTTGCCCCAGACGTCCATCGCGCATTCGAGCGCGGCGGGACCGGGCCGGCCGGTGTGCATCGCCTGCAGGAGCTGCGCCGTCAGGCGCGAGGCCTGTTCCGGCCTCCGGATCATCGTGTTGTGGTCGACGAGGCGCGAGATGATGCCGGCCTGATCGCGGATCTCGTGCAGATGGCCGAGCCCCTTGCCGATAGTGGCGGACGGAATCTGCCCGACCAGCGCCAGCACTTCCGCATTCATCGAATAGGCCGTGAGCAGCGCGGCCGAGGAATTCAGGAAGCCGGGGCCGGGGACGACCGCATAGGCCTGCGGCTTGCCGGTGGCGAGGGCGGCGCCCAGCGCCATATAGGCGGCGCCTTGCTCATGGCGGGTATGAACGGTGCGGAGCCGGTCCGAAACCTTGAACAGGGCATCAAATAAGTGGTCGTTCTGGACGCCGGGGAGCGCATAGACCGTATCGAGGCCGTGGCCGATCAGGGTTGCGACGACGGCTTCGGCCGCCGTCATCTGTTGCAGCGTTTCGGCGGCCTTGGTCTTCCGTGGCATGGAGGTTCCCCACCTGCACACTTGTGCAGAAAGGGTCCGGTCTTGTCGAGGCGGGGCTTGGGGCGCAACGGGCTTTCGGCTCGTCCCGCTTGACAATTCGGCGCGACGCATGCGGTTGTGCGCCGGCTTTTCCCAGCATTGGCGGAATTGAGCATGCATCGCTACCGCACTCACACCTGCGGCGCGCTCCGAGAGGGCGACATCGGCATCGAGGCCCGGCTGTCCGGCTGGTGCCACCGTATCCGCGACCACGGCGGCGTGCTGTTTATCGACCTGCGCGACCATTATGGCCTGACTCAGGTGGTGGCCGATCCCGACAGCCCGGCCTTCAAAGTGGCCGAGACGCTGCGCGCGGAATGGGTGATCCGGGTCGACGGCAAGGTGCGCAGGCGGCCTGGCGGCACGGAAAACCCCGACCTGCCGACCGGCGTGGTCGAGGTCTATATCAACGAAATCGAGGTGCTGGGCCCCGCCGGCGATCTGCCGATGCCGGTGTTCGGCGACCAGGAATATCCCGAGGAAACCCGGCTCAAATACCGCTTCCTCGACCTGCGCCGCGACCGCCTGCACCAGAACATCATGACCCGCGGCGCGGTTATCGACTCGATCCGCCGGCGCATGAAGGAGCAGGGCTTCTTCGAATTTCAGACGCCGATCCTGACCGCCTCGTCGCCGGAAGGTGCGCGCGATTATCTCGTGCCGTCGCGCATTCATCCCGGCAAGTTCTATGCGCTGCCGCAGGCGCCGCAGCAGTTCAAGCAGCTGATCATGGTGTCGGGCTTCGACCGCTATTTCCAGATCGCGCCGTGCTTTCGCGACGAGGATGCGCGCGCCGACCGCTCGCCCGGCGAGTTCTATCAGCTCGACCTTGAGATGAGTTTTGTCACCCAGCAGGACGTGTTCGATGCCGTCGAGCCGGTGATGCGCGGCGTGTTCGAGGAGTTTGCCAACGGCAAGCCGGTGACGGCGAAATTTCCGCTCATTCCTTATGCCGAGGCGATCGCCAAATACGGCACCGATAAGCCGGATTTGCGCAATCCGATCGTCATGCAGGATGTGTCGGAGATTTTCCGCGGCTCGGGCTTCAAGATCTTCGCGCGCATTCTCGAGACCAACGCCAAAGGTGCGGTGTGGGCCATTCCGGCGCCGACCGGCGGCTCGCGCGCGTTTTGCGACCGCATGAATTCCTGGGCGCAAGGCGAGGGCCAGCCGGGGCTCGGCTATATCTTCTTTGCGCTCGACAACGGCGCCGTCTTGGGCCGCGGCCCGGTCGCCAATAATCTCGGCGCGGAGCGGACCGAAGCGTTGCGCATGCAGCTTGGTCTCAAAGACGGCGATGCCGTGTTCTTCGTCGCCGGCGAGCCGCAGAACTTCTACAAATTCGCCGGTGCCGCGCGCACCAAGGTCGGCGAAGACCTCGGCCTCGTGCAAAAAGACCGCTACGAACTGTGCTGGATCGTCGATTTCCCGATGTATGAATGGAGCGAGGAGGAGAAGAAGATCGACTTCTCCCACAATCCGTTCTCGATGCCGAATGCGTCGGTCGAGGAGTTCCTGGCGCTCGATGCGAACGACAAGGACAAGATCCTCGCCCTGAAAGCCATCCAATACGACATCGTCTGTAACGGCATCGAACTGTCGTCCGGCGCGATCCGAAATCACCGTCCGGAAGTGATGAAGAAGGCCTTTGC
>DATHPQ010000110.1:0-12056 GCA_035483735.1 Xanthobacteraceae bacterium | reverse complement strand
CATCGAGAAGATGCCGACCTTCGGCGGCACCTGTCTCAATATCGGCTGCATCCCCTCGAAGGCGATGCTCAATGCCTCGGAGCTCTACGAGGAAGCCGCGCATAAATTCGCCGACATGGGCATCAAGGTCGGCAAGCCCTCCGTCGACCTCGCCGCCATGCTCAAATACAAGCAGCAGGGCGTCGACGGTAATGTCAAAGGCGTCGACTATCTGTTCAAGAAAAACAAGATCGAGAGCTTCATCGGCACCGGCAAGATCACCGCACCCGGCAAAATCGAAGTGAAGGCCAATGACGGCAAGACGCAGGTTCTCGAAACCAAGAATATCGTCATCGCCACCGGCTCCGACGTCACGCGCCTGAACGGCATCGATATCGACGAGAAGCGCGTCGTGTCCTCGACCGGCGCGCTCGATCTCGCCAAGGTGCCGGCAAAGCTGCTCATTGTCGGCGCCGGCATTATCGGGCTCGAGCTCGGCTCGGTGTGGCGGCGCCTGGGTGCGGACGTGACCATCGTCGAATTCCTCGATCACATCCTGCCGGGCATCGACGGCGAAGTCGGCAAGCAATTCCACCGCATGCTGCAGAAGCAGGGGCTGACCTTCAAATTGTCGTCGAAGGTCACCGGCGTCGATACGTCGGGCAAGACTCTCAAGGTCAAGGTCGAGCCGTCAGCCGGCGGCGCCGCCGAGACGCTCGAAGCCGACGTGGTGCTCGTCGCCATCGGACGGGTGCCTTACACGGAGGGGCTTGGTCTCGAAGCCGTCGGCGTGAAGAAAGACAATCGCGGCCGCGTCGTGGTTGATGGACATTTCCAGACCAATGTGCCCGGCATCTATGCCATCGGCGACGTGATCGCGGGTCCGATGCTGGCGCACAAGGCGGAAGAGGAGGGCGTCGCTGTCGCCGAAATCCTCGCCGGCCAGGCCGGTCATGTGAATTACGATGTCATTCCCAACGTCGTCTATACCTATCCGGAAATCGCCTCCGTCGGCAAAACCGAGGAAGAGCTGAAAGCAGCCGGCGTCGCCTACAATGTCGGCAAGTTTCCGTTCACGGCCAACGGCCGCGCCAAGGTCAACCTCACCACCGATGGCTTCGTGAAAATCCTCGCCGACGCCAAGACCGACCGTGTGCTGGGCATTCACATTCTCGGCGCCGATGCCGGCAATATGATCGGCGAGGCCGCCATTGCCATGGAATTTGGCGCTTCTTCCGAGGACATTGCGCGTACCTGCCACGCCCATCCCACTTTGACGGAAGCGATCAAAGAGGCCGCGCTCGCGGTCAACAAGCGCGCGATTAATTTCTGAGGGAACATATCGGCCGCTCGTCCCCGCGAAAGCGGGGACCCAGTTCCTCGCTGCGATCGTCTGGATTCCCGCGTTCGCGGGAATGAGCGGTTTTTTGCTCTACAGCGACGCGATGAACGGCACCGCGTGCGGCGCGAACAGACCGAGCGCCAACAGCCCGAGCCCGACAACGCCGAGCAATCCGGCGAGCCAAGCCAGCCCCGCCATGCCGGTGATTACGGCCGCGGAGGCGAGCACGATGCCGACCTGAAATGCCGCCGACGACAATTCATAGTGGTGGTATTTCGCCGTCGACAGATCGCGCTCTTCCTCGGCGTGCTTGGCCTGTTCCTCGATGTCCTTACGGCCCGTCTTTGGTTCGGTGTCGATCCGCTCGACGTTCTTCTTCCAGGCGTCGATCTGCTTTTGCATCGCGTCCTTGGCGGCAGGATCGGTGGCGCCAGCCGCGGCCACGGTCATCTCTTCGGCGGCGGTCGTGATCTGCGTCATGCGGATGTTCTTGGCCTGGAAGAAGCCCCACAGGTCGGAGGCTTCGATATTCTTGGTGGTGACTTCGGTCTGCGCGCCCTTGCCAAGCGTCTCCGAGAACGACAGGAACAACGCCAGAATCGCGATGACCAGCGCGACCTTGCGGTTGAAGCCTTCGCCGATCTCGATCTTCTCGCCTTCCTTGGCCTTTTCGATGGCTTCGCTGATTTCCGACATGATGGCCCCCTTGTTGGGGGCCACTGTACCGTCATCCTTTGAGGCTCGCTACGCTCGCACCTCGGGATGACGGGGTAAAATGTTACGCGCGCGGATGGGCCGAGCGATAGGCTTCGATCAGCCGGTCGGCATCCACTTCAGTATAGATCTGCGTGGTCGACAGCGAGGCGTGGCCCAAAAGTTCCTGGATTGAGCGCAGGTCGCCGCCGCGCGCCAGAAGATGCGTGGCGAAGGAGTGCCGCAGCGCATGCGGCGTTGCCGTCTCAGGCAGCCCGAGCGCGCCGCGGAGCCGCGCCATCGCGAGTTGCACCAGCCGCGGCGACAGCGGGCCGCCTTTGGCGCCGACGAATAGCGGCCCGTCTTCCGGCAGGTCATAAGGGCACAGCGCGACATAGTCGGCGATGAGTTTGGCGACCGTGGAGATGAGCGGCACCATGCGCTGCTTTCTTCCCTTGCCGATCACGCTGAGCACGTCGCGCGCGCCGAACTCACCACGCTTGAGACCGAGCGCTTCGGAAATGCGCAAGCCGCAGCCATAGAGCAGGCCGAGCACCGCTGCATCGCGCGCGTGGATCCACGGCTCGCGGCCGTCGTTCGCGGCAATAGCGGGATCGGCCACGGCGCGTGCGCCCGAAACCGCAAGCGGCCGCGGCAGGGTCTTGCCGATCTTCGGGGCGCGCACTGCCGAAAGCGCGCCAACGCTGCCCTTGCCGTTGCGCTCGAGAAAGCGGGCGAAGGCGCGGGTGCCGGCGAGCGTGCGCATCAGCGAGCGGCTGCCGATGCCGTCTGCGCGCCGCGCCGCCATAAAGGCGCGTACATCGGCCGGCGTCAGCGCGGCAAGGTCTTTCAGCGACGGCTTGCCGCCGAGATGTTCGGCCAGGAATGCAAGGAACTGCAAAACATCGCGCTGATAGGCTTCGACGGTCTTGGGCGACATGCGCCGCTCGGCGCCGAGATGTTTGAGCCAATGCGCGATCTCGGCGGCGACTTGTGGTGCAACGGCGGTGAGTTCTCTTTCAGGCACGTGGGTTAAGGCCTTTTTCGCCGCGTTTTGCGCACTAGATTCGGGCTTTAACGGGACTGCGCGGCCAATCTAGGGCTTCCGCCTTTACCCTTCCTAAACCGCCCGGAATCGGCCCAGACTCACGCAATGGCCAAACGCGTCGTTGATGTCCTGGTCCCGGTCGCGCTCGACCGGGCCTATTCGTACCGGGTGCCGGACGGGCTCGCGCTCGCTCCGGGCGACATCGTCAGCGTGCCGCTCGGCGCGCGCGAGGCGACGGGCGTGGTGTGGACGGAAAATCCCAAACCTGACATCCGCCTCGACAACCGGCTCAAGGATATCGACGAGAAACTCGAATTCCCGCCGCTCAAGCCCGAGCTGCGGACTTTCGTCGATTGGGTGGCGAATTACACGGTGAATTCGCGCGGCATGGTGTTGCGCATGTGCCTGCGCATGGGCGAGCATCTCGGCGAGGAGCGGGAGCGCGTCGGCGTGCGGCTCGCCGGTGCGCCGCCGCAACGGATGACGCCGGCGCGCCAGCGCGTGCTGGCGCTGTTGGCCGACGGCATGCTGCGCGGCAAAAGCGAAGCGGCGCGCGAAGCCGGAGTCTCCGCGGGCGTCATCGACGGCCTGATCGACGAAGGCACGTTGCAGACCGTGGTGCTGCCGCCGGAGCCGGTCGCCGAACAACCCGATCCGGATTTCGCGCAGCCGGAATTCTCCGCGGCGCAGCGCGCCGCCGCCGATGCGCTGAAAGCCGCCGTGGCCAAGGGCGGCTACACGGTGACGCTGCTCGATGGCGTGACCGGATCGGGCAAGACCGAAGTCTATTTCGAGGCGATAGCCGATACGATCAGGAGCGGAAGGCAAAGCCTGATCCTGATGCCGGAAATCGCGCTCACCGCGCAGTTCTTGGACCGCTTCGCCTTGCGCTTCGGCACCCGGCCCGCCGAATGGCATTCCGAGCTCACGCCGCGCCGACGCGCGCGCAGCTGGGCGGCCGTCGCCAAAGGCGAGGCCGCTGTCGTTGTCGGCGCGCGCTCGGCTTTGTTCCTGCCTTACGCCGATCTCGGGCTTATTGTCGTCGATGAAGAGCACGACTCCGCCTACAAGCAGGAGGACGGCGTCCATTATCACGCTCGCGACATGGCGGTGGTGCGCGGCCATATCGCCAAAATCCCGATCGTGCTGTCGTCGGCGACGCCCTCGGTCGAGAGCGAGGCGAATGCGCGGCGCGGGCGCTATCAACGCCTCGCGCTGCCGGAGCGCTTCGGCGGCCAGCGCCTGCCGTCGGTCGAGGCGATCGATCTGCGCGCTGCCTCGCCGCCGCGCGGGCGCTTCATCTCGCCGGTGCTCGCCGGCGAAGTGAAAACGGCGCTGGAGCGCCGCGAGCAGGCGCTGCTGTTTCTCAATCGCCGCGGCTATGCGCCGCTCACTCTGTGCCGGACGTGCGGCTTCCGCTTCTCCTGCCCGAATTGCGCGGCCTGGCTGGTCGATCACCGCTTTCGCAAGCAACTCGTCTGCCACCATTGCGGCTTCGCCATGCCGCATCCGGCGAATTGTCCGAAATGCAGCGCGCAAGATTCTTTCGTTGCTTGCGGCCCCGGCGTGGAGCGGCTGGAAGAAGAAGTGCGTGAACTTTTCCCCGAGGCACGCGTGCTGGTGCTTTCGAGCGACCTCGTCGCGACGGTGGAGCGCATGCGTGAGGAATTTGCCGAGATCGCCGCAGGCCGCTTCGACGTCATCATCGGCACCCAACTTGTCGCCAAGGGTCACAATTTTCCGATGTTGAACCTCGTCGGCGTGGTCGATGGCGATTTGGGCTTGAGCAACGGCGACCCGCGCGCCGCCGAGCGCACCTTCCAGCTGCTGCATCAGGTCGTCGGCCGCGCCGGCCGCGATGCCGGCATCGGCCGCGGCTTCTTGCAGACGCACCAGCCCGACCATCCGGTGATGCGCGCCTTGATGGCGCAGGACCGTGAGGCGTTCTACGACGCCGAAATCGAGCTGCGCGAAAAAACGCATTACCCGCCGTTCGGAAGGCTCGCCTCGATCGTCGTCTCCGGCGCCGACAAGCACGAGACCATGGCCTATGCCCGCGAGCTCGCGCGCTCCGCTCCGATCAACGAGAACGCCAAGGACGGCGTGCGCATGCTCGGCCCCGCCGAAGCGCCGCTCGCGCTCATTCGCGGCCGCCACCGCATGCGGCTTCTCCTGAAAGCGGCGCGCAATTACGATCTCTCGGCCTATCTGCGGCGGCTCCTCGCCAAGGCGCCGAAGCGGCGCGGCACCATCAAGCTCGATATCGACGTCGACCCGCAGAGTTTTTTGTAGAGGACGCCGCATGGCGGAGACCATCGAAACCATCCTGCTCTTGCTCGGCGTGCTGGTGGTCGTCGCCGTTGCCGCGCGGCGGCTGAACACGCCGGCGTCGATCCTTCTGGTCATCGCCGGCATCGTGCTCGCGCTCGTGCCCGACCTGCCGCGCATCGCGCTCGCGCCCGAATTGGTGCTGCTCGGCATCCTGCCGCCGCTGATCTATTCGGCCGGCGTCGCCATGAGCTGGCGCGAGTTCAAGTTCAGTCTGCGGCCGATCGCGCTGTTCGCCTTTGGCGGGGTCGTGTTCACAACGTGCGGGGTGGCGGCAGCCGCCTATTGGCTCCTCGGCATGCCGCTTGCTGTCGGTTTCGTGCTCGGCGCCATCGTGTCGCCGCCCGACGCGGTGGCGCCGCTCGCCATTGTGCGGCGGCTCGGCTTGCCGCGCCGGCTGGTCGTCATACTCGAAGGCGAAGGTCTCGCCAACGACGCTACGGCCTTGATCCTGTATCGTTTCGCCGTCGCCGCGGTCAGCACCGGGCTGTTCTCTCTCGACAAGGCGGCCGGCACCTTTGCGCTCATCGTCGTCGGCGAGATCGCCTATGGCATCGCCGTCGGCTGGGCGAGTCTGCGGCTGCGCCGCTGGGCGCATGACCCGCGTGTCGAGATCACCCTGTCGCTGATGACGCCTTACGTCGCCTTTCTCTTCCCCGAGCAGTTGGGCGGCTCGGGCGTGCTGGCGACGGTGGCGGCCGGCCTGTATGTGAGCTGGAACGGGCCGCTGCTCATTCCGGCAGCAACGCGGCTGCAAGGCATCTTCTTCTGGGACCTGCTCATCTATCTGCTCGAGGGCCTCGTTTTTCTGGTCACCGGCATGCAGGTGCGGACGTTATTCATCCGCATGCATGAGGTGCCGTGGCAGCATTTCGCCTTTGCCATCTTGCTGACCGTGGCGGTGGTGATTGTGGCGCGCTTCATCTGGGTCTTTCCGGCGGTCTATCTGCCGCGCTGGCTGAGCACCGCGCTGCGCCGGCGCGATCCGTCACCACCCTGGACATGGGCCTTCTTGCTCTCTTTCGTCGGCGTGCGCGGCGTGGTCTCGCTCGCCGCGGCGCTGGCGCTGCCGTTCTTCACGGCGTCAGGTGCGCCGTTCCCGGATCGAGATCTCATTCTCTTCATCACCTTCGGCATCATCGTCGTGACTCTGATCGGCCAGGGCTTGATGCTGCCGGGCGTTGTGAACTGGCTCGGGCTCGCTGCGCACGCGAACGAAGAACGCGAGCGCGAGCACCAGGCCGAAGTCGCGGCGCGGGCGCAGGCGCTCGACGTGGCGTATGCACGCCTGGAGCAATTAGCCGACGCGGGGCGGCTTTCGCCTGAGGCGCACGCGATTCTGCGCGCCCGCCATGAATACCGGGCCGGACGGCTGCCGCAGACAACGCCCGAGGGAATGGCCGCCGCGATGCTGGCGACGGAGCTACGTATCGAGCTGATCGCGGCCGAACGCGAATACATCTATGGGTCGCTCCAGCGCGGCGAGATCACCGACGAAGCCCGCCGCCGCATCGAGCGCGAGCTCGATCTCGAGGAAGCAAGCATCGCCTGCAAGCGCGAAGGCGGCGAGGAGCCGCCGTTATAGTGACGCGAGATAGTGACGCGAGCTACGAGCGCCGTTTCGGCGTCTTTCGCTTCCGCGCCGCCGATTTCTTCCGTTCAGCAATGGCAAACGCCTTGCGTGCCCAGACCGCCAATTCATCTGGATCGTCATAGAGCCGCTCCGGCAGCCGCCAATAAGGCAAAGCATGTTGTTTCGGCCGGCCTGAATTCTTGCCGCGCGTATAGGTGAACGGCCGGCAGCTTTCGCGCTTGAAATCCGCCGCATCTTCCTCATCGGCTTTCAAATAAATCACGTCGCGGACGATAAGGCCGAACATCAGGCCGTCGCGGAAAATGCCCGCGCCGGAAAACATCCGCCGGATGGTGACCGGGCCGAATTCCGAAAACAGGTCACGGATGAATTCCGGGTCCAAACTGCTGCCTCCTCATCCGGTGGCGACGCGATAGTTGTACCAGAGACCAGCAACAAAACATCGCGGGACAAGCGTGACCGCCACTCCTAGAATCGGCTTGGGGAGCGATTCGCGATGCGGCTTCGCACCATATTATTAGGTGCTCTCGTTCTGGTCGGCTCTTTCGCCGGGGCGACGTTCGTGATGAACGCGCTGTGGCCAGTCGCGCCGCAGCAGGTGCGGCCCGCGCTCGTCGCCATGCCGCCGTTGCCGCCGCTGACCGGCAATTCGGTGGTGCTGGCGCCGGCGGCGATCGCGCTGTCGGCGATCAGCGAGGCGCTCGACGCGCAGGCGCCGCGCGATCTGTCGGGCAAGCCGCAAAATCCGGTGTCGAAGCTGTTGTCCAACGCGCAGCTCACCTTCACCGTCAATCGCGGGCCGTTTGCCGTGAGCGGGCAGCCGGGCATGCTGACGGTCAACACGCCGCTCAGCGGCCAGTTCGAGGCGATCGGCACTCTCACCGGCAGCGTCGGCACGGGGGTGACGGCGGCCGGCGACGCCATCGGCAATCTCATCGGCGGCAATCTCGGCCAACAGGTGCAAAATCTGGCCGGCAAGGCGTTCGATCAGCACACCGATATTCATGGCGGCGTGACGACGACGGCGCGGCCGACCATCGCGCCGAACTGGCGGCTTGCGCCCAATCTCGCCGCGCAAGTCAACGTCGTCGACGTCGTGCTGCCGATCGGCGGACTCAAGCTCAGCGTTGCCGGCGAGGTGAAGCCTGTCCTCGACGCCATGGTGCATCAACAGACCGGCGCCTTGGAGACGCAACTGCGCGCCAATCCGTTCATCGAGACCGCGGCGCGCGGCGAATGGGCCAAGCTGTGCCGCGCCATTTCGCTCGGCGCGGCCGGCCAAGGAAGCGGCCAGGGCGGCGTCATGCCCAATCTCTGGCTCGAAATCCGGCCGCGCCGCGCCATCGCCGCGCAGCCGCTGATCGATGCCAAGGCGGTGACGCTCTTGGTCGGCGTGCAGGCCGATACCCGCATCGTGCCGAACGAGACCAGGCCCGATTGTCCGTTCCCGCAGCAGCTCGATCTCGTGCCGCAGACGAATCAAGGGCATGTCGATATCGCCGTGCCGATCGATATCCCGTTCACCGAGGTGAGCCGGCTTCTGGAGACGCAGTTTGCCGGCAAGACTTTTCCCGAAGATGGCTCCGGATCGTTTGCGGTGACCGTCAAGCAGGCGAGCGTCGCCGCCGCCGGCGATCGCCTGTTGATCTCGCTTCTGGTGCGCGTGAAGAAGAGCGGTTTCTTTTCGCTCGGCGCCGATGCCACGGTCTATGTCTGGGGCCGGCCGGCGCTCGATCAGGGCAATCAGATCCTGCGCTTCACCGACGTCGCGCTCGACGTGCAATCGCAAGCCGCTTTCGGCCTGCTTGGCGCTGCCGCGCAGGCAGCCGCGCCTTACTTGCAAAAGACGCTCGCCGATCAGGCGGTCATCGACCTCAAACCCTTCGCCGCGGACGCCAAGACGCGGATCGCGGCCGCGGTCGGCAATCTGGCGGCGCAGGCGCCCGGCCTGCGCGCCAGCGCGACGGTCGACGATCTGCGGCTCACCGGCATCGCCTATGACGACAAGACACTGCGGATCATCGCCAATGCCGGCGGCAGCGTGAATGTCGCGATCTCCTCGCTGTCGATGCAGTGAGGCGCCGACACCACCCCAACTCGTCATGCCCGGCTTTATGCCGGGCATCCACGTCTTAGTTACCGCAAGCCCAAAGACGTGGATGGCCGGGACAAGCCGGCCATGACGGTCAAGTTAAGGTGATCTTGATCAGCTGATCTTCAACGGAATCTGGCCGATGAAATCCTGCTTGCCGATCTCCACGCCGCAATGGCGCAGGATGTCGTAGGCGGTGGCGCAGTGGAAATAGAAATTCGGCAGCACGAAGTGGTTGAGATAATCGTCGCCCTTCATGTGGCCTTTCTTCTCCGGGCCGAGCGGGAAGGTGATCTCGTGTTCGGCCGAGGCGTCGACGGCTTTGCGGTCGAGGCCCTTTACGAAGGCGACCGTCTTGGCGATGCGCTCCTTAAGCTGCGCGATCGTCGTCTCATTGTCCGGCGCGCTCGGCGGCTCGACGCCGGCAAGCCGCGCGGCGCCGCGCCGGGCCTGGTCGGTTGCGATCTGGACTTGGCGGGTGAGGTCGAACATGTCCGGCGCAAGGCGCGTGCGCAGCAGCACCGCGGGGTCGATCTTTTTCGCCGTGGCGAAGGCTTCCGCCTTGTCGAGAACAGCGGACAGGGCGTTGAGCGTGATTTCAAGGGTCGGCAGCGAGCTTTGCGACATCGATTGCGGCATGGCGGATCCGTATCTGTTGTTGGAAAGCGGCCGGAAGGCGGGAAGCGTGGTGGCCGCGCAACCGATATGGGTCGGCCGCTGCCGCGCCGCAAGCCTCGCCACTTCGTAAAGACATGCGGAAGATGGCAGCGGGCTGTCAGTGATTGCGGCCCAATTACACGCCGGCTTTGGAGCCGCGGATCGAATGGCGCAGCAGCGCGAATAGCGAGCCGCCGGTGATCGCGCCGAGCACGTAGACCACCGCGACCAGAAGCGCGAGCGGCGCGCGGATGCGCGTGCCGAGAAAAGCCATCGTCACCAGATCGAAATTCTGCAGCACGAAGATCAGAGTTGCGGCGACAAAAATAATGACGATCACAAGATAGAACCAGCGCATGGCGGGCCTCCGCTATTTTTTCTGCGGCAACATCAAGTCCTCGACTTTAAAATATTTGCGCGCATGGGCAACGAGCTCGCCGTCGCTCGGGTGGTCGACCGTCTCGATGCCAGTGATGATTTTCATCAATTGCGGCTCATGCGCGCTGATATGTTTCACCAGGTCGGTCTTGGCATTGGCCGGTCCGGTGATGAGGACAGCGCCGGCGTCGGCAATCGCTTTCGCCACCGCGTCGAGGAAGTTTTCGTCTTCCGCGGCGTGGCCTGAGCCGATCGAATTGGCCTTGTGGTGGATATGCACGTGCGGATTGTCGGGGTGCAGGACCAGTCTGTCGGCGTCGCTCGGGTTGAAATGAAAGATGCGCGCCTCGTGATGATCGATCCAGACGACGGCATGAAAGTGATGGCTATTCATAAGACACTCCGCAATATGCTCTTGAGATCACTCAACTGGTCCCGCAGCCTGCACATTGCAATGCTGCTCTGACCGTTCTTCGCTTCAGGCGCACAATACGACATACTATAGCTGACCGGTACGGGTCTGCACGGCGAAACGGCCGCGTACAAGCGGAGATGTGGTTGTGGCTCAATCGGCGAAGGCCTTCGCTTTTCCAAGGGATTTCAAAGTCCGGAACATCAAGACCTCCGGTGCCGCGATTCATGTTCGTTACGGCGGCCAGGGACCGGCGGTGGTGCTGCTGCACGGCTTCGGCGACACCGGCGATATGTGGGCTCCGGTCGCGACCGCTTTGTGCAAGGATCACACAATTGTCGTGCCCGATCTGCGCGGCATGGGCCTGTCGTCGCATCCGCGCGGCGGTTACGACAAGAAAACCCAAGCCCAGGATATCGCGCAGGTGCTCGACCGCTTGAAGATCGAGACTGCGGCGCTCGTCACCCACGACATCGGCAATATGGTCGGCTACGCCTTGGCCGCGCAGTTTCCGGCGCGGGTTACATGCTGGGTCGTCGTCGACGCGCCGCTGCCGGGGATCGGACCCTGGGACGACCAGCTGCGCAATCCGAAAGTCTGGCACTTCAATTTTCGCGGGCCCGACGTCGAGCGCCTGGTCAAAGGCCGCGAGCGTATTTATCTCGACCGCTTTTGGAACGAACTGTCGGCGAACCCGAAAAAGATCGGCGAAGCGGTTCGGCGGCATTATGCGCGGCTCTACGCCCGCCCCCACGCCATGCATTGCGCGTTCGAGCAATTTGCCGCTTTCGCCCAGGACGCCATCGACAACAAGGCCTTGGCCGCGAAAGGCAAGCTGACCATGCCGATCCTCGCGCTCGGCGCCGACCACTCCTACAAGACGCTGATGGCCGACATTATGCGGTTCGTCGGCAGCAACGTCACGGGCGGCGTCATCGCGGATTCGGGCCATTGGGTGATGGAAGAGCAGCCGCGGCAGACCACGGCGGCAATCGTGGATTTCATCACCAAGTCACGCGTTTGATGGAAAGAATTTCGTGCGGCGGGACGCCCCGCAATTGCGAAGTTGAAATGCAATAAAATGAGGAGGTGACAGTGTCATTGCTTGCTATTCATGTTGGCCTGAGCCTGATCGGCATCGTGTCCGGCCTGGTCGTTCTCTACGGCCTGTTGACCGGCAAAGCGCTCGGCGGCTGGACCGCCTTGTTCCTGCTGACGACGATTTTGACCAGCGCCACCGGCTTTCCGTTGGCGCCGTTCGGCTTCGACCCGCCGCGCGCCGTCGGCATCCTCTCGCTCATTCTTCTCGCCGTCGCGGTCGGCGCCTATTATCTGTTTCATCTCGCCGGCGCCTGGCGCCGGATCTATGTGGTCACCGCCACGGCGGCGCTTTACCTGAACTGCTTCGTTCTGGTCTTCCAGGGCTTCCTGAAAGTGCCGGCATTGCACGATCTGGCGCCAACCCAATCGGAGCCGCCGTTCCTCATTGGCCAGGGCGCTGTGCTGATTATCTTCATCGTGCTCGGCTTTCTT
>DATHPQ010000109.1:0-10692 GCA_035483735.1 Xanthobacteraceae bacterium | reverse complement strand
GTCGAGGCCGGAATTCCGGAAGACGATCCGCGCAATCCGGCGACCATTGCCGACAATGTCGGCGACAATGTCGGCGACTGCGCCGGCATGGCGGCCGACCTGTTCGAGACCTACGCCGTGACGACTGTTGCGACCATGGTTCTCGCCGCGATCTTCTTCGGCAATGCCGGCGCCGACATGCTCTTGAAGATGATGACGCTTCCATTGGCCATCGGCGGTATCTGCATCATTGCCTCGATCGTCGGCACGTTCTTCGTCAAGCTCGGCGCCAGCCAATCAATCATGGGCGCGCTCTATAAGGGCATGCTCGCAACCGCGGTGCTTGCACTCGTCGGCATTGCCGGCGTGATCTACGAACTCATCGGTTTCGGCGCGCTTCCCGGCGTAAGCTATTCGGGTCAGACGCTGTTCATCTGCGGCATTGTCGGCCTCGGCGTGACCGGCCTGATCATCTGGATCACCGAATACTACACCGGCACCGATTATCGCCCGGTCCGTTCCATCGCGCAGGCTTCGGTCACCGGCCACGGTACCAACGTCATTCAGGGGCTTGCAGTGTCGCTCGAAGCGACCGCGCTGCCGGCGCTCGTCATCATTGCCGGCATTCTCATCGCCTATAATCTCGCCGGCCTGTTCGGCATCGCCATCGCGGTGACCACCATGCTGGCGCTGGCCGGTATCGTGGTTGCGCTCGATGCCTTCGGACCGGTGACCGACAATGCCGGCGGCATTGCCGAAATGGCCGGACTGCCGAAGGAAGTGCGCAAGTCGACCGACGCGCTCGACGCCGTCGGCAACACCACCAAGGCGGTGACCAAGGGCTATGCCATCGGCTCGGCCGGCCTGGGCGCGCTGGTGCTGTTCGCTGCCTATAACGAAGACCTGAAATTCTTCATCGCAGGGGCGAAGGAGCACCCGTATTTCCTGGGCGTTGCGCCGGACTTTTCGCTCACCAATCCCTACGTGGTCTCAGGCCTCTTGTTCGGTGGCCTGCTGCCTTATCTGTTCGGGGCGATGGGCATGACTGCGGTTGGTCGTGCGGCGTCTTCGATCGTCGAAGAGGTGCGGCGTCAGTTCCGCGAGCGGCCGGGCATCATGCAAGGCCGCGACAAGCCGGATTACGGCCGCGCCGTCGACATGCTGACGCGCGCCGCGATCAAGGAAATGATCATACCGTCGCTGTTGCCGGTACTGTCGCCGATCGTGGTCTATTTCGTCATCTACTTCGTCGCCGGCGGCGGGGCGGCGGGCAAGTCGGCCGCGTTCTCGGCACTCGGCGGCATGCTGCTCGGTGTCATCGTGACCGGCCTTTTCGTCGCCATCTCGATGACCTCAGGCGGCGGCGCCTGGGACAACGCCAAAAAGTACATCGAGGACGGTCATTACGGCGGCAAGGGTTCCGACGCCCACAAGGCCGCGGTGACTGGCGATACCGTCGGCGACCCGTACAAGGACACGGCGGGTCCGGCCGTCAACCCGATGATCAAGATCACCAATATCGTTGCGCTTCTGCTCTTGGCGATCCTGGCGCGCTGACGCGAGGACGCCGGCGCGGCAAGCGCGAAGCAATTGCAATTCGGGGCAGGGGCTTCCAGATCTAGGAACCGGATCTAGGAGCCTTTGCCCTCGAAGTTGTGGATGATGGTGGTGATCACACTGATGTCGTTGCCGCTGGTCGGTGTCGTGCGGCTGACGAAATCGAAAAGGTGACCGTCCTTCATGCCGTATTCGGCGAGACGCTGGACCTTGCGGTCGTGGTCGAAATAGACGGCGATGACGCGCTGATCCGTGACACTCGTCTGCATGAACATGATCGGGCGGTCGGCGCGCTGCGAGATGTAATAGAACGCTTCGCCGCTGACGGTCGCCACTGTCGACGGGGTGCCGAGAACCAGCAGCACCTGCTCTTGTGACGCGCCGAGCGGAATTTGTTCGAGCGCGCCTTCGGGCAGCACGTAGCCGCGCTGAAAGGTTTCGCGGGTGCAGCCGGCAAGCGCGAGCGCGGATATCAGCGCCAACGTGGCCGCACATGCCGCCATTTTCGGCCGGCGCCCGCTCCCCAAAAAACTCCCCCGCATCCTGGTCCCTGATTTGTCCCCAGATCGACTGTAGGCCTGCCGTAACTTGCGCCCGGCAGCCGTGTGCCGTACCTCCAAAGCCCGGGATTGGCAAATGAGCCGCGCCCGGGGAGCTTTGGGCCACGTTTGAGTGACGTTTAAGCCACGTCGTCAGCTACCTAAGTCAAGCTAATGATCTTGAAGCTATTTCGGCCAAGTTCCCCCGCGCACAGCATCAGCGACCTCTATGGCGCGATCGTGGCGCAGGCCCGGGAGCCGGCCTTCTACAGCGCATACGGGGTGCCGGACACCGTCCAGGGCCGTTTCGACCTCATTGTGCTGCATCTCGTGCTGGTCATTGCCCAGATCGGGCGCGAGGCGGGCGAGCAAGCCTTGCCGCAAGCCTTGCCGCAAACCTTGCCGCAAGCCTTGCCGAACGAGGGAGCCGCGCGGGCCATCGGGCAACAGCTGTTCGACACGTTCTGCCGCGACCTCGACGACAATCTCCGCGAAATGGGGGTCGGCGACCTTGCGGTGCCGAAGAAAATGCGCAGCTTTGCCGAAGCGTTTTACGGCCGTCAGGCCGCCTATGTCGCGGCCTTGGCTGCGACGGATCGCCGGGAGCTTGAGAACGCACTCGCGCGCAATATCTTTGACGATGCAAAATCAGGCGAGAGAGCGGTGCGGCTTGCCGCTTATGTCCGCGCGGCGTTGGCGCAGTTTGGGCAACAAGGTCAAAGCGCCTTCGAAGCCGCACTACTGCGCGGGCGAGTTGAGTTCCCGAAGCCGGAGACTATGCCGATTGCGGAGGCCGTCCAAAATGGGTGAGCAAAAGCCGCGAAAGGTAAGCGCTTCGCCATATCCGTCACCATGGCTTGTTCCGGTGACGCTCGAGGACATTCCTGAAGCCGGTCAGCACTTCGAACTCGACGCCGACGCCGGTATGCGTGCCGCCATAGTCAAGGTTACGGGCTTGCGTGATTTGATGCGCCTGCACGCAAGCTTCGACGTCACGCGCCGTGGCGCCGACGGTCTGCATGTCGCGGGCTCGGTCTCCGCCACCGTCGGCCAGACGTGTGTCGTGACCCTCGAGCCGCTCGCCAACGAGGTCACGGAGACCATCGACCTCGCCTTTATTCCGCAACACGCGCCCGAGCTGTCAAACGATGAGGACGAAAAGCCGCAGCCGCGCGACGTGAGGTGGGACGATCCGGAGCCGCTAGTCGGCGGCACGATCGATCTCGGGGCGCTCGCGACCGAATTCCTGATCCTTGGACTAGACCCCTATCCCCGCAAGCCGGACGCCGTGTTCGAATCTCCGGCCGACGACAAGCCCGATCCCGGCCCGTTTGCAGCGCTCGCCAAGCTGACCAAGGGCTAGTACGAGCGGGACGAAATCCCTATAACTCGGCCGCGCCTCTATGTTGCTGAGGCAAATAGAACAAACAATAGTAAAATCATTGGTTTACTGGCGCATCTTGGACCTGGGGCTGATGCGTTCGAGTGGGCCAGAAGCTTTCGGCATCGGAAGTCGGGGGACGAAAGTGGTCGCTGAGCAAATTTGTGTCCGGGCGTCGAACCGCTATTCTCACAGCGGTTGCCGATGTCCCATTCCCTCCCGGGCCTAGGTCGTCGAATGTCAGACAAGGTCCGCATTGCGCTCGATGCAATGGGGGGCGACCACGGCCCCGCGGTCACTATTGCCGGGGCCGAATTGGCGCTGATCCGCCATCCCGGCAGCGAGTTCGTTCTGTTCGGCGACTCGGCGCTGATTGCACCACTGCTTGACGCCCGGCCGCAGCTCAAAGCGGTGTCGCGGCTCGTCCACACCGACGTCGCTGTGCGCATGGAGGACAAACCCAGCCAGGCGTTGCGCACCGGCCGCTGGAAATCGTCAATGTGGCTTGCCATCGACGCGGTGAAGAAAGGCGACGCCGACATGGTGGTGTCGGGCGGCAATACCGGCGCGCTGATGGCGATGTCGAAGTTTCATCTCAAGATGCTGCCGGGCCTCGATCGGCCGGCGATCGCGGCGCTGTGGCCGACCGTGCGCGGCGAGTCGATCGTGCTTGATGTCGGCGCCTCGATCGGCGCCGATGCCAGACATCTGGTTGATCTTGCGGTCATGGGCTCGGCGACGGCGCGCATTCTGTTCGGCATCGATCGCCCGACCGTCGGCCTCCTCAATATTGGCGTCGAGGAGGTCAAGGGTCTCGAAGACGTGCGCGAGGCCGGCCGCATCCTTCGCGAAGAGAGTTTTCCGGAATTCGACTATCAGGGCTTTGTCGAGGGCGACGATATCGGCCAGGGCAAGGTCGACGTCGTCGTCACCGAGGGCTTTGCCGGCAACATCGCGCTCAAGGCCGCCGAAGGCACAGCCCGCCAGATCGGCCAATATCTCAGAGCGGCGATGACCTCTTCTCTGAGCGCCAAGATCGGCTATGTATTTGCGCGTGGAGCCTTCGCCCGATTGCGCGAACGCATGGATCCGCGACGCGCCAATGGCGGCGTGTTTCTCGGCCTCAACGGCATCGTCATTAAGAGCCATGGCGGGTCGGATGCCGAAGGCTATGCGGCAGCGATCGAGGTCGGCCACGGCGTGGTGCGCGACGAGTTATTGGCCAAAATCAGGACGGCGCTCGCCCGCCACGGCAAATCTGAGGCCGGCAACTCGCAACCTGACAAATCTCAATCCGACAAGTCTCAAGGGGACAAGTCGCAAATCGGAAGCAGTCAAGTTTTGGCAAGCAAGATTCCCGAAAACAAAGCCGTCGGCGGAGCCACCTCGTGACAGTCACGCGGTCGGTCATTCTCGGCTGCGGCAGCTACCTGCCGAGCCAGGTTCTCACCAACGAGGAACTCGCGCGCAAGGTCGACACCTCGGACGAGTGGATCGTTCAGCGCACCGGCATTCACGAACGCCGCATTGCCGCGGCCGGCGAACTGACCTCGCATATGGCGGTGCATGCCGCGCGCCAAGCGCTCGCGCATACGCATGTCGATGCGCAGTCGATCGATCTCATCGTGCTCGCGACGTCGACCCCGGATAACACGTTTCCGGCCAGCGCCGTTGCCGTGCAGGCCGACCTCGGCATTACCCAGGGCGCGGCCTTCGACCTACAGGCCGTATGCTCCGGCTTCGTCTTTGCTTTGGCCACCGCCGACGGGTTGCTCAGGTCGGGCGCGTTCAAGCGGGCGCTGGTGATCGGGTCGGAGACGTTTTCGCGGATTCTCGACTGGACCGACCGCACCACCTGCGTGTTGTTCGGCGACGGCGCCGGCGCGGTCGTCCTCGAAGCGCAGACCCAGCCCGGCACCCGCGAGGATCGCGGCCTCCTGACGGTGCATCTGCGCTCCGATGGCCGGCACAAGTCGAAGCTTTATGTCGACGGCGGGCCTTCGTCGACGGGGACCGTCGGTCATTTGCGCATGGAGGGCAGGGAGGTATTCCGGCACGCCGTGGCCATGATCACAGACGTGGTCGAGGACGCCTTCAAGGCGACCGGCTATACGGCGGCCGACGTCGACTGGTTCATTCCGCATCAGGCCAATAAGAGAATCATCGACGGTTCCGCGCACAAGCTCGGCATCGCCCCGGAGAAGATCGTCACCACGGTGGATCGCCACGGCAATACGTCGGCCGCGTCCATCCCGCTTGCGCTGGCTGACGCAGTCGCCGACCGGCGCATCAAGCGCGGCGACCTGTTGTTGCTCGAGGCCATGGGCGGCGGCTTCACCTGGGGCGCGGTCCTGGTGCGCTGGTGACCGGCCGGGTGACGCCACGACGACCGCCAATGGCTCGGGCCGGCCTGTCATAGTGCGCCGAGCGCTTTGTGAGTTCGTGCTAAAGCCCGTTGACCGTCTGCCGACAAGCTAATATCGTTGATAATTCAGCACGATATGAAGAGGCTCAATTGAGCGCCGTGCATGGGGCTGGCGATGTCGGGAAAGACGGTCACACGTGCGGACTTGTGTGAGGCGGTCTATCAGAAGGTCGGACTGTCGCGCACCGAATCCGCTACTCTCGTTGAGCTTGTGCTCAAGGAAATCACCGACTGCCTTGAGCGCGGCGAGACGGTGAAATTGTCTTCATTTGGATCGTTCGTGGTGCGCAAGAAAGGCCAGCGCATCGGGCGCAATCCGAAGACCGGCAAGGAAGTCCCGATTTCGCCACGCCGCGTCATGGTGTTCAAGCCGTCCGCTATTCTCAAGCAGCGGATCAACGGCGTGGAAGTCGGCCCTGAGGCTGAAGAAGCCGAGTAGCGTTTCCCGCGTGTGGAGCGGTTGTGTCGGCGGAACCAGATCAACCTGGTTTTGTCTGCATTTCGTCGAAATCGATCTTTAAGACACAGCGCTTCGATGCTGCGTCTTCTGGAGCAGGCCGTTGGAAAAAGCGCCGGACGCCTTCCGCACCATCAGCGAGGTCGCTGACGAGATCGACGTGCCGCAGCACGTGCTGCGGTTCTGGGAGAGCCGTTTTCCGCAAATCCGGCCGATGAAGCGCGGCGGCGGCCGGCGCTATTACCGGCCGGACGATGTCGACCTGCTCCGCGGCGTGCGCCATTTGCTCTACGGCGAGGGTTACACCATCCGCGGCGTGCAGCGGATCCTGCGTGAGCATGGCGTGACCTTCGTGCAGACGGTCTGGAGCGTCAGCACCGATCTGCCGCCGGATGTCGACGACAACGATGAAGATGTGGATGAGGGGATCGCCGAGGAAGACGAGGAGGTAACCGCCACGCGGTCTGAGCCCAATCTGTTCGCTGTGGGGGCGCCGCGGGCGCAAGAGAGCCATGTCACGCCGCGTGTGGAGTCCCGTGTCATGGCGCAGACCGGGATCCGACGTGAGCCGACGATCGTGCCGCCGATATCGCTGGACGCGCCGTCACCTCCGGTGCAGCCGTCGGCGGCGCCGCCATCCGCGGCCGGACCATCCGAACCGCCTGCCGCAGAAGAACAGGCGCCTGCGGTCCACACCGCCGAAGATCGGCAAAGGCTTAAGGCGGCGCTGGACGAGCTCGTGGCCTGCCGGCAGATCATCGAGACCGCGCTGGCGCAAGGCTGAAATTCAAAACGCGCTTTCGATCGCGCTGCGCAGCATCGCCCGATAAGGATAGCCGTCGAAGGGAGCCGGCGGCGTCGCTGTGTGCGCGAGACGGTCGAGCGTGGCCATGAAATCCGCCGGGTCGTTGTACAGATAGATTTCGCGGTCATGCATCTCGTCGCGCTGCGTCGAGAATTCAGGAATGTTGGAGCAGACCACGCGGCTTCCGGCGAGGCGGCCCTCGATCACGCAACGGCCAAAGCCTTCGCGCAGCGAATGCACCCAAGTGATGTCGTGCTCCAGATATTCGGCGGCGACTTCTGCGTCCGAAAGCTGTCCGCAGAGTTTGAGCTTACCGCCCTGCAAGTAACTGCCGAGCGATTCAAGCCGTGTGGCGTCGGTTGTCTTGTGCAGCCCGACGACGGCGACGCTGAAGCCGTCGGCCAGCGCTTTGGGCAAATAGTCCGACACCACGGTGTCGAAATCCTTGTTCGGGTTCGAGCCGGTGCAGAGCAGCAGCGAGTTCTTGATTTTGACCGGCCGCGGCACCGCCGCGAGCAGCCGCTCGAAGGCATAGAACGTCACCGGCAGGACGGTGATCGGGCATTCGCCGAACAGGCCGCTTTCGATCAGCCGCTGGCGCGTCAATTCCATGATCGTGAAAACCGGGCTCTTGAGCCATTTCAGCGTGCGGTAGCAGGCGAGGTAATAGAGCTTCGACGGCGACAGGCCGCGGTTGAGCTGCTCGAGATCGTGAATGACGATCTTGCCGCGACGCGTCAGCAGATCGATCACGGCCACGGAATTGTAAGGGTAAAGCGTGATGTCGGCGCGCTTGAACAGGCCAAGCACCGGCACGACGGCTTGCTCAAATAAAACGGCGATCAGATAGAACACGCCGCGCGGCAGCTTGCGGCAGATCGCCGGCGCCCGCACCACGCTGACGCGAAAGCCTTCTTCCTCGAGCCCGAAGATGATGTTGCGCACATAGTGCGGAATGCCGCGATCGAGCACGCCGCCGATGAAATCGTTGATGAGGATGTGCACGCGTTCCCCCTGAAATTGCACGGTGATCTATAGGGGGAACAGACCAACAGACCTTTAAACGCGACGTCAGTATTAGGGATCAAATTCCTAGAAGCCGCTTACTGCGGCACCAGATCAGCGGCTTTCGCTACGTCCTTCATTTCCGCGAGCCTTGCATTCACATAGGCCTTGAAGGCGTCGGGCGTGCCGCCGATCAGATCGATGCCCAGCGCCTGCATCTGCGACTTCACCACCGGATCGGCGAGCACCTTGTTGGCGGCGGCGTTGATTTTGTCGACGATGGCGCGGGGCGTCTTCGCCGGCGCCAGCATCCCGAACCATGAGCTTGCTTCATAGCCGGGCACGGTCGCGGCGATGGTCGGCAAGTCGGGCAGGATCGACGACGTCTTTGCGGTGCCGACCGCGATGCCTTTCAGCTCGCCGCTCTTCACCCGATCCAAGACCGTCGGTGCGTTCTCGAATTGCATATCGAGGCGGCCCGCCATCAAGTCGAGAATGGCGGGTGCCGCGCCATGATAAGGCACGTGGACGAGATCGACGCCGGCCATGGATGCAAAGCGCGCCGTGCTCAGATGCGTGATCGATCCGACGCCGGCGCTGCCGTAGCGCAGCTCGCCGGGCTTGGCCTTGGCGGCAGCGATCAGATCGCGCACCGAGGCGATGGGCGATTCCTTCGGCACGACCAGCACGATCGGGCTGTCGGCCAATAGCACGATCGGTTCGAAATCGGTCGCCGTGTCGTAGGGCATATCCTTCTGAATGTACGGATTGATGGTGAGCGACGGCGTTGCGGTGATGAGCGTGTAGCCATCAGGCGCGGCCTTGGCGGCTTGCGCGAAACCGACGGTACCGCCGGCGCCGCCGACATTGATGACGGCGACCTGCTGGCCGAGCTCGCGGCCGAGATGTTCGGCGACGATGCGCGCCTGCGCGTCGGTGCTGCCGCCCGGCGCGAACGGCACGATCAGGCGGATCGGATGGTTCGGATAATCGCTTTGCGCGGCGGCCGGCGCGATCGCACAGAGCGCGGCCGCGAGCGCGGCGAGGGCAAATTTCAGCATGTCGTGATCCGCTCAGGTCAATTCCGCAACGCGCGTGCGCGCAAGCTGCATGCTCCCCCCGCGCGTCCACGATCGACGATCAGTAATGCGCGTGCGACTTGCGCCGCGATGAGACTCCGCCGGGCGGCTGATACTGGTCGTTTGGCTGACAAAAGCCGCCGATCCCACTCACGGTGGCCATGCACTGGTCCCGGGTGACGAAACCGCAATTGTAGGCGTTATCTCCCACGTCATAAACCGCGCACCATGGGTAGTTTTGGGCCTCGGCACGCGAGCCAAGCCCGGCCGTAACAACGATAACTGAGAACACGAAAAGCATAATTCTCATGTCGAAACTCCTGCTGTGCTCGCACGCCAGCATTAACACTGAGCAGCGTGGATTATTTCACCCAGCACTGAACCGCCGCGTGCATTGACAACGAGAACAACCAGATTGAAGCTGTTACTCGCACAGCGCGAGGGCAGGGGTAATGAAAGCTATTTCGATTTTGGCTGCGCTGGCGATCGCTGTCATCGTGCAGTCGCTGACAATTGTTCCGGCAGGTGCGCGCGCTCGGGATCATATCAATTACGGCTATTGCCCCGGGTCAATGCGGCTGATGAATGACGTTTCACGTTGTCGCAAACCGGCGCCTGATAGCGGTCACTGCCCGCCCGGCCAAATAGCGAGGGGTGGTCTGACTTGGGCATATCATGTTCGATGCTGCCACGATCCGGATAAGCCGTCCGCTTGCAAAAGTTCGTGGCGCCGCAGTTAGCGGCCTCTAAGTTGGGGCGGCAACGGCGTCGGCTTTATGCCGTTTCCTGGTGATGCGTAGGCGGTTGAAACGAAGCGCTCCTCCGGCAGTTGCTTATGAACGAGGATCACGGAGGAAAATCGATGACCCCGATAAAGCTTGTTCTGGTGCTCACGCTGCTCATCGCAGCCAGCGGCCCTGGCTTTGCGCAAAGCCAGCCGAACTACGGGCCTGGCGGGTCGGGCGCGGGCGATACATTCGGCAAACCGCCGAGCGGTTCTGCTGCGGCACAGCAAGCCGCCCGGCATCACCATTACCGACGGTAATTGGCGCGACGGGGGCGTAAACAACATCGCGATTTTCACGCCCTGTTGCTTTCTTCCGACAGTCTTCCCATCGTCGATTTCCGGGAAGATTTTAGGCCGCTTGATCTTCCTAAGTTCTTGAAAGGATTGGTCGGAGCGGCGAGATTCGAACTCGCGACCCCCAGTCCCCCAGTCCACAAGTTGTTGTTTCCGCACGTTTCTTCCCGTTTCATTTTGTGAAGAAATCCTTGCGGCCACGTCAAATCTCGCCTACGGGGATTCTCGGTGTGGTACCCGATTTCATTTCCGGTGGCGATTTGGTGGCGACACGCGGCAGGGCGACCAGGATGCCTACGTACAAGCTCAGTAAAAAAATTGTGGACGCTCTTCCGACAAGAACGAAAGCGTACATTGCCTACGATAGTAGCTTGGCCGGCTTTG
>DATHPQ010000108.1:0-8898 GCA_035483735.1 Xanthobacteraceae bacterium | reverse complement strand
CGAAACAGCCTTGCGGCCACGCCCGAACCGCGCCACATGAAGGTTCGATGAGGAGCGCCCGCCGTATGACGAAGATCGCGAAGAGAATCGTTCCCAAGCGTCCCGCGGGACGGCGTCCTGCGGGTTCAAAGGCGTCGTTCGGCGCGCTGCCCGAATGGGACCTCAGCGCGCTCTACGCCGGCCTCAACGATCCAGCCATCAAGCGCGACCTCGATCGCACCGATGCCGACTGCTTGGCCTTTGAGCAGGATTACAAGGGCAAGCTTGCTGGGCTCGCCGCCGCGCCAGAGGGTGGCGCCGCCCTCGGTGAAGCGGTGCGGCGCTATGAGGCGATCAGCGATCGCATGGGTCGGCTCGGCTCCTATGCGGTGCTCATCCACGAGGGCGATACGGTCGATCCGGCACGCACAAAATTTTATGGCGACATGCAGGAGCGGATGACCGCGGCCTCGACGCACCTGCTGTTCTTCGAGCTCGAGCTCAACCGCATCGATGACGCGCAGCTCGAAGCGGTGCTGGCCGATGCCGTGCTCGACCATTACCGGCCCTGGCTCGAGGACGTGCGCCGCTATCGGCCGTACCAGCTCGAGGATCGCGTCGAGCAGCTGTTTCACGAAAAATCGATGACGGCGTACACGGCATGGAATCGCCAGTTCGATGCCACCATCGCCAATCTGCGCTTCAAGGTCTCGGGCAAGACACTCGCCATCGAGCCGACGCTGAATTTCTTGCAGGACCGCGACGGCAAAAAGCGTAAAGACGCTGCGCTTGCACTCGCCCACACCTTCAAAGACAACGTGGCGCAGTTCGCGCTGATCCTGAACACGCTCGCCAAGGACAAGGAAATCTCCGACCGCTGGCGCGGTTTTGCCGACATCGCCGACGAGCGGCATCTGTCGAACCGGGTCGAGCGCGAGGTGGTCGATGCGCTGGTCGCGGCAGTGCGCGCCGCCTATCCGCAGTTGTCGCACCGCTATTACGCGCTCAAGGCCAAATGGTTCGGCAAGAAGCGGCTGCCGCAATGGGACCGCAACGCGCCGCTGCCGCAAACCGCCACCCGCAGCATCGGCTGGGCCGAGGCCAAGGATACGGTGCTCACCGCCTATGGCGCATTCTCGCCGAAAATGGCGACCATCGCTGAGCGGTTTTTTGCCGAGCGCTGGATCGACGCGCCGGTGCGGCCGGGTAAAGCGCCGGGCGCGTTCTCGCACTCGACGACGCCGTCGGCGCATCCTTTTGTGCTGCTCAACTACCAGGGCAAGCCGCGCGACGTGATGACGCTGGCGCACGAGCTTGGCCACGGCGTGCACCAGGTGCTGGCGGCGCCGAACGGCGCCTTGATGGCGCCGACGCCGCTGACGCTGGCCGAGACCGCGAGCGTGTTCGGCGAGATGCTCACCTTCAAGAAACTGCTTGCCGGCACGCGCGACGGCAAAGAACGCAAGGCCATGCTCGCTGCCAAGGTCGAGGACATGATCAACACCGTGGTGCGGCAGATCGCGTTCTATACCTTCGAGCGCGCCGTCCACACCGAGCGCAAGAGCGGCGAATTGACCGCCGAGCGCATCGGCGAGTTATGGCTCGACGTGCAGCGCGAGAGCCTCGGTCCCGCCATCGAGCTCAAGCCCGGCTACGAAACGTTCTGGGTCTACATTCCGCATTTCATCCACACGCCGTTCTATGTCTACGCCTATGCGTTCGGCGATTGCCTGGTGAATTCGCTTTATGCCGTCTACGAGCACGCCGGCGACGGTTTTGCCGAACGCTATCTCGCCATGCTGTCGGCCGGCGGCACAAAACCTTATGCCGAGCTGCTGGCGCCGTTCGGGCTCAACGCGCGCGACCCGGCGTTCTGGCAGGGCGGCCTCGGCGTGATCGAGCGGATGATCGGGGAGCTTGAGGCGCTCGACGGTGCGCGATAGTGCAGCTTGGTCGCGTACAATCGCCAATTGTGACACCGCCTGTTCCTAGCTAAGCTTGCTCTCCTGTTTAGGGGGTGGCCGTGCTGGATGATCCATATGTTGCGCTTACGGCAATACGACCGGCGAAATTCGGCGCGCTTTTCAAATTTCATGATGTCTTCAAGACCGAGATCAAGCTGATCAGCAGGCGCCGCAGGGAACAAAAAGATTCCCGCGGCACGTTCAGGCTCGAAACCGAAGCGGCCAAAGACATATCCGGCGAACCGGTACTGAGGCCGCCGGAGAAGGCAAGCGTCGTTGGGCTCGCGCTGTCGGGCGGCGGCATCCGCTCGGCGGCATTCTGCCTCGGCGTGCTTCAGGCATTGCACAGAACCCGGGTTCTCCGTTGGGTCGATTATCTGTCGACCGTGTCGGGCGGCGGCTATATCGGCTGCTCGATGACCGCGGCGCAGGAATCCACGCCTCTACCGAAATCCAACGAAAGAAAATTTCCGTTCGCCAGCGAGCTGGAAGAAGACGAGCCGCCGGCGCTGCAGCATCTGCGCGATCATTCGAATTATCTGTTTCCCCGCGGCGCGGGCGACGTGCTGCACAATGCGTCGATCTATGCCCGCGGCTTCGTGGTCAATGTGGTGCTGGTGGGACAGTTCTTGCTTGCGGCGTCGATGATCACGATGCTGTATTTCTCGGTGCGCGATGCGGCCTGGTGGCCGACCTGGCTCCTTCATGCGGTTAATCCGTCCGGCGTGCGGCATTTCTCCGTTACCCTCGACCTTGCCTTGTTGCTCTTCGCCGCCGGTATCGTATGGGGAATATTTCAGTCGTCGCCGAGCCAGGCGAATGCAACGGAGATTCCCGGACGATGGGCGAAACTGGCGGGCTGGCTGATCATCGGATTCTTCATCGTGGCGTTTTGCGAGCTGCAGCCCTTCATACTCGATGCAATGTTCGACTCGGGTAGCAGCGATGCTGCGGTCACAATCACCCATTGGATCAATACCCTTACCAAAGTACTGGCTCCGGTCGGCGCGGCCATGGCTTTCCTCGCCAACAAGTTCGGCGAATACGTCAAGAGCATCATGCAGTCGCCGGGCTCCGGCGCCAAAGCCAAGGCCATTGCCCTGAAGCTGATCATCTTAGCCGGCGGGCTGATCCTCCCGGCAGCGATTTGGATGATTTATCTCGACATCACGTATTGGGGTATTTGCATTGATCGGGTGACCTGCGCGTGCCTGGCGCCGGCATGGCTGGCCGAAGCGGCGTACGCGCTTTTCAATTGGCCAGGTGGTTCCAGGTTTCACAATCTCATGCACCTGCTGTTCGATTGGCCGGGGCATTGGGTGCTGGCGCTCTACGCCGTCACCACGCTCGTTTGTATTTTTTTATCGATATTCATGCGGCCAAACGCCAACTCGCTGCATCCGCTCTACCGCGACCGACTCGGCAAGGCATTCCTGTTCAATCCGACGCGGCCGGACCCCCTGCATGACGATCTCGTCACCACGCTGCGCCCGCCGCTGCGGTTGACGCAAATCACGGCAATGAAGGGCCCTTATCATCTGATCAACGCGGCGCTCAACGTCGAGGCTTCGAAAGTCGCGAACAGGCGCGGCCGGAATGCGGATTTCTTCATATTCAGTCCTAAATTCGTCGGCAGCAAAACGACCGATTACGTCGCCACCCCCGACATCGAAGACGTTGCCGTCGGTCTCGATCTGCCGACCGCCATGGCGGTTTCGGGCGCGGCGGTTTCGTCGAACATGGGGGCGCAGAACATCAAGCCGCTGACGGCGACGTTGGCGCTGTTGAATATCCGGCTCGGCTACTGGTTGCGAAATCCGCGTCGCGTTGCCAACGCAAAGCCTGTGGGCCAGCAGGTCCGTCATGGCCGCATATCCGAGTATCTGCGGCGTAACAATCTTGTCGCGAATTATTATTTTCTGCTCGAAGCCTTCGGCGCGCTCAGCGAAAAGCGCAAATCGATCTATCTCACCGACGGCGGTCATATCGAAAATCTCGGTATCTACGAGCTGCTCCGGCGCCGCTGCCGCGTCATCGTCGCAGTTGATGCCGAGGCCGATCCGCAAATGGCGTTCGGATCGTTCAATACGTTGGAACGCTATGCGTTGATCGACATGGGAATCCGCATCGACCTGCCATGGCAGAAGATCGCCGACGAAAGCATGAAGACGAGCGCGGCTATCGACCAAAAGGGCGACACGCCGAAGGACCGCGGCCCACATTGCGCCCTCGGACAGATCACCTATCCGGGTGGGCGCAAGGGGTACCTCATTTATATCAAAGCCTCGCTGACCGGCGACGAAAACGACTGCATATTCGATTACAAGAAGCGCTATAGCGACTTCCCCCACGAGACCACGCTCGATCAGTTGTTCACCGAAGAGCAGTTCGAGGCCTATCGCGCGCTTGGCTTTCACTCCGCCTATAGCTTATTCACCGGCGGCGACAAGTTCGCGCATCTCGATCTCGACGAAAATCCCGACGTGCCGGCACAAGTGAGTTTCCTCAACGCGCTCTTTGAAGCCACTCTTTTTAAACCCACTGCGGCCCAACAACCCGCGGCATAGGCCCGGACATCAACGCCATCTTTCCGTCGCGTTATTCACGCCTTAGTTTGTCTTGACCCTGTTCGTCGGAATAAGCAATCCATGACCGATCGCGAAAAAAATCGTCTCTCTGCCCGCGCCGCGCGCTATGCGCGAGTCGGAGCCAATGTCGGCGGCGTGGCGGCGCGCTATGCCGGACGGCGGCTCATTGGCGGCGAGCCGGACCGCGCTGGCGAGGCGAGCGCGCTGTCTTCTGCCTTGGGGCGGCTCAAGGGGCCGCTGATGAAGGTCGCCCAGTTGATGGCGACCATTCCCGATCTGTTGCCGCCGGAATACGCCGCCGAATTGCAGAAGTTGCAGAGCGAAGCGCCGCCCATGGGCTGGGCCTTCGTCAAGCGCCGCATGACGGCGGAACTCGGTGCCGACTGGGCGAAAAGGTTTGCAAGTTTTGAGCATCACCCGGCCGCCGCCGCGTCGCTCGGCCAGGTGCACCGCGCCCGCTCGCTCGATGGCGCCATGCTGGCCTGCAAGCTGCAATATCCCGACATGCAGTCGGCGGTCGAAGCCGATTTGCAGCAGCTGCAATGGTTGCTCGCGATCCGGCGGCGGTTCGATGCGGCGATCGATACCAGCGAAATCGGCAAGGAAATCGGCGCGCGGGTGCGCGAGGAATTGGATTATCGCCGCGAGGCCAAGCATGTGGCGCTCTACCGCGCCATGCTCGACGACGTCGATATCGTGCGCGTGCCGCGCGCCTGGCCGGAACTGTCGACCGGACGGCTGCTCACCCTCGATTGGCTCGACGGCAGCAAAATGCTGACCCACAGGAACGATCCACTCGAAATTCGCAACGCGCTCGCCAAGGCGATGTTCACCGCGTGGTGGTATCCATTCAGTCGCTTCGGCGTCATTCACGGCGATCCGCATCTCGGCAATTACACGGTATTCACGCGCGGCGGTGCGCCCGCCGGCATCAACCTGCTCGACTACGGCTGCATCCGTATTTTCCCGCCGAAATTCGTCCGCGGCGTCGTCGATCTGTACCACGGGCTGTTGCGCGGCGACGACGACCTCGTCGTTCACGCTTACGAAACCTGGGGCTTCCGCCGGATGTCGCGCGATCTCATCGACACGCTCAACATCTGGGCGCGCTTCATCTATGCGCCGCTGCTCGACGACCGCGTGCGCAGCATTGCCGACGGCGTAAAGCCGTCGGAATACGGCCGGCGCGAAGCATTCCGCGTGCACCAGGCGCTTAAGCAGAAAGGCCCGGTGACGGTGCCGCGCGAATTCGTGTTCATGGATCGCGCCGCGATCGGGCTCGGCGCAGTGTTCCTGCACCTGCGCGCGGAACTGAACTTTTATCGGCTGTTCAACGAGGCAATTGAGCGTTTTTCGATGGATCGGGTCGCCAAGCGTCAGGCCGACGCGCTCGGGGCCGTGGGCCTATAGACTGGCCTTGGCGGCGGTGACATCGCGCAGGAAAATGCATATTCTCTATCTATGACCAAGCTCCTTGAGCGTGCCCTCGAAGCGGTGAGCCGTTTGTCGCCTGACACCCAGGACGAGATCGCCCGCGCCATGCTGCGGCTTGCCGCGAGCGAAGGCGAGCCTGAGGCGGTCGACGCCGCGCACCTGCCGGCAGTTCTTGAAGGTCTTGCGCAGGCCAAGCGCCGCGAATTCGCTAGCGATGCCGAAGTGGAGGCAGCATTTCGTCGCTTCGATCGATGAAACTTCGCTTCGCACCGCGAGCGACGCAGGATCTCCTCGACATTGCCGACTATATTCGTGAGCGTAATCCAAATGCTTCGTTACGTGTACGCGCCGCTATCCTCGATTCCTTACATGATCTTGTACTGTTTCCTGAGGCCGGTCGGCGTCAGACCATCGAAGGCGTGCGCAAGTTCGTAACCCGGAAATATTCCTACCTGATCTATTATGTTTTGGACCAAAGTGCTGACGAGATCGTGATTCTCACCATCCAGCATTCGGCACGCGAACGAGAGTACGAGGATGCATAGCAACTCAATGCTCTTTCAGCAGCAATCGCAGTCGACGCCTTCGAGCGCAACCAGCGCATTCTTCATGAATGCGGGCGGCAGGTCGTCCTCGATCACATCGGCGAGCGGCTTGAAGATCTTGAAGTGATGCCGCCCGGCGGCGGTCCAGAACACCAGGTGGGTTTCGATCGGCGGGCAGCCGGGAACGCTGCAGGCCACCTCTGACACCATGACGGTCTCGTCGTCGGTGAGCGCAAAGCGTTTGCGCGTCCAGTCGCGCACCCGATCGACCGCAGCGTCATGGCTGGGGCCTAGCTTTCGCGAGCGCATCAGGTCGAACGGGGCGGGCATCGTACCTATATCCTTGGAGCCGCGAGGACTTGCGGACCGCGGAAACGTGACACTAGAGTGGATTTATACGACCAAGAAGACCAACAAGGAGTGATTTTCTGTGGCTGAAAAAGTACTGGCGGCGGTGCGCACCGGGCCGAGCAAGACCGAAATCCGCGAATATCCGATGCCCGACATCCCTGAGGACGCGGCATTGATGAAGATGGAGGTCGGCGGCATTTGCGGCACCGACGTCAAGCTCTACAAGCATCCGCCGAACAACAAGCCGACCATCATGGGTCACGAGAATATCGGCACTATCGCCAAAGCCGGCCGCGAGTTCACGTCTCGCAAGGGATTCAAAGAGGGAGACCTCGTCTTTGTCGAGCACTACGTGTCATGCGGTAAGTGCGAATGGTGCCACGCCGGTCAGTACCGCCATTGCGAGAACACCAACTGGCGCACCAATCCCGACGCCATCCGTTACGGCTACACCTCGGACGAGAAGCCGCCGCACCTGTGGGGCGGCTTCGCGCAATACATGTACCTGCCGTGGAACGCCGTGGTGCACCACGTGCCGAAGGGCGTTTCCGCCGAGCTCGCCGGCCTGGTGACGCCGATGGCGAACGGCGTCGAGTGGTCGCTGTTCGACGGCGGCGTCGGCTATAACTCCACGGTGCTGATCCAGGGCCCCGGCCAGCAGGGTCTGTCGCAGACCGTGATCTGCAAGCAGGCCGGCGCCTCGCTGATCATCGTCACCGGCACGTCGAAGGATCGGGCGCGCATCGAAGTCGCCAAAAAGCTCGGCGCCGACTACGTCATCGACGTGCAGAAGGAAGACCCGCTCGAACGCATCATGCAAATCACCGGCGGCAAGGGTGTCGACGTCGCGCTCGACTGCACCGCCGGCGCCGGGACTATTCCCATTCTGCTCGGCATCGAGGCGCTCAAGCGCAAGGGCGGGGTCATCGTGGCTCAGGGTGAAATGGCGCAGTTCCCGAACTTCCCGCTGGAGAAATTCACGGTGAAATTCATCACCATGAAGAGCGCACGCGGCCACAGCTACAAGGCCTGCGAGCTGGCGCTGGCGCAGCTGGCGTCAAAACGCTTTCCGCTGGAGCTGGTCACCACCCACCGCTTCGGCCTCAATGATGTCGACCGCGCCATCAAATCGGTGGGTGGGGAGGGTGTGCCGGATGTGATTCACGCCTCTCTCATGCCGTGGTTGTGAGCGCTTGCCGCGCAGCCATGCCGCAGGCGGCGCTTTGCGCTGCGTGCTAAGGCTGGTGCAGCCGGTTTGCAAATAGCGAGGAGGGGCACATGGCTCCGATGCAGAATATTCGCCGTTGGTTCGCCGTCGGGCTGACCGTCGCCGCGGTTCTCGGCTTCGTCGGCCGCGCCCAGGCGCAGGAGCTGACCATCGGCACCATCGGCGCCTCGAGCGACGCCCCACTCTTCATCGCCGACGCGCTGGGCTACTACGCCGAGCAGGGGCTGAAGGTGAAATTCGTGCGCTTCGATTCGGCGGCGAAGATGATCCCGTCGCTGGGCTCCGGTGAAGTCGACGTCGGCTCGGGCGCCACCTCGGCCGGGCTCTACAACGCGGTCAAGCGCGGCATCAATATCAAAGTCGTCTCAGACAAGGCGCGCAACGCCCCGGGCTACGGCTTCGAGGCGATCCTGGCGCGCACCGATCTGGTCGACAGCGGCCAGATCAAGAGCGTCAAGGATTTCAAAGGCCTGAAAGTCGCGATGTCAGCCAACGGCAACAGCGAAAATGCGATCATGAACTTCGCGCTCGTAAAGAACGGATTGACCTACAACGATATCGATCCGGTCTTTCTCGGCTTTCCCAATCAGATCGCGGCTTACGCCAACAAGGGCATCGATGCGAGCCTCACCGTCGAGCCGACCACCACCGAACTCCTCCAATCGGGCGCGGCGAAAAAGATCGTCGGCATCGATGAGTTGATCCCCGACTGCCAGACCGCGGTGGTGTTCTACAGCCCGAAATTCACTGAAGCGCAGCCGGACAACGCCAAGAAATTCATGGTGGCGCTGGTCAGGGCGATGCGGTTC
>DATHPQ010000107.1:0-4523 GCA_035483735.1 Xanthobacteraceae bacterium | reverse complement strand
CGCCCCAGCGCATGGATTTCGGCCACGGAAAGCTCTTGATCACCTCGGGCAGAATTTCCGCGATCACCTCGATCGCGGCGCGGCCGCGCTTCTCGATCACCGCGACATAGAAGTCGCCCTTCTTGTCCGGCTGCACCTTGGCTTCGCTGATCGATTTCAGCCCGGCGGCTTTGAGAAACCCCGCGACCGCGTTTTCCGGCGCACCGACACGCGGGCCCTTCTTCTCCTCGCGCAGATCGGGCTGGCGCACCGGCACGCCGTGCACGGCAAGCGTCAGCCGCCGCGGCGTCACGAAAGCCTTGGCGCCCTCATAAACGAGACCCGCATCGACCAGCCGGTCGGTAACGGCCTTCTTCAAATCCTCCGCGGCGCGGGCCTGCATGCGCGCGGGGATTTCTTCGGAGAACAGTTCGAGGAGAAGATCAGGCATCAGGTCATCGCTTTATGACTGCCGTCGCAGAGCGGCTGGTGCTGCGAGCGCTTGCAGGCGCAGAACCAGGCCTCCTCGTCTTTTTGCGCCTTCCATTCTTGCGGTTGGAACGGCGTGCCTTTGTGCGAGCCGTCGCAGAACGGCTGCGCCTTGGAGCGGCCGCAGGCGCACCACCAATAACTCTTGCCGGCCTCGACCTTGACCGGGATCGGCTTGCGTCCGCCGATTTCGGGGACTTCACTCATTTGCGTGTCCCGCTCTGCTCATGTGCTTTTCCCTCCGCCTGCGGTGGCGAGCCAGGCCTCGCCGCAGGCTTTCGCCAATTCGCGCACCCGCAATATGTAGCTCTGCCGCTCGGTCACCGAGATGACGCCGCGCGCATCGAGCAGATTGAAGACGTGGCTCGCCTTGATGCACTGATCGTAAGCCGGCAGCGCCATCAGATGTTTCACCCCCACCCTACCCTCCCCCGCATGCGGGGGAGGAGAAGGAGGAGGCGCCCAACCGGCGGCGAGATATTTCTTGCACGCCTCTTCCGCCATGCGGAACTGCGCGAACAGCATGTCGGTGTCGGCGTATTCGAAATTGTGCCGCGAATATTCCTGCTCGGCCTGCAGGAACACGTCGCCATAGCTCACCTTCTGCGCGCCGTCGCGGCCGTTGAAATTGAGCTCATAGACGTTCTCGACGCCCTGCACATACATCGCGAGCCGTTCGAGACCGTAAGTGAGTTCGCCGGCGACCGGCGCGCATTCAAAGCCGGCGACCTGTTGAAAGTAAGTGAACTGCGACACTTCCATGCCGTCGCACCAGCACTCCCAGCCGAGCCCCCAGGCGCCGAGCGTCGGGCTTTCCCAATCGTCCTCGACGAAGCGGATGTCGTGGATCTTCGGATCGATGCCGATGGCATAGAGCGACTTCAGATAGAGATCCTGCAGATCGTCCGGCGACGGTTTGAGGATGACCTGGAACTGATAATAGTGCTGCAAGCGGTTCGGGTTCTCGCCATAGCGGCCGTCCTTGGGCCGGCGCGACGGCTGGACATAAGCGGCGTTCCACGAATTCGGCCCGAGCGCGCGCAGCGTGGTCGCCGGATGAAAGGTGCCGGCGCCGACTTCCATGTCATACGGCTGAAGAATGACGCAGCCCAAATCGGCCCAATAGCGCTGCAGTGCCAGGATCAGGCCCTGGAACGAGCGGTCGGGACGCATATAGGTCGGCAGGTCGACGCTGGCGGCTGAAGGGGTTCCAGTCATGGCGCGTTGTTGGTGGATGGCGGGCGGCAGGTCAAGCCTCTGTCAAGCCTTCACGTCGCCCTCGCGGTTGGCATGACGCATGGCCTTACGCCCCTTATGCTGCTATCGGAAATCCGCAATCGGGACGGAAACATGAGCGATAGCTCGGATCCGATATCTGATTCCCGGCATGTGACGCCTGATTATAGGGGGGAGTTGTGCGCAGAATTGCAGCCATGTTGATCGCCGGGGCCGCGGCGCTGTCGTTCGCCTCGGCTCAAATCGCGCAAGCCGACGATTTCCCGTCGCGACCGGTCCATATCGTGATCGCCTTTCCGCCCGGCGGCCCGACCGACTTCGTCGGCCGGGTCGTGGCGGAGAAGATGCGTGATGTGCTCGGCCAGGCTGTCATCATCGACAACAAGCCCGGCGCCAATGGCACGCTCGGCGGCGAATTCGTCGCCAAGTCCGATCCCGACGGCTACACGCTGTTCCTGACCACGGCCGGCGCGGTGACGGTGTCGCCGCATATCATGGCCGACCTGCATTACGACCCGCTGCGCGATTTCGCGCCGGTGGCGCTGGTCACGACGGTCACCGAGGTGCTGGCGGTGACGCCGAAATCCGGCATCAAGACCGCGAAGGAACTGGTCGCGCTCGCCAAGGAGAAGCCCGGCACCATTCCGTTCGCCTCGACCGGCATCGGCTCGCCGCCGCACCTGGCGCAAGAACTGCTCGATGCGTCGGCCGGCGTGCAATTCCTGCACGTGCCCTATCGTGGCGCCGCTCCCGCCTTGACTGATCTGCTCGCCGGCCAGGTCGAGGTGATCGCCGCCGACATTCCGGTGCTGATCTCGCAGATCAACGGCGGCAATCTCGTGGCGATCGGCGCGGCGTCGAACAAGCGCGACGCCATTCTGCCGGACGTGCCGACCCTCGCCGAGCAAGGCTATCCCAACACCGACGCGTCGAACTGGTACGGGTTGCTCGCGCCGGCGAAGACGCCGCCGGCGGTGATTGCGAAAATCAACAGCGCGGTGAACGCCGCGCTGAACGATCCGGCGACGCGCGACAAGCTGGTTCAGGCCGGCGCCACGCCGGTCGGCAATACGCCGGAGAGTTTTGGCACTTTCATGAAAGCGGAATACGACAAGTGGGGCCGCGTCGTGAAAGAACGCGGCATCCACGATACGCAGTAACAGCACCGTCATCACCGCTCGTCCCCGCGAAGGCGGGG
The DNA here is from genome assembly GCA_035483735.1 of Xanthobacteraceae bacterium. Classification (GTDB taxonomy): domain Bacteria; phylum Pseudomonadota; class Alphaproteobacteria; order Rhizobiales; family Xanthobacteraceae; genus BOG-931. Next base: position 1,621 of record DATHPQ010000107.1, on the reverse strand, counting down.
ACCCAGTCTTACGAGGCTTGTGCAAGCCGTCTGGATTCCCGCTTGCGCGGGAATGAGCGGAAGGAATTTTTACCCCGGCCGGTATTCGCCGGTTTTCGGATCGCGCTTCAGAGTCGGCAAGGCATTGCGGTCGACCGGTTCGACGGCGGCGCGGGCGCGCACGTTGTTGAGCTCGGCATTCACCCGCCGCACTTCCTTGGAACACCAGCGCACCAAGGCGGCCGCTCCGACGATTCCCAGGGCAAAGATAACGACCGGCGGCATCAGCGCCTCCTCGAACAATTCAACTTTAGTGGCGCATGATCTTTTTCGGAAAACCGGTTCCCGCTGTTCCGAATCATGCGCTAGAGCCCGAACCGCGCCCACATTGCGCGCGCCTCAAGTGCCGAGATCACGTCCTCGGCGAAACCCGTTTGGCGACCCGCGGAAAACCCCGCCTGCGCCCCGCCCAGTAGATCGCCGGTGCTGACGCCAAGCACGCGGCGGCCGAAAAAGCCGCGCTCGGTGACCAGAGGTGTAACCACCTTGTCGCCAAATCGTTCGCGAAGGACCCCGCGCAAGTCGCCGATGGCGTCGACCAAGCCGAGTTCCAATGCCCGCCGCCCGGTCCAGTATTCGCCGGAAAATAAGTCGCTTTCCGGGCCGTTCAGCTTGGCGCCGCGCCGCGATTTTACCAGCGCGATGAAATCGTCGTGGATGGCGCGCTGCAGTTCCTTCAGGCGTTCGACATCGCCGGGGTCTTCCGGCAGGAACGGATCGAGCGAGGCCTTGTGCTCGCCCGACGTATAGAGGCGGCGTTCGACCCCGATCTTGGCGATCAGCTTGTCGAAGCCGAACGAGCCGCCGACCACGCCGATCGAGCCGACGATCGAATGCGGATCGGCGATGATCTCGTCGGCGGCGCAGGCGATCATGTAGCCGCCCGAGGCGCCGGCATCCTCGACGAAGGCGATGACCTGACGCTTGTGCTCGGCGGCAAGCTCACGGATGCGGCGGAAAATCAGGTGCGATTGTACCGGCGAGCCGCCCGGCGAATTGATGGCGAGCGCAACGGCCGGCGCATTCTTGGTGGCGAAGGCCTTGTCGAGCGTGCGTGCGATGCCGGCGAGACTCAAGCCCGGCCGCAGCGGCGTCGAAAAGCCGATGACGCCGGTGAGCCGTACCACTGGAACCGTAGGCTTGTCGCGGCGGAATCGAGCCGGAATGAGCGGCCGCAACGCGCTCATGGCGCGGCTGGCGAGGCCCGCGGAACCCTGCCGCGCCGGCGGCTTAGTCGTTGGCTCAGTGACTGGCTCGGTCATGAGGTCCCGCTCAACAGCTTGAATATGATCGGTCGCATTAGCCCTCAACTAACCATTTTTTAATGTTTGGAACGCTTCTTGCTTTGTGTGGGTGAGCAAAATAACGGCGGAGGCCAAGAAGCAAATGAAGATCTACTTTCTCCTGATGCTCATCAGCGTGTTTGTGGGCCTTTCCTATATGCCCATGCGCACGGAGGCGAAGCAAAAGGTCGCGGCGCAGCCTGATTCCTTGCCAGCGTAATGCACAAGTGCTGAGCAGTTTTGTGTTTTGTCGGTATCTGTTAAGGATTGCGCAATCCGAGAAATTAGTCTCGTGGTCC